>NZ_CDSBIE010000010.1:0-69983 GCF_977113345.1 Adlercreutzia sp. CNCM I-6216
CCGCCGCGACGGCCTCCACGGCGAGCTCCCTGGTCTCCAACGGGTACATGCGGACTCCAATCCGGACACCGGAGTGTCCAACTTTTTGTCCGCACCCCCTTTTAAGGCTCCGAAATGGGGATTTGGTGACGAAATAGCTCGAATGCGGCTGTTCAAGCTTCTTGAGAAACTGCGAAAAAGGGGAGGGAAGGCGCTGCTCGAAGACGTTGGACGGGCACGCGAAAGCAGGAGCGCTATAATGCTGCGGAAACCTGCAATCGAAGGGAGCAATACTGTGACTGAGAAGCTGGTAGCCGAGGTGCAGCCGACCGAGCACCCCGCCTTCAACGAGTTCGTGGCCACCATCGAGGCGCTGCGCTCGCCGGACGGGTGCCCCTGGGACAAGGAGCAGACCCACAAGAGCATTTCCGGCAACATGGTGGAGGAGGCTTACGAGGCCGTGGATGCCATCGAGGCCGACGACGTGCCGCACATGCGCGAAGAGCTCGGCGACGTGCTGCTTCAGGTGGTGCTGCAGTCGCAGATTGCCGCGGACGCTGGTGAGTTCACCATCGACGACGTGTGCCGCGACGTGAACGCGAAGATCGTGCGCCGGCATCCCCATGTGTTCGGTGACGTGGTGGCAGGCGACGCCAACGAGGTGCTGGACGTATGGGATCAGATAAAGATGGCCGAGAAGGAGTCCGCCGACGCTGCGGCCGACGCGCCCCAGGGGCTGCTCGACGGCGTGCCGAAGAGCTTCCCGGCGCTGAAACAGGCGCAGAAGATCTCGCGGAAGGCGGCCTCGGCCGGTTTCGAGTGGGAAACGGTGGACGACGTGTGGGCCAAGGTGGACGAGGAGGTCGCCGAGCTTAAGGCCGCCTACGCCGCCGCGCCGAAGTCCGCGAACGGCAAAGTGGATGCCGCCGCCGATCCCGCGGCTGCCGCGGCGGTGGAACTGGAGATGGGCGACGTGCTGTTCTCGCTCGTGAACGTAGCCCGCAAGATGGGCGTCCAGGCCGAGGAGGCCCTGCGCGCCACCTGCGGCAAGTTCCGTTTCCGCTGGACCTTCATGGAAGGCGCCGCTGCCGGCCAGGGCCGTCGCGTGGAAGACCTCTCCATGGAGGAGATGGAAGAACTCTGGCAGCTTTCGAAGGTCCTGGAGAGCTAAACTAGGCTCCGGGCTCTCCTTGGGCCACAGCGGCCTTCATCTCGTCGAAAAGGACGCGGCCGTGGGGGCTTTCGACGAATTCGTCTCGGAACACGGCGATGAAGTCCGTCGAGAAATCCATATCGTCGAGGTCGAACAGGCGCAGCCCGGGGCGCCGGTCGAGCCCGAAGCGCGGCACAAGGGTGCCGGGCGCAACGCCGATGGCGCACCCGAAATCGTGGGCGAAATACTCGGCATGGTCGCGGAAGGGCATCGTCTTGAGCGTGACGCGAGCGCCGTTCGCGGCAAAGCGGTCGGCGACTCCGTCGCGCTCGTAGCTCTGGTGGACGTCGGGCGGCAGGAGCAGGACGGCGCCGTCAAGGTCGGTGGCGTGAATGGTATCGCGTCCGAACAACGGGTTATCCTCGGCCATAAACAAGTGAGTGGTCTCGGCGTTCAGCACGAATCCTGGATGCTCTTTCGTGAGAAGCCGATGTCCTGCCTCGCTGAAGTTCTTGCAGCCTACGACGACGATGTCGTTCTTCCGCTCGCCCAGCGCGTCTACGGTGGCCAAGGGGCCGTTGTCGGTGACGATGTCGATTTTGCCCTCGGGCCACTTTTCGGCGATGCGGTGCCGTGCGCGCAGAAGAGGCGCTTCGAGCCAGGGAAGGTTTGTGGCCGACACGGTAACGGTGAGCAGGTTGTCGGAGAGATCCCGGTATTCGTCGACAACTTCGTCCCATTGCCCCAGCAAGTCGGAAGCTGTGCCGAGGAACCGCCTCCCAAGCGGCGTCAGCGCGGGCTTTCCCCGACCGCGCTCGACGAGCTTGCAGCCCAGTTCATCCTCCAGCTCCGCCAGGTGCTCGCTGAGGGTGGGGCGCGTGGTATAGAGCCGCTTGGCCGCTGCAGAAAAGTTCAATTCATCGGCAATGACGAGGAATTCCTCCAGATAGCGTGTGTTCACGGCGCGTTCCTTCCAAACATGACGGCGAGACGTCCAGTGTCCCACTCATACGGCATGCTGTAAAGATTACTTTACACGTGCGTTGCCAACCTGAACAGAGATGCAAAGGAAACCGACGGCGCTCGCAATTAACCTCCCTCGTTCCCGGCAGGGGCGCCCCTATGATGGAGGAGCGACGAAACCTGAAGGAAAGGGGAGACCTATGAACATCGATCGCAGAACGTTTTTCAAGGGGGCGCTGCTCGGAGGAACGGCTGCTGCAGCGGGACTTGCCGGCTGCGCTCCGAAGGCCGAGATGGCCGATACTGGCGGCAGCGATGCTCGCGACAAGGAACGAGAGGCCTTCGAGGCTGCCGCTGCCCCCATCGAGCCGGCTAGTGTTCCCGAGAACTGGGATGAGGAGGCCGAGGTCATCGTGGTCGGCTCCGGCGCCGCGGGCATCAACGCCGCCATCCGGCTCGGCCAGGCGGGTTACCAGGTGCTTGTGTTAGAGCGCAACATGGAGTTGAACGGCAACTCGAAGCACTCATCGGTGTTCTCGAACATGGGCGGCCACAAGGCCGCTGAAGAGCGCAAGTTCGCCTATCCGGAATATCCCTACGATGTGGATCGCATCCTAGAGTACGTCATGAGCTGCCAGCAGCAGACCGGTGATCCGGAGCTTGTGCGCGCCATGCTGGTGGAAGGCCCGAAGTGCATCGACTGGATGAACGAGAAGGCCGGGGCCAAATGGGTGCCTATGAACCCGAGCCCTGCCGGTGCGGGCATGCTGGAATGGGAGGGGATGTCCACGCCCACCAACGGCATCAACGTGAACCTGATCCCCCTGCAGCTGCTGACCGAGCAGGCGCAGAAAGACGGGGCCGAGGTGCGCGCCAACAGCAACGTGGACACGCTCGTCTTCGACGGTGGGGCCGTCGTGGGCGTGAAGGTCACCGACGAGGAGGGCGAGAAGTTCATCCACGCTACCAACTGCGTCATCCTGTGCGCCGGTGGTATGGAGGTGAACCGCGCCATGATGGCCAAGTACTCCGCCACGACTCTTCAGGGTATTGCGAATATCGCCACGCCGCCCAACGGCACTGGCGAGTGCATCCGCATGGGCCAGGGTGTAGGGGCCGATCTGGCCGGATACGATTCCACCGGCGCCTTCGACGGCGGCGTGTGGTGGCGCGACTATGACGAGTTCGATACCGAGATGGACTGCCACATCAACAAGGACGGCAACCAGGTAGTGCGCCAGCCCTGGCTGCGCATCAACCGCGACGGCAACCGCGTTCCCTATATCGGCACGAGCGCTCGCGTTTATCCCTATGTGAACGATGCGTCGCCCTCCTCTGAGGGGCTTTGCGAGACTGCCGCCATCGAGATGAGCCAGCCCGGCGGCAAGACCTACTGCATCTTCGATTCGAAGTACGAGCAGCTCATGCTGGACAACTACTTTGGCCAGGTGATTTGCCGCAAGGGCAAGATCCTCGCTGACGACGACCCCTTCTACGATCGCGTGCCGGAGTATCTGCGCGACTGGCACACCGGGTTCAACGACATGGTGGAGGCTGGCGTCATTCGCAAGTGCGACACCATTGAGGAGCTTGAGGCGGCGCTTGGCCTGCGCGAGGGCGTCCTCGTGGACAACGTGGAGAAATGGAACGCTGCCTGCGCAGCGGGCGAGGACTACGCTGCCACCTACAAATATCCGAAGGAGTGGCTGCTTGCTTTAGATGAGCCGCCCTACTATGGAGCCATCGTTGGTGGCCATGTGTTCGGCTCGAAGTGCGGTTTGAAGGTGAACCCCGACATGCAGGTCATCAGCACCGAGGGCGCGCCCATTCCGGGTCTGTACGCCGCCTGGCATACTGCCGGCGGGTCGGCGGGCGAGGGCAACCCCGCGGGCAAGCCTCTCACTGGCGTGTTCGCTGATCTGGGCTTGGCCTTCGTGGGCGGCTACATGGCCGCGGGCGGCGTCATGAAGAAGGACGGCCGCACCGACGCCTAATCGCTGAAGGGAAACTGGCGGCGGGACGTTCTCCTTCCTCCCCCTCGTTCCGCCGCCTTTCCATAGATCGAATTGGAGCGAGCCTGCTTGCGCGGGCTCGCTTCTCAGTTGGCGCAGCCGGCGGAAGGAAGGATGCTAGCCTAAAGAGGCGTGATCTTATCGCTCGTACGCCTTCTTGCCGGCGACGTAGGTGGCTTGTACCTTTGCCTGCTGCAGGTCGTCGGGGGCCAGCTCGAAGGGGTTCGGGTCCAGCACGACGATATCGGCGAACATGCCCGAGGCCAGCTGTCCCAGTTCGTCGGCGCGCTGGGCGGCGGCGGCGCTGCCGGCGGTGTAGGCGCGCAGGGCTTCGGCCAAGGTGATGCGCTCCTCGGGCAGCCAGCCTCCAAGCGGTTCGTGGGTGTCGGCATCGCGGCGAGTGACAGCGGTGTAGACGGCGTCGATGGGGTCGATGTCGGTAACGGGGGAGTCGGTGCCGAAGGCCAGCGTGGCGTCGGAATCGAGCAGGGTGCGGAAGGGCCACATATAAGGGACGCGCTCGGGGCCCAAATCACGCTCCGGGCCGCCGGGATCCAGGGTGATGTGGCGTGGCTGCACGCTGGCGATGACGTCCGCCCGTGCGATGCGCGCGATGTCGTCGGGCTGGAAGTTCTCCAAATGCTCGATGGTGTGATGGGCGGGGGAGGCCACCGGGTGGGCTTCGAAGATATCGAGGCAGCGGTGGATGGCCTCGTCGCCGATGGCGTGGATGCGCACGGGCGAGCCCTCGGCCGCCGCCGGGGCCACCAGCGCCTCCATCACTTCGGCAGCCACGGTGGGGCGCCCGCAGTCGCCCTCGAAGCGAGCGTTGGTGTAGGGGTCGTGAACCCAGGCGGTGTGCTGGCTGGAAACGCCGTCGAAGAACTGCTTGAAGCCCTGAGCCGAAAGGAGCGGGCCCGTGTGGGCGGCCTGCAGGGCGGCCAGACGGCTGCGGTCTTCCAAAAGCGTGGGGAACATGGACACGCGCACGGTGAGCTCGCCGGCCTCTTCCAAGGCGCCGAACAGGTCGTCGCGCACGAAATCGAGGCCCGGCATCGCCATGAGCGACACGTCGCACACGCCCGTGATGCCGTGCTCGTTCAGATAACGCTCGAAGGAGCGGTAGGCGTCCAGCAGCTCCTCGCGCGAGAATTCCGCCACGATGCGCGGCATGAGCTCCATGGCTGCCGCCTCGCGCACAATGCCCGTAAGGTGCCCGTCGGTGTCTTTGTCGTAGCTCCCGCCTGCGGGCGGCTCGCTTTCCTCCGTGATGCCCAAGCGTTCCAGCGCGCAGCTGTTCAGCCACAGGGTGTGGGCGTCGCCGGAGTACATGGCCACGGGTCGGTCGGGGTAGGCAGCATCCAGCGACGCGCGGCTCGGCATGCCGGCCGGGTTCCACAAGTAGTCGCGCCAGCCCTGGGTGAGCAGCCACGAGCCGGCCGGTCGCCGTGCGGCCAAGGGCGCCAGGCGCGCTACCGCGTCGGCCTCGTTCTCGCCCACGAAGCGCTCAGCCAGAGGGGAGAGGTACAGCGCGGAGTGGAAGTAATGAAGATGGGCGTCGTGGAAGCCCGGCATCACGAGAGCGTTTCCGTAGTCGACGACTTCGGTATCGGTGCCGCGCAGATGCTCGGGCAGGACTTCAAGAGGGCCGGCCCACAAAACGCGGTCGCCCCCGATGGCCACGGCTCCGGGCGCAGGCTCGTCGTCGGCACCGGTAAACAAGGCAGAGGTAACGAGGATTCGATCAGCGGGGCGGGGAGTTGCCATGGTGCGTCTCCTTCCGAAGGCGAGCGTGTGGGGTGGCCGAGCGACTCGCAAGGGCGACTCGGTTTCTCAGGTGCAGTATACGCCTTGAAGTAAAATTGTTCATCTGCACTACGAAAAATGAGGGTTTGAACTGAAAAAAGATGAGGGAAGAAGAGGCCGAATGATGCACGCTCTACTAATTGACAAAGTAGATTATGGAGCCAATAAGAGTGCATTAAACATGGTCAAATGAGAAAAACATGACTTTTAGCTGGTAAAACACCTCAGATAAGCCGCCTTCCAGGCTCAAGCGCGACCAAGGTAGAGGCTGTGCTATCTTATGCATTCGTGAAATTTGATTGAATCCCTAAACGATTGGAACTTTTTTATTGCATGTGAACAAAAATGATGATACTTTAGATTCATCGACGAATTGCGACCTCGGCTGTAATTGTTAGGGGGCCGAAAAGCAAAGCACCGTCGATGCGCAAGGAAGGCATCCGATGCAAAAGCTTCGGGTCGCACGCTTGACCTGGGGCGAAGGAGACGTAGCAAGGGGCGTTTACTAAGGGTGTAAGGCTGGCAGAGGGTTGGTAATGACAAGTTAAACCCTCATCTAATACCACTTTACCTCTTCCCCCTGGCCCGGATTCTGAGACATTAGATGCATCCATCGCGCCGACCGCGATGGGCTGAGGGTGGCATTCGCCCGCAGCTTCTCAACTATGATGGCGGACTTCAAGCCGCCGGATTGGAGAGTCACATGCAAGGAGTAAACGTCAAGAGCGAAATCGGCAACCTCAAGAAGGTCATCCTTCACCGCCCCGGCGACGAGCTGCTGAACCTCACCCCCAATACGCTTGAGGAGCTCTTGTTCGACGACATCCCGTTCCTCCCCGTGGCCCAGGAGGAGCACGACGCCTTCGCGAACATCCTTCGCGGCGAGGGTGTCGAGGTCGTGTACCTGGAGGACCTCATGGCCGAGGTTCTGGACGCCAAGCCCGAGCTGCGCCAGCAGTTCCTCGATCAGTGGATCTACGAGGCCGGCATCCGCACCGACATGTACCACGACATCATCACCGACTACATCAACTCCAATTACGCGGGCACCAAGGAGATGGTCATGAAGACCATGGCCGGCATCAACCTGCAGGAGCTGCCCCAGAAGGACACCCACCTTTTGGTGGACATGGTGTCCGACCGCTGCAAGCTCGTGTGCGCCCCGATGCCGAACCTGTACTTCACCCGCGACCCGTTCGCGATGATCGGCAACGGCGTGTCCATCAACCGCATGTACTCGGTGACGCGCAACCGCGAGACCATCTACGGCGATTACATCTTCAAGTACCATCCGGACTTCGCCGGCACGCCGACCTACTACGATCGCAACGACACCTTCCACATCGAGGGCGGCGACATCCTGAACATCAACGAGCACGTGCTGGCCATCGGCATCTCCCAGCGCACCGAGCCCGACGCCATCGACGCCATCGCCCACAACGTGTTCAACGATGAGACCTCGACCATCGACACGATTCTGGCCTTCAACATCCCGTCCTCCCGCGCCTTCATGCACCTGGACACGGTGTTCACCCAGATCGACTACGACAAGTTCACCATCCATCCCGGCATCATGGGCCCGCTCACGGTGTTCGAGATCACCCCGGACGGCAAGGGCGGCACGAAGATCCGCGAGCGCAACGAGGATCTCGAGAAAGTGCTCTCCGAGTACGTCGGCCAGCCGGTGAAGCTCATCCCCTGCGGCGGCGGCGACCGCATCGCGGCCGAGCGCGAGCAGTGGAACGATGGCTCCAACACGCTCTGCGTCCGTCCCGGCACCGTGGTGGTGTACCAGCGCAACAACGTCACCAACGACGTGCTGTACAAGCAGGGCATCAACTGCCTGGAGATGCCCTCGGCCGAGCTCTCCCGCGGCCGTGGCGGCCCGCGCTGCATGTCCATGCCGGCCTGGCGCGAGGCTCTGTAAGCCGCAAGGCGCCTGCTCCGTCAGGGAGCGCTCTTTCGTCCGTCTTTTCCGGCCCAGTCTAGCCAGCCAGCGCTGGGCCGTAAAAGAGGCGCGGGTTCCCCGGTTCTCGGGGGCCCCGCGCGATACAAATGTCTCTTTCAAGGGAAAGGAAACAGAACATGCCTATCAATCTCAGCGGTCGTCCGTTCCTCCGCCTGCTCGACTTCTCCACCGAGGAGATCGAGTACCTGCTGAAGCTCTCCAAGAACTTCAAGGACCTCAAGCGCACCGGCACCCCGCACCGCTACCTCGAGGGCAAGAACATCGTGCTGCTGTTCCAGAAGACCTCCACGCGCACCCGCTGCGCCTTCGAGGTCGGCGCCATGGACCTCGGCATGGGCGTGACCTACCTTGATCCGGGCAGCTCCCAGATGGGCAAGAAGGAGTCCATCGAGGACACCGCCCGCGTGCTCGGCCGCTTCTACGACGGCATCGAGTTCCGCGGCTTCGCCCAGACCGACGTGGAGGATCTGGCCGAGAACGCCGGCGTGCCGGTGTGGAACGGTCTGACCACCGAGTGGCATCCCACCCAGATGCTCGCCGACATCCTCACCGTGCAGGAGAACTTCAACTACGACATCAAGGGCAAGACCCTCGTGTTCATGGGCGACGCCGCCAACAACGTGGCCCGCTCGCTGATGGTCGTGTGCTCCAAGCTCGGCATGAACTTCGTGGCTTGCGGCCCGAAGGAGAACATGCCCGACGCCGAGCTCGTGAAGACCTGCGAGGCCATCGCTGCCGAGAACGGCTGCACCGTGAAGTGCACCGACGACGTGAAGGACGCCTGCACCGGCGCCGACGTCATCTACACCGACGTGTGGGTGTCCATGGGCGAGCCCGACGAGGTGTGGGCCGAGCGCATCAAGCATCTCGAGAAGTTCCGCGTGACCAAGGAAGTCATGGCCATGGCCAACCCCGACGCCATCTTCCTGCACTGCCTGCCGGCCTTCCACGACACCAACACCACCATCGGTGCTGACATCGCCGAGCGCTTCGGCGTCACCGAGATGGAAGTGGAGGACGAGGTGTTCGAGTCCAAGGCCTCCAAGGTCTTCGACGAGGCCGAGAACCGCATGCACACCATCAAGGCCGTCATGTACGCCACCCTCTGCGGCTAATCTGCCCAGAACATGCTTTATCGGGGCGAGTGAGAGCGCTCGCCCCTGCTGGAAGTAGTGGGCGGGGACAAGCGCTCCGCCCCTACGATTTGACAACGGAATGCTTCTGCGCGGCGTCGTCATCGCCCTGAAACCTAGAATCACATCCGTTGCATGTTATGTTCCGTTTGGAACCGCAGTCTCGTCTCTCTTACATGCAACCTAGAAGCGAGATTGGCTGGTTCACCGAAAGATTGAGGTGAAATCTATGGCTTACGAAAAGGGCAACGGCAAGACCGCTGTCATCGCCCTGGGCGGCAACGCCCTCGGCAACACCCCGCAGGAGCAGCTCGAGCTCGTGCAGAACACCGCCAAGCACATCGTGGACATGATCCAGGACGGCACCAACGTCGTCGTCTCCCACGGCAACGGCCCGCAGGTCGGCATGATCAACAACGCCTTCGCCTACGCGGCGGCCAACGACGACAAGACCCCGGACATGCCCTTCCCCGAGGCCGGCGCCATGTCCCAGGGCTACATCGGCTACCAGCTGTCCCAGGCCATCCTGAACGACCTGAAGTCCCGCGACATCATGCGCTCGACCGCCTGCATCGTGACCCAGACCGTCGTCGACGAGGACGACCCCGCGTTCCAGAACCCCACCAAGCCCGTGGGCGCGTTCATGGACGAGGAGACCGCCAAGGCCAAGGCCGAGGCCATGGGCATCACCGTCAAGGAGGACGCCGGCCGCGGCTGGCGCCAGGTGGTCGCCTCCCCGATCCCCAAGCGCATCGTGGAGTTCGACGCCGTGCGCGACCTGGTGGAGGACGGCTACGTGGTCGTGTCCACCGGCGGCGGCGGGGTGCCGGTCTTCGAGACCGAGAACGGCTACGTCGGGACCCCCGCGGTCATCGACAAGGACCGCTCCAGCGCCCTCATGGCCGCCGAGCTCGGTGCCGACATGCTGATCATCCTGACCGCCGTGGAGAAGGTGTGCATCAACTTCAACACGCCCGAGCAGGAGCAGATCTCCGAGATGACCGTGTCCCAGGCCCGCGAGTACATCGCCCAGGGCCAGTTCGCCCCCGGCTCGATGCTCCCGAAGGTCGAGGCCTGCATCGAGTACGTCGAGGCCTACCCGGAGGGCAAGGCGCTCATCACGTCGCTCGAGTGCGCGGCCGCCGGCCTGCGCGGCGAGACGGGCACCGTCATCGTCGCCGACTAGGCACCGATGCGCAACCTGTCAGGGGGAGTGCGATAGGCGCCCCTTGACATTAACTTAATGTATTAAAAGAGCGCGTTCTCCGCGAAGGTGGAGAACGCGCTCTTCCTATTCTGCTCGTATGCACAACAGGTCAACAAAAAAATAGTTGCTCAACTGGGAAATTTTTTCTTGCAGGTGAACAAAAATGGTGCTATATTGAACCCATCGATAAAGCCGACCGATCAGCTCATCGGTTTTGTCGATAGTAATTATTCCTCATCGTCGCGAGCACGGTTAAGGCGTGCTCAAGAAAGGAATGAACCATGGCTAAAATCGTCAGCTCTTGGAACGACTGGGATCCGCTGAAGCGCGTCATCGTCGGCCGCTGCGACAACTCCGTCATCCCGCCGGAGGAGCCCGCCACCTCTGAGAAGGTGCCCGTCGATTCCGAGATGCGCGGCATGTGGGGCCTCCGTCCGCTGGAGACCGTCGAGCGCGGCAACGAGTGCCTCGAGAACCTCGTGAAGATCCTCGAGGACCGCGGCGTCGTCGTCGACCGCCCGACCCCGCTGCAGTGGAACCAGGCCATCGGCACGCCGGACTTCCGCAACGACTCCATGATGACCTGCATGCCTCCGCGCGACATCCTGCTGACCATCGGCAACGAGATCATGGCCGCCGCCAACTCCTTCCGCTGCCGCTACTTCGAGTACCTGGCCTACTGGCCGCTCATGGAGGAGTACTTCGAGCAGGATCCCGACTTCAAGTGGACCCAGGCCCCCCGTCCGCGCCTGACCGACCGCTCCTACAAGCACAACTACTACGACGAGAAGATCACCCTTGAGGAGCGCCTGGTGCGCACCGCCAACAAGGACTTCGTGACCACCGAGGTCGAGCCGATGTGGGACGCCGCCGACGTGATGCGCATGGGCAAGGACCTGTTCATCCAGCACGGCCTGACCACCAACCGCGCCGCCATGGACTGGTTCCAGCGCTACTACCCCGAGTACCGCGTGCACGCCGTGAACTTCCCCGGCGACCCCTACCCGATCCACATCGACGCGACCTTCGTGCCGCTGCGCCCGGGCCTGATCATCAACAACCCGCACCGCCCGCTGCCCGAGCCGCAGCGCGCCATCTTCGAGGCCAACGACTGGCAGATCGTCGAGGCCGCCCAGCCCGCGCACACCGAGCCGCCGGCGCTGTGCTACTCCTCCGTGTGGCTGTCCATGAACTGCCTGGTCCTCGACCCGAAGACCGTCATCGTGGAGGCCTCCGAGGTGCATCAGCAGGAGCAGATGGACAAGCTGGGCATGAACGTCATCCCCTGCGACCTGCGCGACGCCTACCCGTTCGGCGGCGGCCTGCACTGCTCCACCGCCGACGTCTACCGCGAGGGCGAGTGCCTCGACTACTTCCCGAACCGCGTCGAGGATCCCACCCTCGTGCGCCCCGAGATGTGGAAGTAAGCACGACGTTTATCGTGGGCTCTCAGGTTCGAAAAGCAGCCTGAGAGTTAGAATCGCCGATCAGCAGCTAAGGGCAGCTGCCTGAGAGGCACAAGTTAGAAAAGAAAGGGGAACAGGTTTCAACGCAAAGGCGCGGCCTGTTCCCCTTCTTTATTTCACGGAACTAGGGCAAGTTCCGTGTCCGGGGCGCCTCTCTTAAGGGCGAGGGGACGTTCCATTCAACCTATCTCACCTCAGAGGAAAGAAAAAGGAGGGATTATGGCACAGGAAAACACCAACGCCACCGAGGGCTATCAGATGAAGACCGGGTGGGGTACCATTGCCATGCTCATCTCTGCAACCGGCATGGGTCTCGTGCCCCTGTTCAGCCGCTGGGCCACGCGAACGGATATGTTCGATGGCACCCTGGGCCTGAACGCCGGTGACTCCATCGGCGCTCTCATGGCCTGCGGCCGCATGGGCATGGGCGTGCTGTTCTTCGTTATCCTGATGGTCGCCACTCACAAGGTGAAGACCTTCAAGGAACTCAAGCTCACTCCCGCCATCGCTCTCGGCGGTTTGATGATTGGTATGTCCTTGGCATGCTACGTGACGTCCACGCTGCTCACGACCGTTGCCAATGCCGTACTGTTCATCTACACCGGCCCGGTGATCTGCGTGTTGGCGGCCCGCATCTTCCGCAAGGAGCCCATGAGCGGCCTGCAGTGGATCTGCCTGCTCGTCGTGTTCATCGGCATGCTGTTCGGCGAGGGCCTGCTCGGCTTCGGCGTGGGCGGCCAGTTCTTCGGCCTCGACTTCAGCCTCGAGACCTCGACGCCCGAGTTCCCGCAGAAGGGCGTGGGCGACGCCTTCGGTCTGCTGTCCGGCCTGTTCTACGGCCTGTCGATGTTCTTCAACGGCTATCGCAAGGATGCTGATACCACGGCTCGCGGCGTGTGGAACTTCATCTTCGCCGTGCTGGGCGCTGGCCTCATCACCATCATCCTGAACTCCCTGGGCTCTCAGCCCGGCATGGAGAACTGGGCGCTGTCCGTGCACTTCACCACCTTCAACTGGATCGGTGCTGTGCTCCTGTGGATCATCTGCGGTCCTATCGCTCTGGGCTTCCTCTTGGTGGCCGGCCGCAACCTGCCGGCTGCTGACTACGGCACCATCGCCTACTGGGAGGTGCCCGTGGCCATCTTCGTGGGTCTGGTCGTCTTCGGCGAGGCGCTGACCGTGAACACCATCATCGGTGGTCTCATGATCATCGCCGGTGGCGCCATCCCGTCCGTCAAGGGCATGGTTGCCGAGCGCAAAGCGAAGCAGCAGCAGGAGATCGCCGAGAACCTCAGCGCCCGCATTGCCGAGCAAGAGGACATCGAGGGTCTGTAAGCAGCGCGTCAGAAATGACTGCCGTATAGGAAGAGGCTTCTTATGAAGATGACTAAGAACCTGACGCACATCGCCTCGTCGGTGGAGTTCGAGCCCGCGATGACCGAGGAGCAGCTGGAGGCTGTGTTCGCTCAGAACGACGTGGCCGGCTTCCCCGCAGAGCTCGACATCGCCGAGCGCACCGAGGAGCATGTGCAGATGGTGTCGCTGGAGAAGTTCATCGCCTTCGCCAAGGCGTCCGGGCTCTCCGCCGTCACCTACGACGTGACCTATTTCCCCCATGCCGATGACGCCGAGGTGGAGTATCAGCTCAAGCAGCTGGCCCGCGACCTCGAGATCAGCGTGGAGGTGATCCGCGACGTGTGCGCCGACGAGATCGCCGAGTACATCAAGCTCGATGCCGAGCGCGATGCCTCGCTTCCCGTGCACAGCATCGTGGAGTGCTACACCGGCGGCACTGCGTTCGCTTGGTACGGCATGAATCCGTATCCGCGTCTGAAGCGCGTGGTGCTCGGCAAGCTGGCTGCCGGCGGTAAGAAGGCCGAGAAGGCGTTCGTGCTGCGTGCCAGCAAGGCCCAAGTTGACTACATGGGCGACTACTAGGATGTAACCGAGGCCGTGCGAAGCGTTCGTGCGGCCTCGGCGCATTAAGGGCGCGCACGGCCCGAACCGTGCGGTACGTGTGCTGGCTGGCACGAGGTACAACCTCCCGACCCCGGGACGTGCCGGCTTGCACGAAGAAAGGGAGGTTCGCGTATCTGTGAGTCACGGATGCCGGGCCTCCCTCGTTTCTAAAGGGGGTGTTTCCCGATGAGGAAAACACAAAGTAAAAAGGGGTTCGGAAAGGATCCGGGTGATTTCCATGGCGTCTAGCGAAACAGCGGCTGCGGTTCAGCGGGACAGCGAGGAGCACGCGACACTGAGGCGCGTGGCAGTCTCCTCCTTCCTCGGGAACTTCATCGAGTGGTTCGACTACGCGTCTTATTCCTACTTTGCGACGGTCATCGCGCTCGTGCTCATGCCTCCGGGCGACCCGACCGTGGCGCTGCTGGAGACCTTCGGCGTGTTCGCGCTGTCCTTCCTCATGCGTCCCGTGGGCGCCTTCTTCTGGGGGCACATGGGCGACAAGAAGGGCCGCAAGTGGGCGTTGGCCACCTCCATCCTCATGATGTCGGCGGCCACCTTCGTGATCGGGCTTTTGCCCACCTTCGAAGCCGTGGGCATTCTGGCGCCGATCCTGCTTCTGTGCCTGCGCATGGTGCAGTCGTTCTCCGCTTCCGGCGAGTACGCCGGTGCGGCCACCTTCCTGGCCGAGTACGCCCCGTCCAACCACCGCGGCCTGTACTGCTCGCTCGTGCCCGCCTCGACGGCTACGGGCCTGCTCATCGGCTCGGCGCTCGCCACGTTCATGTTCATGACGTGGGGCCACGACTCGTCCTTCGTGACCGAGTGGGGCTGGCGCATTCCGTTCCTTCTGGCGGGTCCGCTCGGACTCATCACGCACTACATCCGTACCCGCGTGTCCGACTCGCCGGTGTACCAGGAGATGCAGGAGAAGCTGGAGGCCAAGGGCGAGTCCGACGACAAACCCATCAAGCTTCTGCTCACCAAGCACCTGCGGCCTTTGCTGGTGTCCTTCGGCGCCTGCATGCTGAACGCCGTAGGCTTCTACGCCGTGCTCACCTACCTGCCTAACTATCTGCAGGACACCGTGGGCTACGACGCCGGTTCCTCGTCGCTCATCACAACGATCTGCCTGGTGGCCTACATCGCGTTCATCTTCCTGTCCGGCCGCATCTCCGACAAGGTGGGCCGCAAGAAGATGCTCATCATCGCCTGCGTGGGCTTCATCATCTTCACGGTGCCCGCGTTCTACCTGCTGAACTCGCAGAACTTCGCGATCATCCTGATCGTGGAGCTCGTCATGTGCCTTCTGCTCACCATCAACGACGGCACGCTCTCGAGCTACCTGTCCGAGACGTTCCCCACTGAGGTGCGCTACTCCGGCTTCGCGCTGTCCTTCAACTTCGCCAACGCCATCTTCGGCGGCTCGGCGTCGTTCATCTCCATCGCCCTCATCGAGGCGACGGGCAACGCCATCGCGCCGGCCTGGTACATGGTGGCCATCTCCGTGGTCGCGTTCATCGCCATGTGCATGACTCACGACAACTCGAAGAAGAAGCTGACCGAGATCCAATAGTCGGGAAGTGACATTTTCTGCGGCAGCCGAGCGATCGGGGAGGGTCGCTCGGCTGTCGCTTGCTTGTGCACTTGCACCATGAAGCGAAACTTTGACAGCGCTTCAAGTATTTCCAGAAAATAACTCTCATCTGGGGTTTCATTGTTGGGCGTTTTCTGGTAGAGTCACGCAAAAGTAATCAAAAAGGAAGCGAGTCTCCCATGGCTAAGCCGTTGTCCAAGCCCAAATCCCTGAAAGCTCAGATCACGCGAACCTCGCTGGTGCTGGCTGCGGCCGCTCTGCTTCGCGAGCGCGGCCCGGAGGCCGTCACCTATCGCAAGGTGGCAGAATGGGCCGGTGCGGCCTCGTCCTCGGTGGGCTACTATTTCGACTCCGTCACCGAGCTTCTCTACGAAGCGGGCTGCTACAACATTGAACTGTGGATCGCCCGTGCCGAGAAGGTGGCTCAGGCCGCCGATGCCTTCAGCCCCGAGGAATGTCGCGAGCGCGTGGTCGACCTTCTGCTGGAGGCGTGCCTTCCAGACGACACGGTATCCATGCCCGCCCATTATGCTCAGCTCATCGCCTCAGCCGAAGCGCCGGTGGTTACCGAGGCCTACCGCAAGGGACGCGAGGCTCTCGATGCGGCCGTGAACCGCATTCTCGTTCGCGCCGGCGTGAACCTTACTCCTTCGGTCGTCGTCGCCCTCGTCGACGGGGGAGCGGTGAAGGCGATCTCGGAAGGCTACGATGTGCGCGAGATTGCCCGTATGCTCTTGGAGACTGCTCTCGACCGGTAGCTCTGGTGCTTTCGCCTATCGTTTCAAAGGGAAGACGCCCGCTCTTTCGAATAAGGAGTGGGCGTCTTTTTTGCTGCTTCAATCGGTTACGGGGTGTACTACAAATATTGTGCGATTGCAAAAGATGATAGATATCCATAGTTGACAAGATGACGATGATTTTTCAGGAAATCGAAAACTTTCTTCGGTAAAAGGCTTTTGTGCAACTGCAAGAAATGCTATAGTGCAGCTAGTCTCAAAAGAGACGGAAGAGTGCCTATGAGATAGGAGCACATGTTATGGCAAAGATCGTCAGCTCTTGGAACGACTGGGATCCGCTGAAGCGCGTCATCGTCGGCCGCTGCGACAACTCCGTCATCCCGCCGGAGGAGCCCGCCACCTCTGAGAAGGTGCCGGTTGACTCCGAGATGCGCGGCATGTGGGGCCTGCGTCCCTCCGACACCGTGGCTCGCGGCAACGAGTGCCTCGAGAACCTCGTGAAGATCCTCGAGGACCGCGGCGTCGTCGTCGACCGCCCGACCCCGCTGCAGTGGAACCAGGCCATCGGCACGCCGGACTTCCGCAACGACTCCATGATGACCTGCATGCCTCCGCGCGACATCCTGCTGACCATCGGCAACGAGATCATGGCCGCCGCCAACTCCTTCCGCTGCCGCTACTATGAGTATCTCGCCTACTGGCCCCTCATGGAGGAGTACTTCGAGCAGGATCCCGACTTCAAGTGGACCCAGGCCCCCCGTCCCCGCCTGACCGACCGCTCCTACAAGCACAACTACTACGACGAGAAGATCTCCCTGGAGGAGCGTCTCGAGCGTACGGCTGCTAAGGACTTCGTGACCACCGAGGTCGAGCCGATGTGGGACGCCGCCGACGTGATGCGCATGGGCAAGGACCTGTTCATCCAGCACGGCCTGACCACCAACCGCGCCGCCATGGACTGGTTCCAGCGCTACTACCCCGAGTACCGCGTGCACGCCGTGAACTTCCCCGGCGACCCCTACCCGATCCACATCGACGCGACCTTCGTGCCGCTGCGCCCGGGCCTGATCATCAACAACCCGCACCGCCCGCTGCCCGAGCCGCAGCGCGCCATCTTCGAGGCCAACGACTGGCAGATCGTCGAGGCCGCCCAGCCCGCGCACACCGAGCCGCCGGCGCTGTGCTACTCCTCCGTGTGGCTGTCCATGAACTGCCTGGTCCTCGACCCGAAGACCGTCATCGTGGAGGCCTCCGAGGTCTACCAGCAGGAGCAGATGGACAAGCTGGGCATGAACGTCATCCCCTGCGACCTGCGCGACGCCTACCCGTTCGGCGGCGGCCTGCACTGCTCCACCGCCGACGTCTACCGCGAGGGCGAGTGCCTCGACTACTTCCCGAACCGCGTCGAGGATCCCACCCTCGTGCGCCCCGAGATGTGGAAGTAAGCATTTCGCATCAGCCTACGGCATCTGTGCAAGGAGCCCGCATCGTGCGGGCTCCTTTTTTGCGCGTCCTCGTTGTCATAAGTTGGATCAAGCTCCCTTCTTTTTCGGCGAGATTCCAGGTCAAAATGGAAAAAGCGGATTTGTGCGACTAACTATTTTGCTAATCCCGCCTGCATAAATTGATTCCTATGGTAAGGTAAACGCTTAAGTCAGGGCCTTATTGAAAGGAGAAGCCATGACCGGAACTTTTACAACGGAGCGCTTGGGGTTGGGTGATTACCATGGCATCTAGCACTAAGGAAGCGGTACGGCCGGCAACGACGTACGCTGAGGCGACCGAAGCAGAGAAACATGCCGTCCTGCGCAAGGTGACGGGGTCTTCCTTCCTCGGTAACTTCATCGAATGGTTCGACTACGCAAGTTATTCGTATCTGGCCACGGTTATCGCCATGGTGTTCTTCCCCGCGGAAGACCACGCGGTGGCAGTGATGAGCACGTTCGGCGTGTTCGCGCTCTCGTTCCTCGTGCGCCCCATCGGCGCGATTTTCTGGGGCAACATGGGCGACAAGAAGGGTCGCAAGTGGGCCCTGTCGGTATCTATTCTCCTCATGAGCGGCGCTACGTTCCTGATCGGATGCTTGCCCGGCTATGCCGTTATCGGCGTGGGAGCGCCGCTGCTGCTTCTGCTGCTGCGCATGGTGCAGTCGTTCTCGGCGGCAGGCGAGTACGCTGGCGCTGCCACCTTCATCGCGGAGTACGCGCCGCACAATCATCGCGGGTTCTACTGCTCGATGGTGCCCGCCTCCACGGCTACGGGCCTGCTCGTCGGCTCGCTTCTGGCCACGTTCATGTTCTCCGTCTGGGGAGCCGACTCGGCCTTCGTCGTCGATTGGGGCTGGCGCATCCCGTTCTGGCTGGCGCTTCCCTTGGGCTACATCACCCACTATATCCGTACCCATCTGGAGGATTCCCCGGTATATGCCCAAATGCAGGAGCGCATGAAGGAAATGGGCGAGAAGGTGGAGCATCCCATCCGCACGCTGTTCACCAAGCATCTCAAGGTGCTGCTCATCTCGTTCGGCGCCTGCGTGCTGAATGCCGTGGGATTCTATGCGGTGCTCACGTACCTCCCGAACTACTTGGAGACGACGCTGAACTACCCGCCGAGCGACGCGTCGACCATCACCACTATCGTGCTCGTCGTCTACATCGCCTTCATCTTCCTGTCCGGCCGCATCTCCGACAAGGTGGGCCGCAAGAAGATGCTCATCGGCGCCTGTGTGGGCTTCATCGTGTTCACGGTGCCGGCGTTCATGCTGCTCGGCACGATGAACTTCTGGGTCATTTTGCTCGTCGAGCTGCTCATGTGCCTTCTGCTCACCATCAACGACGGCACTCTGGCCAGCTACCTTACCGAGACGTTCCCGACCGATGTGCGCTACTCCGGCTTTGCCCTCTCGTTCAATCTGGCGAACGCCATCTTCGGCGGCTCGGCCTCGTTCATCTCGTTCTGGTTGATCGACCTCACGGGCAACGCCATCGCGCCGGCCTGGTACATGGTAGCCATCGCGGTTGTCGCGTTCATCGCCATGTGCATGACCCACGACCATTCCGGCAAGAAGCTGGACGACGTGAAGTAAGCTTTGCCGCCCATTTGACTGCATTAAGTGAAGGGCCTCCTGCGTGAGGCCCTTTTTTTGCGACGGGGGGCGCTCTCCAGACGCAAGAAACCCCGCTGCGTTTCAAGGGCTTTCGCAGCGGGGTTCTCACCTCAGAGAGTCCTGCGGAGGGCAGCCGCAGGGGATTTGGGCGGTTAGCGCCCTGGAATTAGCGGATGATGACGGGCCAGTCTCCCATAATGGGCCTCCTCTGGTCGTTTGCGTATTCGCTGATTTCACTATAAAGTCCCGTTCTTCAATTATCAATATCTAAATTCCTGATAATAACTTTGGTATAAAATAATAATAACATTCTCAGTTATAACTATCTTTAAGATCAACTTTTGATAATAGGAGACCCCGAAGCTGATAGAATGGGAGCGAGAGGGCAAGCTCAAGGAAAGGCGGCGCGATGGCGGGGAAGTCTGCGATGCGGGGAAAGACGGAGGCGGTGCCTCGGTCGACGAAGGCGACAAAGCGGCTCTCTGTGGACGAACTGGTGGCCTTTATGAGCCTGCCCATATTCTACGAGCTGCGCACGGCGGTGGACGTGGGCATCCTGCTCTTTGACGACTTGGACGAATACGATCTTCCCGAGGGCTACTCGAAGGAGGATATCTGGCGCATCCTGCTCGCTGTGCGCAAGCAGGCCGCCGTGTTCGTCCCCGAGGATCCGGAGCGCACGGCCGACATGTGGATGGTGACCACGAGCTCGCTGTCCTTCAACACCGAGATGCTGGAGGTGCGCTCGAAGGAGGACTCCTCGCTGGCGCGATCGCTCAAGGACATGCAAGGGTCGCCGTTCGTGACGCGCTTCATCGAGCGCACGCTGGTGCGCGGCCTGGCGGACGAGGGCATCGCGGTGGACGAGGAGCGGGTGCACGAGCTGTTCGCGGGGGCGCCCCCGCTGACGTCTCTCGATCAGTTGGTGGCCAACTACTTTCGTCTTTCGAGCGATTGCGACAGCTTGGCGCGGCGCGCGGTGACCCACGGGCTCATCGAGACGCTGTACTACGAGCTTTCCGAGGGGGTGGATTTGTCCGAGCTGCCCGAGCGGGTGCTCGCGCCGTTGGATCCGCGCTTGGCGCCCCCGGAGTCCCAGGTGCTGATGGATCTGGTGTGCCAGCGGGCCTGTGCCGCAGGGGACGACATGCGCTTCGGTCCCGTATTGCGGCTGCTCAACATCAGCTGGTTCTTTCGCTACTTCAACGTGCTGCCGCGCCTGAACGTGCTCGTGGGACTGCTTTTGCGGAATATCCTGGCGTTGAAGTGGGGTTTTCCCGTGCTCAGCTGGATACCGGAGGGCTTCGATCCGACCTTGGCGGAGGCGCCGGTGGATGCGGCTCGCTACGAGGCAGTGTTCGAATCGTGGTCGACCGACTATGGCTTCGGCTTCGACTTCACGCCCTATTTCGAGCTGAACGTGTGCCTGTACCTGCGCGAGCTGGAGGGCTTGGCGGCATCCATCACCTATCTCGAGCAGCTGAACGAGCAGATCGAGCGCATCTTCGAATCCCATATCAACGCGCGGCAGAAGTCTATTTTGGTGGCGCTGTGCCGCGAGCCGGGAGCTCTTTTGCGCATCGCGCCGCATCAGCGCGCATTCCGCATCGCCTACGGCACGGCCCGGGCCGATTTCCTGGGGCTCGAACGCGAGGGGTATCTGGTGCGGGAGCAGGAGGGGCGCGCCTTCGCCTTCCGCGCTCATCCCGACTTGCAGGAGAAGATCGTCCAGCTGGGGGCCGCCGTGGTCGGCTCGGCGGAAGCGAGCCTGGATGCGACGCCCCTTGTAGTATCCTGAGGGGGAACTGAGAGGGCGGTGGCGTTGAGGGCCGCCTTGAGGCCAGCCCGCGCGCTGCGGCTGGCGAGAGCGTGCGAAAGGGATTGCCATGATCAACGAGAAGATGTACGGATTGGGCGATGAGCCGAGTGCCATCCGCGAGCTGTTTGCCTACGGGATGGCGCGCAAGGCCGAGATCGGTGCCGAGAACGTGTTCGATTTCTCGATCGGCAATCCCTCGGTGCCGGCGCCCGAGCTGGTGCGCGAAACCATGCTGGAGCTTCTGGATATGGATCCGGTGGCCCTTCACGCCTATTCGCCGGCGGCGGGGCTGCCCGAGGTGAAGGAGGCCATTGCGGCGTATCTGTCTGAGCGCTACGACACGACGGCGACGTCGGGTCACTTGTACCTGACGGCCGGTGCGGCGGCGGCTTTGGCTTCATCCGTTGCCGCTGTGACCCATCCGGGTGATGAGGTGGTCGTGGTGTCACCGTACTTCCCCGAGTACCGCACGTGGATCGAGGCGGCCGGCTGCACCATCGTGGAGGTGCCGGCGGCGGTTCCGAGCTTCCAGCCCGGCATCGAGGCGCTGCGCGCGGCCATCGGGCCGAAGACGAGTGCCGTGATTATCAACACGCCGAACAACCCGGTGGGCGCCGTGTACACCCGCGAGAGCCTTGAAGCCCTGGCGGCCATGCTGCGCGAGCGCGAGGAAGCGCTGGGACGTCCGCTGTACCTCATCAGCGACGAGCCCTATCGCGAGATCACCTACGGCATCGAGGTGCCCTGGGTGCCGTCGATCTACGCGCGGACCATTGTGTGCTACTCCTATTCCAAGGCGCTCTCGCTTCCCGGCGAGCGCATCGGGTGGGTGTACGTGTCCGATGCCGCTGACGACGGCGATGCGGTGGCGGTGGCCGTGGCGGGCGCGGGACGGGCGCTCGGCTACGTGTGCGCGCCGGTGCTGCTGCAGCGCGTGGCGGCTCGCTGCGTGGGGGAGCCGTCGGACGTGGCCGCCTACGCGGAGAACCGCCGTCTGCTGACTGAGGGGCTTTCCGCGCTGGGCTACGAGTACGTGGAGCCCGACGGCGCTTTCTACCTGTGGGTGCGCGCCTTGGAAGAGGATGCCCAGGCGTTTTCCGATCGCGCGAAGGAATACGAGCTGCTCATCGTTCCTTCGGACAGCTTCGGCGTCGGCGGCTGGGTGCGCCTGTCCTACTGCATCGCCCGCGACACCATCGAACGCTCGATGCCCGCATTCAAAGCCCTGAAGGAGAGCTACGAAGCCAAATTGAGTTCGTAGCCATAGCGCGCCCTCGTTTTCTCAGATTTATCCAAGCCGACCGCTTTAGGAATTTGGTTGGTGCGCTTCTCGTCATTTTCCAAAGAAAGTGGCTCTACTTACGCTTGCGGTGAGCGAGCCAGAAGAAGCCGGCGCTGGCGACGATGAGACCGGCGAGGGTCGCCACGCGGCCTACGCTGGGGTCTTTGTAGCCGATGGCGAAGACGCCGAGGCAGAAGGCGGCCATGATGACGCAGAGAATGCCGAGCCAGCGCAGGTAACGTTGCTTCTCTTCCATGAGGGCGTCCTAGCTTCCGTAAGAATTGAGGTACTCGAGGATTTCCTGGCGCGAGTGCATGCCGCACTTGCTGTAGATGCGCTTGATGTGGCTGTGGGCGGTGGCGGGAGTGATGAACAGCTCCTCGGCCACCTTTTTCTGCGTGTGACCCAAGGCGTAGAGGGTGAGCACGTCCATTTCGCGGCTCGTGAGCAGGAAATGCTCGCCCATGCGCTCCACGTTGCGACGCATGGAATCGGACAGCTCGCCCATGGTGGACGGGGAAGGGGCGAGGGAAGACTCCAGGGCAGAGGAGGGCGAAGAGCCGAGAGGCGACGGCATTGTCGCCGAGGGGGAAGGCGAGGGCGTGGAACCGGGGGAGGCTGAGGCGGGGTCGATCTGGAAAAGCTGCTCCCGGATAGCGGCGCACTCCTCGTTGCAGCGGATGCACTGGCGCGCCTCGGCGGCCTTCAAAGCCTCGGAGGCTGTTTGTTGGGCGGTGGCCTCGCGTCTCGCGGCGTTGAATACGACGCTCTGCAGCGTTTGCTCAGCTTCGGCCAGCGCCGCCGCCGACTCGGCCGCATCGGCTTCGGCCTGGCGCATGACCCGCTCGTTCTCGGCCTCCAGGCGATCGGCTTCCGCGGACGATTCTCCGCGCTCGGCGTGCATGAACTGCACGAGAACCACTTGGGTGGAAATGAGGACAAGAGCCCCGAGAAGCGAGTTGATGAGCAGATCGTTGCCGGCCAACGGGTAAGTGAAGTACAGCAGCATACGGGCGAGGGAGCGCGAGCCGAAGCAGATCACCCAGCCGCCCATGGCGTAAATATAGGGGTCGCGAGTTCCGAAGCTGGTGAAGGCGATGATGACGTACCAGCAGTAGGCGCAGATGACGATGTTCAGCGTGTTGACGGCCACGGCCCCGATCTCCCAGTGGTAGGGGAAGGCGCCGAACAGGACGAGGCTGAGGGAGGCCAAAAGCGCCATGGTGATAAACGCGTCCACGGTCATGACGCGCTCGCGGCGGCGCACGACGAGAAGCATGAGCAGGGCGCATATCAGCATGGAGCACAAGGCGTAGGCCAGTCGCGAGCTCCAGGTGAAGGGGATGGGCAGGCCGTCGGGATAACCGCGGAGAAAGCCGTCGACGAATCCCAGAAGCGCCATGCCGACAGCGCAGGCGGCGAGGAATCGGGAGTCCTGGATGTTGCTGCGGGCGAAGGTGAAGAAGGTGCGCGCCCGACGGTGCGGCCGCTCCGTCGGATGCTCGGCGCGCAGGCCGGCCGGGCCGAGGAAGGCGAACTGGGCCACGATGAGCGCCATACCGATGATGTTCTGCGCTCGGGTGGGCAGAAACGAAAGTAGGTAAACGATGCCGACGCTGATGAAGAAGGCCGAGAACACGAACAGGGCGGCCGTCACTTCGTCGGTGCCGCGCAGGCAGCGCAGCCAGTAGAACATGCACAGCGACAGGGCCAGGGTGTTTGCAATGCTGAGGGCAAAAGCCGTGGCCACAAGGATTTGGTCGGCGCTGTCGAGCAGGGAGAGGGCCATGGAGGCTCCAGCAGCGACGATGATGCTCCCCACCATGATCCATTGCACGGCGGTAGCGCCGAGCTCGCGGCGAGATCGCGAGAAGATGAGCAGCGCCACGATGAAGAGCGCGCAGGTGACGAACATGGAGCCGTCGGTGAAGATGCCGTCGTCGGTGGAGGCGTAGCTGCCGTAGCACGCCACGATGAGAGCTGTGCGTGCGCAGATGATGCCTGCGAGCATGGGCCAGAATGCCTTTGCGCGACTCAAAAGTCCGCTCACGACAACGCTCATGAATCCCCCTTTCGCCCGATGCATGTTCCATCATGGCTTTCCCGCGATTCCCCATCATAGCTCTTTTTCGGGCTTGTGCGCGGGGAATCTTGGCTGCGGCGCATCTGCCGAGAGAGCCGTTACGTTTCCGCAATCTGACATCGCCTGAAAGAGGGGAGGGGCATTGAGGGGGTTCTGGTAATCTTGCAAGTGAACAATCGAAGAAGAGGAGGAGCCCATGAGCGAGGGTCGCGATATCTACCACGAGCCGAAGCAGAAAGTGCTGCTGCGCACGGCCGATGTGTACCAAACCGAAGTGGACGACGAAGTGGCCGGATACTCGGACAAGCTTTTGGCCATTGTGGCTGACTACCACAACGGCGGTCGCCCCGAGGGGATGAACGCCCAGGCGATGGTCGGCAAGTCGAAGCGCGGCGAGGTGGCGTTCCGCTTGTTCGGACGCATCAATCCCGAGACGCGCGTCATCGAGGCCGCCGGCTTCAAGACGCGCGGATGCCTGGCGATGACGGGGTGCGCGAGCGCCACCTGCTCGATGATCGAGGGGCGCACTTTCGACGAGGCGCTGGCGCTCACCATTGAGGATGTGCGGGAGGCCGTGGGTGGCGTTCCCGCCGGGAAGGCGAACACACTGACGTTCTCCGTGGAAGCGGTGCGGGCGCTCATCGGCGACTTCCTTGCGCGGGAGGGGGCCGGTCTGGCCGAGCTTGATGCGGTGGTGCCCTGCGACTCCTACAGCGTCGCCTGCCTGATGTGCGAGCATTGCTCGCTGCGCGACACCCGCACCGACCTGCTCGTGGCTGCCATGGACGGTGAGTAGCCGTGCGCGAGGAAGACGAGATCCGCGCGGCGGTGATCGCGCTGGCGGAAGCCCAGGCGGCGGGCGAGGACATTGCCGACGCGCTGCCCCATGGCGAGGCTTGGGCCGCCACGGCTGCAGCGTCTGACGAGGTGGGCGCGGAAGACGCCCTCGATCCCGAGCAGGCGCGTGAGGAGGCCATCGCGGCGGTGCTTGATGCGGCGCGCGCGACCTCGCGAGCAAGCCGCCTGTCGTGTCCCTGCGAATGGGAGGCTGCGGGCCTGGTGCCCCCGTCGATGACGCCCGAAGACTTGGAGATGGCCGTCTACGATGCGCTTATGGAATTCGGCGATCCCAACGGCTCGCGCGATGCGGGCGACGTGGAGGGCCCCGATGCCGGAGGCGCACCTCGCCGCGCCGCCAACAAGCACGTGAAGTCCGCCTTCTCCTCCTCCAACGGCCGCCCCGTGGGCGCATCCCCCTTCAAACGCAAAGCCGTCTCAGCGGATGCGGCAGAGGTTGGGACGGAGCGATCGGCGAAGGCGAAGCCGAGCGGAGAGGCTGAGTGCGTCGATCGGGCGAGCTCCGCGACAGAAGAAGACGTCCGAGGGGCTGGCGGGTGCCCTGACCGAGCGAGTTCCGCAGCGAACGAAACAGCCCAGTGGGCTGTTTCGCAGAGCGAGGACTGTTTGAGCGAATCAGGGTACCCGCCAGCCCCGCCCCAGGAGACTTCCAACCAGATTCCCGAGGAAGACCCGCATCCCGAGTTCGCGCACATCCGCCTGCTCATGGGTGCCGAGAGCTACTACCTCTACGACGATTCGGCCATGACCGACGCCTACGCCCGCTGGGCGTTCCTCGCCGCTGAGGACGACCCCGTGGCCACCTTCATCGAATGCGTGCGCGAGGAGTCGTCGGTCTACCCCCGCCCCATGGCGCGGGAGAGCTTGGCCAACGACCCGTTTCGCATGAAGGCCGAAGCGGTGGAGGCGGCCTTCGCTGAGGCCCGCGCGCAGGGTCGCGCCGACGACATCGAGCGCGTGGAGGCTTCCAACGGCGACGTCTACTTCTATTCCACGACGTATTTGACTCCTCGCCGCGCCCAGGCCCTCGCCGAGTGGGACGCCGTCGAGCGCATTCGCAACGTGTAAGACTTGCCTGCCCAAGCCTCGGCGGTTCAGTCTGTGAGCTGCGCTGTCGAAACCGTAGCTCGACCCGTATTTTTGTCGCGCTTTTCAGATGAGTTGGACATTTTTGTGGGTCGGGCTGCGGTGTTTTAGGCGACTAACTTTCCAAAAGAACAAGAAATACCTGTTCAGGGCATCGGGCTTGTTGTTCGGGCGAAGACGACCCGCAGCCCGAGAGGCAAAAATGTCGTAGGCGCTCTTCTCTGATGGCAAAAACACGCCTCGTGCTACGGGTGCGTGCAAAAAAGGAGCCCCCGCAACCGGTTTGCGGGGGCTCCTTTCACGAAGGGGGAGCTCCTTCGGAGCTCGCGTTAGAAGGGGTCGGCTATCAGGTGAGGTGATGCCGCTTGGGAGGGGCGACCGAGGTCGCCCCCTACGGATCAGCCTTCAGCGCAGATTGGTTTCGCTCTGCGCATCTCCCTAGGCGTCGGGAAGCAGGCCGAGGGCGGCGAGGTCTTCCTTCACGTCGGGCATGTCGTAGTAGTCCAGGCACTCGGCCGTCGGGCAGCCCAGCTCGGGATCCCAGCCAAAGCATTCGTACATCATGGTGAGGGCCGTTTGGAAATCCTCTTTGTCCATCTTGTTGGTGCCCTCGGTGAACACCTCGATGTCCGGATCCATGGTGAAGGGCCACTCGGTAACGACGTCGTGCACGTTGCGGAAGTCATTGGTACCCATTTGCCCGTTGGCACCCACCATGCCGCGCGCGGTGTTGGCTCTCTGTAGCGTGGTGATTTTCGCACCCATCTTGTACAGGTCTTCCGTCGTCACGTCTTCGCCGGTGACGGCCTTCATGAATTTGGCCTCCAGATCCAGGTCGCCGCGATAGTCGCGAGCCTTCGTGGGGCTCATCGTCATGGGCCATACCCAGTTGCACAGCGTGAGCGAGTCGTGCAGCACGTCGGTGACGATGGACCACCAGGCGAAGTTCGCTTTATACTCATTCATGGGGGTGTAGTTCTTGTCCGGATCGATGGCGCTCGCGTCGCCCCACACTTCGGCCGCGATCTGCTGCTTAAGCTCGAAGGGCAAGCCGCAGCCCTGGAAGTTCACGGCAGAGTGGATCATGTCGTCGCGGTTGAAGACCATGTTATAGAGCAGGCCCACCTGTCCGAAGCACTCATGGGCATGGTGCACCGGCCAGCCGCGCACGTTGATGAGCGTGGAAGCGGGGGTGTTCCACCAGTCTGGATCGTTCCAACGCTCGGTCCAGACGATGGGGCCGTGGCCGATGTAGGCGATCTCCGAGTCGTTGGCGGCGATCTTCGCCAGAAGGGGCGGCACCATGGAGGGGTCGTTATTCTTGAAGCCCTCCCAATTGATTTCCGCGTACTCCTCGGGGGGCAGCACCTTCTGGAGCAGGCCCGTAGCATAGCAGTGGGCGATGTCGCGGTAGATCTGCCCGTAGTTGCACCACAGGCCCAAATCGTCCATGGTGGAGCCGAATACCTGATCCCAGATGAGGGCGTCTTCACTGCCGGCTTCAACGGAAGTGTTGTCGCCTAAAATCTTGATCATGTAGTTGGTGAACGGGAAGTTCGGCACGCAGGTGTTGCCCGTGATCTCGTAGCCGCCGTTGGCCGCCGAGGCCGGCACGCGCAAGTCGGAGTAGCAATGGATGGGGCAACTGTGGCAGCCGTCCATCTTGATGGTGTACTTCTCGGCCTCTGGGCCTTCGTCTTTGAAGGCCTTCATGCAGCGGTAGCCCACGGTGTTGATCTCGCCGGGCTTCGGCTCGCCGGTGTCGATGGGGCCGCCTTCGGCCAGCGCCCAGGTCAGTCCCTTCTGGGCCGTCCAGCGGCTGCCCTTGTCGAAGTACTCGGCCCACTCCTGCTGGGTGGAAGGTACGACGTGGTTGTTGTTGGAGCCGACGATCTCGCGCAGCATGTAGTCGGACAGGTCGGCCACCTCTTGCGGGTCGGCCACGTAGATGGGCTGGCTACCGCGCACGACGAGCGCCTTCAATTTCTTCGAGCCCATGACGGCGGCGGCTCCAGCGCCGGCGGAATGGTTGCGGGAATTGATGATGCAGGCGTAGGGCAGCAGGTTCTCGCCGGCAGGGCCGATGGTGGCCACGCAGAAGTCGGTGCCCTCCTTGCGCGAGAGCGCCTCGGTGGTGGCGCGGGTGCCCTGGCCCCACACTTGATCGGCGGGCTTGATCTCAATGTCGTCATCGTCGATCTTCAGGTAAACCGGTTCGTCGGAAGCGCCCTCGATGACGATGGCATCCCAGCCGGCCTTCTTGATGGCCGCACCGATCATGCCGCCGGTGTGGGCGTCAACAACTTGATGATCGGTGGTATAGGTGGAAAGGGAGGCGATGGTGGTGCGGCCCGCCAGGGGAACACCGGTGGCGGTCAGAGGGCCGACGGCGAACACGATCTTGTTCTCCGGGGAGAGCGGATCGGTGCCGGCGGGCACTTCGTCGTACATGATCTTGTTGGCTATTCCCATACCGCCCAAATACTCTTTATAAGGGTCGGTGGGCGAGACGGAAACGGTTTTGTCGGTCAGGTTGACGCGGAGGATCTTACCGGTCCAGCCATAGGACTTGTTGGGATCCAATTTTGAATCAGCCATGATGAAGCTCCAAATCTCTTCGTGTACTCATGTTGCGTGGTACTAGGTCGTCGATCTGGAGTAATCGTCGCGTACGAGTATAAGGGAGGGCAATTTTATCCCCCTCCCCTCAATGAGGGGATCTTTTTCAACGGAAACATGACGGCTCCTCTACGGACGGATGAGGAGAAATCAAACGTTCGGTAATCCCCCTCAAAGAGGGTACACAGCTTCTTCATTCATGACTATGATGCCCTCTGTTGCGTGGCGTCGCGATCTTGAGTTCTCTCTGAGACAAGCATGAAGTTACAAGGGGGAGTTCAAATGTCTGACACCCAGAAAAATGAAACCGTGGCCACCGAGCAGCCGCCCGCGGCCCCGGTGTCCGCTACCGAGCCCGGCTCTGCGCCGGCCTCCGAGAAGAAGCAGCCCTTCTTTACCCGTCGCACCGTGCTCGCCATGACCGGTTGCGGCGTTGCCGGCCTGGTGGTCGGCGGCGTGCTCGCCTCCTGGGGCGTGACCACCGCCTCCATTGCCTCGGGCCGCATCGAGCTGCGCACCACTCCTACGAAAATGATCGTCACCGACCGCGCTCGCTGCTCCGGCTGCCAGCGCTGCGAGATGATGTGCACCCTGAAGAACGACGGCGCGACCCAGCAGTCCATCGCCCGCGTGCGCGTGTGGGACAACTACAATTTCGGTTCCGGCGTCGATACCAACGACGGCATCTTCGGCAACTGCCAGTTCACGGTCGCCTCCTGCAAGCAGTGCGTCGATCCGCAGTGCGCCAAGTACTGCCCCGTCCATGCCATCCACTCCGATGAGGAGACCGGCGCTCGCGTTGTCGACGAGGACGTGTGCATCGGCTGTGGCATGTGCTCTGCCGCCTGCCCTTGGAACATGCCCCACATCAACGCCCAGACCGGCACGTCGACCAAGTGCATCTCCTGCGGTCGCTGTGCCGAGCAGTGCCCCAACGGCGCCATCAAGTTCATCGATTGGGAGGATATTGCCCAGAAGGCCATCGACGAGGGCGTGGTTTCCACGGTCACCATCGTCGAGGCTTAAACGATAGAGAGAAGGACCATTATGTCAGGACACGCTTTAACACGGCGCAGCTTTTTAGTTGGAAGCGCCGGGGTGGCTGCCGTGGCCGCCGGCGCGGGCCTTGTGAGCTTGTCGGTTCGCGGCGAAGCCGATGCTGATGCCGAGACGGATAAGCGAACCGAAGTGGTGCACTCGCTGTGCAATTCCTGCTCGAGCAAGTGCGGTTATTACGCCTACGTCGTAGACGGCGAGCTCACGAAGCTCATTGGGGATGAGGCCCATCCGAACGCGCAGGGCAAGTTGTGCGCGCGCGGGTACGGCTATTCCCAGATCGCCTATTCGCCCGATCGACTCACCGACCCGATGAAGAAGAACGAAAACGGCGAATTCGAAGTAATAGGATGGGATCAGGCGCTCAGCGAGATCGGCCAGAAGGTGAACGATATCATCGCGCAGTACGGCCCCGAGGCGCTTGCCATGGTGCAGGATCCGCGCCCGTCGGGCAAGTACTACACGAAGCGCTTCATGAACGCGCTCGGCAGCCCCAACGTGTACACGCACGGCGCCGCCTGCAACCTCTCCAAGGAGTCCGGGTTCACGCAGGCCATCGGGGCGGCCAACTTCGAATCGGATGTGGCCAACTCGAAGATGACGATGTTCATCGGCCGCAGCTATGCCGACGCCATCCGGCCCAGCTCGGTGGCCGCGCTGCAGCAGGCGCACGAGAACGGCGCGCACATCGTGCTGGTGGATCCGCGCCTGAACAACAGCATCGCTTTCGCTGACGAGTGGGTGCCCATCAACCCTGGCACCGACCTGGCGCTCATCTTGGCCATGTCCAACGTGCTTATTAATCGCGATCTCTACGATGCCGAGTACGTGGCGGCCAACAGTGTCGGATTCGACGAGTGGGCGAGCGCCATTGCGGGCTACACGCCGGAATGGGCCGAGGGCATCACGGGCATTCCCGCTGCCGATATCGAACGGCTGGCGCTCGAGTTCGCCGAGGCGGCCCCTGCGGCCTCCATCGAGCCGAGCTGGCGCGGTGCCTTCGGGTGCTCGTACGCGAACTCGGGCGAGACGGCGCGAGCGCTCTGCCTGTTCAACACGCTTCTGGGCTGCTGGAACCAGCCCGGCGGGGCGCTGTTCCTCCCCAGCGTGAAGGCGGGCGATCTCGATCCGGCGAAGTTCCCCGAGGTGCCGAAGGTCGAGGCGAAGATGTGGGGCGCCGAGGAGTACCCGCTGGCGCTCTCTTCCATGGGCACCAACCTCTACGTCGCCGAGATGGCGAAGGAGGGCAAGGTCAAGGGCCTGTTCTTCTACAACTCGAACATGGCGGCCGGCTATTCCAACCCCGCCCAGCTGGCAGAGGACTTCGCGAACCTCGATCTGATGGTCGTCGTCGACGTGCAGATGTCGGAAACCGCGATGCTGGCCGACTACGTGCTGCCCGAGTGCAGCTACCTGGAGCGTCGCGAGCTGCCCGAGTTCGTGGGCGGACGCGTGCCGGTTGTTTCCCTGCGCGATCAGGTGCTCGAGGTGATTCACCCCAACACGCGTCCGGTGGACGTGATTTTCACGCAGCTGGCCGAGGCGTGCGGCGTGGGGCAGTACTTCCCGTTCACCGTTGACGAGCTGGCCGACGCGCAGCTGCGCAGCGTGGGCACGAGCCTCGATGAGCTGCGCCAGGTCGGCACGATCTCGTTCCCCGAGAAGGCCTATGCCTACGGCAAGGTTCCCGAGTGGAAGACCCCGACGGGCAAGATCCAGTTTACGAGCGAGGCGTGCGAGGCGGCTGGATTGTCCGCGTGCCCGGTGTGGGTCGAGCCCCAGGTGATGCCGAACGAGACCGTCGGCGAGTTCCGCCTCATCGGCGGCAAGCAGGCCATCCACACGCATACGCAGACCGCCAACTGCGAGCCTTTGATGGACATCACGAAGTCCTACGGCCTCGACCGCATCTGGATCAACGCTGAGGTGGCCGAGCGTCTGGGCATCGCGGATGGTGACGAGGTCATTCTGTCGAACACGATGGCCGAGGGCCCCATCAAGGTGAAGGTGACCGAGCGCATTAACCCGACGGCCATCTACATGCCCTCGCACTATGGCTGCAAGTCTCCCGATCAGCGCACGGCCTATGGGGTTGGCTTGAACTTCATGGACTTCGTTCCCTTCCACATGGAACCGGCCTATGGCTCGGCCATGACGCAGGAGACGTTGGTTTCCGTGCAGAAAGTAGGTGAATGATGGCACGCTACGGAATGCTCATCAATACCAAGAAGTGCATTGGCTGCTATGCCTGCCGCACGGCCTGCCAGCGCCAGAACGATCTGCTCCCCGACGAGTCGTTCATTCGCTTCGAGGAGCGCGAAGTGGGCAAGTACCCCAACGTGACCGTGGAGCACATCCCGCTGCAGTGCATGCACTGCGAGGACGCGCCGTGCGCGAGCGTGTGCCCCACCGGGGCCGCGCATATGGGCTCTGACGGCATCGTCGAAGTGGATCACGGCCGCTGCATCGGTTGTCTGTACTGCATGGCCGCCTGCCCCTACCAGGTGCGTACGCGCAACTCGAAGACGGGCGAGGTGGACAAGTGCCGCTTCTGCACGCTTTCTTCGTATGAGAACGGCACGAAGATGTGCTCGTGCGTGGATGCCTGCCTGACCGGTGCCCGCATCTTCGGCGATCTGGACGATTCCGACAGCGAGATTTCCAAGGAAATCGCGCGCACGGGTGCGGCTCCCATCGCCGGCGATCTGACCCGCGCCAAGATCTATTACGTGAGGTGATTGACATGATCTACGAACCCATTTGGGGCGCCATCATCGCGTGGTACCTCTTCCTGGCCGGCTTGGGCGGCGGTGCGTTCGCAACGGCAGTGTTCGTTCGTTATCGCCACCCGGAGTGTAAGCGCCTCATGCGCGTCGGACGCCTCATCGCGCCGATCGTGGTTATCATCGGTCTGTGCTTGTTGATGTTCGACGCTGCCGCGGGCTTCGCCCATCCGCTGCGCTTCGCGCTTCTGCTCACGAACTTCGGGTCGGTCATGACCTGGGGCGTGGTGTTTCTGGCGGTGTTCGTGGTCGTCGCGCTCATCGTGCTCCTGCTTGATTTGATGAAGCGCGAGGTGCCGATGTGGCTCGATTGCGTGGGGCTCGTCATGGGCCTGTGCGTCGCCATTTACACCGGCTGCCTGCTTGGCGTGTGCCAGGGATTCCCCCTGTGGAACAGCGCGCTTCTGCCGATTCTGTTCCTGGTGTCCGCCGTGTCCACCGGCATGGCCGCGGTGCTGCTCGTCGGCGTGTTCTATGCGCCCGATGAGTTCAACGAGGTGGTCGTCATGAAGAAGTTCCACTTCTGGCTGCCCGTCATCGAGTTCGTGTTGGTTGCTGCGCTGCTGTTCATCACGGCGTTCAACCCGAGCCCCGCCGGCTGGGAGAGCGTGATGTCGCTGGTGTCGGGCAATTGGGCCGTCGCGTTCTGGCTGCTGTTCGTCATCGTGGGCCTGGTGCTCCCGACGATTCTGGAATGCTGGATGCTGTGGCTGGCCAAGCACGAGTTCGAGACCTCGCGCACGGGCCAGATGATCAGCGCGCTGTCGGATGCGGGCGTGCTCGTCGGCGGCTTCATGCTGCGTCTGCTCATCGTGAGCGCGGCGGTGCCGATCACGATTGTTCAGCCCTGGATGCTGTAAGTTCTTGCGATACCCACTCCTTGCAAAAGGCGGCCTTAGGGCCGCCTTTCTTGTGGGACGGCTCGGCATTTTTGTTTCGCGGTTTCGGAGAGGGCAGGTTTCGGAGAGGGCGGCTGCGGAAGGGTGCAGTTGCGGAAAAGGAGCGGAGCGGCTTCAGGCCTGGACGTGGTACGTTTCGACGAGCCACTCTTCGAGGCAGAGACCGCTTTCCGCTATGTCGGAGGCGGCCTCTTTGCCGACGTAGCGGTAGTGCCAGGGCTCGTAGCCGATGCCGGTTGTGGCGCTTTTGTCCGTGGGGTAGCGCAGGATGAAGCCGTACTCGGTGCAGTGGGCCATGAGCCACTGCTGGGTGGCCGTGGATTCCTGGCCTTCGTCCAGTTCCAGGTAGTCAGCGTCCACGATGTCGACGGCGAGACCGGTTTGGTGCTCGCTGGCGCCCGGTGGGGCAACCCAGAATGCGGCGGCCTCCTCGGCTTCGGTGCCTTCCAGATGCTCCTCGCGCTCGGCTCGCTCGATGCGGTTTTCGAAGAGATTCTCCTGGTAGTCGTAGGTGCGGAAAGAGGAGCAGATGATGGGATGTGTGCCGGCGGCTTCGGCAGCCGTGAGCATGGCTGTGAGATCTTCGACGATGCGGGCATCCACTCGGTGGTTGACGTGGGGCTCCACCCAGCTTGCGTCGGGCAACTCGGCCAGATTGCTAGGCGCGAAGTCGGCGGCGAGGGGATGGTCGCGGTTCACGAGGCGCAGGTTCCAGGGTAGGTCTTCAAGCGTCGTCGGAGGCATTTCGGTATTGGTCGCGGCTGCTGACTCGGTCTCGGGAGAGGTCGTGGCGGCCGCTGCTGTCTCTGTGCTGGGTGAGGCGATCGTGCCGTTAAGCGGCGTTTCGGGTTGGGTCAGGGTACCGGATTCGGAAGGTACAGGCTGGGCGTGGGCGGCCGACCTGCGGGAGGAGAAATAGGCACCGTCGCCGACGACGAGCACGGCGGCCAATCCGCCGGCGAGCGCGATGAACTCGCGACGGTCGAGCGCGAATGGCGCGTTCGTCATGGGGCCTCCTCCTTCCTGGGTTCGGTGTTTCGTTTGGCTTGCCTTCGGCTGCTGCGTTGTCGCTTGGGGCTCGGTTCGCTTTTGGGGCGGCCGGCTCCGGCGACGTGTGATTGCCGCTGGAATGCGCCAGTTGCGACTGGCGAGCCGATGGGGGGCTCCCATGGTAGCGCTTGGGTTGCGCGCCGCGTGACAGCATTTGCAAAAAGACGCACATCTTACGCTTTCTTAATTGGAGTGTTCAGGGTTCCGCAAGCGGGAAGGCGCAGGCGCTATAATAACGGCCATGAAAAAGCCAACAGAGAAAACGAAAGAGACGATTGCGCAGGGCGATGCGGGCGATGCTCCCGACGGCGTGACTGATCGCGCAATCGAGGCGAGGGAGCAAGTCTTAGCGGCGGCTGCCGACGAAGACTCTGCAGAAGGCGAGGAGGGCGCTGAATCTCGCGTGCGCTTATCGAAGACGAACCGCTACGATTTCGGGGTCGTGTCGGCGGCCACGCATAAATCGATGCAGGGCAACAAGCGACGCGATACGAAGCCGGAGGTGCTCGTGCGTCGCATGCTGCGTGAGATGGGCTTTCCCGGTTACCGCTGCGACTGGGGAAAGGCGCCCGGGCGTCCCGATGTGGCCTTCGTGGGGCGCAAGCTCGCCATCGAGATCCGCGGGTGCTTCTGGCACCGGTGCCCCACCTGCAGCCTGTCGGTACCCAAGAAGAACCTCGATTACTGGGAAGCTAAGTTCGCCCGCAACGTCGAGCGCGACGAGCAAAACCTAGCGGCGCTTGAGGCGGCCGGCTGGAGGGTGCTCGTGCTGTGGGAGCACCAGCTGAAGAAAAAGGAGCTGCCGGCCACGCGCCGCCTTCTGTACGAGTTCGTACGCCGCGAAGACGACCCCGACTACGATGAGACGTTCCCGGAAGAGAGGGAGGAATAAGTGGATTCGGGCGGTACAAGCCCTTAATCTAATTCATTGGGTTCAGAAAAGTGAGAATATAGGGTCTGTTCAGGTTCAGAAAAGTGTATAACCTGATTCCATCTTGGTTCAGAAAACCGAATTAGGCAAAAGCTAAGGTCCAGAAAACAATATATAGCCTGATGACGCGATGAAACGAAAGTGGATCCTCCGCGCGAGGCAAAAGGATATCGTGGAATGGTATCGCGAGGACATCGCCAAGCGCGCCGGGGACAGGGCGCTGGTCGTCAAGCGTATATTCGACCTCATTCCCCACAAGCTGAGCGGTCGGAATAAACGATTCGTGGCCAAATCGATCGAGGGGAAGGCCCAGCTCCCTCAGCGTCTTGGTCACTCGACCGCCGTTGGCAGCGAGGGCCTCCAAGGCGCGTTTGCGATCCTCGTCGGTGAACATGCGATCTCCTCTCCGGGCCTCGATCCAGGTCCAAGATTTCGTCCGCATCCCCCTACCATAGTCTCATGTTGTTTCAAGAGATGAGACTATTTGCAACTACTAGCAGCGCGCGAGCTGCTAGCGGGGGTTGGTTGTGCCTGAGATCAGCGATTTGCGCACTGCGGCTACGATTTAGGCTACACGCTCGAGGAACGCCTCGTAGAGGCGGTTGTCAGAGTCGAGTTCGGGATGGAAGGCGGAGGCTATCTGGTTGCGGTGGCGCACGGCCACCGGCGTGCCGTCTAGGGTGACGAGGGGCTCGACCCCGGGGCCGAGGGCCTCGATGCGCGGGGCGCGGATGAACGTGAGGGGGATGGCTTCGTCGGTGTTTTCCCAGCGGCCCTTGGCGTGGAAGCTGCCGAGTTGGCGGCCGTAGGCGTTGCGGCGCACGGTGACGGGCAGGGTGCGGAAATGGTCGGCGAGCAGGATGAGGCCGGCGCAGGTGCCGAGGGCGGGGAGGCCCTCGGCGATGCGTTGGCGCAGCGGTTCGAACATTCCCAGGTCATGCAGCAGCTTCGCCTGTACGGTGGACTCGCCGCCGGGGAGCACCAGGCCGTCGAAGGGACGGGCGAGGTCGGCGGCCTGGCGCAGCTCGATGGTGGTGCAGCCGAGGGATTGCAGGCGCTGCTCGTGCTCGATGAAAGCGCCTTGCAGGGCGAGAACGGCGATGGTTGGGGACATGGGTTCTACTGCCCCCGCTCTTCCATGATGATCTGGATCTCCTGCTCGTTGATGCCCACCATGGCTTCGCCGAGGTCTTCGGACAAGGCGGCGAGCATCTCAGGATCGTTGAAGTTCGTGGTGGCCTTTACGATGGCCTCGGCGCGTCGGGCCGGGTCGCCCGACTTGAAGATACCGCTGCCCACGAAGACGCCCTCGGCGCCCAGCTGCATCATAAGGGCCGCGTCGGCCGGGGTGGCGATGCCGCCGGCGGCGAAGTTCACGACGGGCAGCTTGCCGGCCTCGTGCACCTCGCGCAGCAGCTCCACCGGCACTTGCAGCTCCTTCGCCGCTTCGAACAGCTCATCGTCGCGCAGGTTCTGGATGCGGCGGATTTCAGCGTTCATCCGGCGCATGTGGCGCACGGCCTGCACGACGTCGCCGGTGCCCGGCTCGCCTTTGGTGCGGATCATCGTGGCGCCCTCGGCAATGCGGCGCAGGGCCTCGCCGAGGTCGCGGGCGCCGCAGACGAAGGGGACGGCGAAGACGGTCTTGTCGATGTGGTAGGTGTCGTCAGCCGGCGAGAGCACTTCGGATTCGTCGATGTAGTCGATGTCGATGGCCTGGAGGATCTGTGCCTCGGCGAAGTGCCCGATGCGGCATTTCGCCATGATGGGGATGGAAACGGCCGCCTGGATGCCCTTGATCATGGCCGGGTCGCTCATGCGGGAAACGCCGCCGGCCGCGCGGATGTCGGCGGGGATGCGCTCGAGCGCCATAACGGCCGCGGCTCCGGCGGCCTCGGCGATGCGGGCCTGCTCGGGGGTGGTGACGTCCATGATGACGCCGCCTTTCAGCATTTGGGCGAGCTGGCGGTTGAGGGCTACGCGCTCAGCAGAGGTGATGGGAGTAGCGGGGTTGCCGGCCTGGTTAGCGGCGGGGGCGGTTTCGGTCATGAGGATCCTTCCTTTCGCAAAAGATATGAGCGGAAGGGTAAGGGATAACTGAGCTTAGTGTTATATTCAATTTGGGAAGTTTTAATAAGGTCAGTTGGAGATGGCCTCGGTTTCGCAAAGAGCCGACGAGCTGGCGATCTGGCAGAAGACCAGGTGGTCGTAAAGGAGCAGCTCGTTCAAAGCGTGCTGCAGGAGGAGGAAGGGAAAGCGATGCTCACGTATGTGCTAAATCGTGGAGGGGAGACGAGCCTGTACGAGCAGCTTTACCGGGCGCTTCGAGCCGACATCGAGTCCGGTGTTCTTGCGGCCGGCGCGCGCCTCCCTTCCAAGCGGGCATTCGCAAAGCATTTGGGGGTGAGCGTCGTCACCGTGGAGGGGGCCTTGGACCAGCTGGTGGCCGAGGGCTATGTGCGCGCCGTGCCCCGCAGCGGCTTCTATGTGCAGGAAATCGGCTCGAATTTGGCAAGTTTTTCGAGGGTTTCGACGCGTGAAACCGTGAAATCGCCTTCCAAAGCCGGTTTCGAGGGCAAAAGCGCGCTCGGCGTAGCCAAAATGGGGGTTTCGGAAGGTGGCGACGTCGAAACCCTCGAAAAACTTGCCACAAAAGACGAGTCCTTTTGTATAGCTTGTGGCAAAGGGGATGTTTCGGGGGCGTGTGGGGGGTTCCAGGGCGAAGCGAGCCTCTGCGGGAATGCGACGAAAATCCGGAGCAACGCGTGCATCGGGGATGACAGGGCCGAATGCGGGGCATCTTGGAACGGCCAGAACGATGCCGGATGTGGGGCATCTTGGTGCGGCCAGAATGGCGCCGGACGCAAATGGCTCGCCGATTTCACGGGGGCGACGGCGCCGGAAGGGGTGTTTCCCTACGCGGCGTGGGCACGGACGCTGCGGCGCGTGTTGGCCGACGAGAGCGAGCGCACGGTGCTGGAGGCGTCGGGGCCTCAGGGATCGCCTCGGTTGCGGGCGGCCATCGCGGCGCATCTGCGGGGCTTTCGCGGCATGGAGGTGCATCCCGACCAGATCGTGATCGGTTCCGGTGCCCAGTCGCTTTATGGCCTGCTCGTGCAGCTGCTCGGTCGTAATCTGGCGTACGGCGTGGAAGACCCCGGCTATCCGCGGCTTACGCGCATCTACGAGTCGAACGACGTGGCGGTGCGGCCGATCGCTCTCGATGGGGAAGGGCCGGTCTTGGAGGCGCTCGAGCGTGCCCGCATCGACGTGCTGCACTGCACGCCGTCGCACCAGTTTCCCACCGGTATCACGGTGCCGGTGTCGCGCCGGCGCTCGTTGTTGGAATGGGCCCAGAGTGGGGTTGCCGCGCCCGAGGACGGTGCAGCGGCTAGGGAGATTCGCGGTCGGAGCGTGAAAGCTTCCAGTGCCCAGTCGCGCTACCTCATCGAAGATGACTTCGACTGCGAGTTCCGCATGGCGGGGCGTCCCGTACCTCCACTCGCGGCCCTCGATGGGGCTGGGCGGGTCATTTACGCGAACACGTTCTCGAAGACGCTCGGGGGTGCTTTCCGCATTGGCTACATGGTGCTGCCCGAGGCGCTGGCCGAACGGTTCCGCGACCGACTTGGCTTTTACGCCTGCACGGTGGGTGCATTGGAGCAGCTGACGTTGGCGCGGTTCATGGAGTCGGGGGACTACGAGCGCCATGTCAATCGCCAGCGGACGCGTTACCGGCGGCGGCTGAGCGCGCTGATTGACGTACTAGCGGCGTCTTCGGCCGGCGATCATTTGCACTTTGCCAATGCGGGTGCCGGGCTGCACTTTCTCATGGAGGTTAGGAGTGTCGAAGGAGACGAGAGAGATAGTGCGACTTTCGAGGAGCGCGTGGCCCGGCGCGCTGCGATTCGGGGCGTGCGCCTGGCGCCTTTGGGCCGTTATCGGTTCACGGGTTGCGAGGCGGGAGCTCCTGGGCGCAGCTCGAACGAAACGGTAGGCTGCCGGTGCGAGGCTCGCGAAGTCGAGGGTGCCCGAAGGGTATGCGACGAGGTGCGGTCTGGGTGCAGCGAGGGGAGGGGTCGGCGCCGTCCCGCCTTCGTGATGAGCTTCTCTTCCTTGGAAGAAGAGACGATCCCGGAGGTAGCCGGGATCGTCTCGGAGGCGGTTATGGTCGAGCTGGGCTGACCTGGTCATCCTCGATGAACTAGGAGGCGCATTCAATCAAGTGCGCGTCGGTTGTTTCTAGCCGATGACGTCGCCGTTGACGGCGAAGGTGACCACTTCGAAGGGGATGTCCTTGCCCGACTGGGCGCAGGCCTCGGCGGCGGCGCGCTCGAGGCCGCCGCAGCAGGGCACCTCCATGCGGGCGACGGTGACCGAGGTGATGTCGTTGGCGGCGATGATGGCGGCGAGCTTGTCGGTGTAGGAGCCCTCGTCCAGCTTGGGGCAGCCGATGATGGTGACGTTGCCGCTCATGAAGCGCTCGTGGAAGCTGGCGCAGGCAAACGCGGTGCAGTCGGCGGCGATAAGCAGCCCGCGGCCCTGGTAGTAGGGGGCCTGCACCGGTACGAGTTTGATCTGGCACGGCCACTGAGCCAAGCGGTTCGGCAGAGCGGCGGCCACGGCGGAAAGCGCGTCGGTGGCGCCGGTAGCGGCCGGAGCGGCGGTGCGAGCAGCCGGTACAGGAGCGGCTGGTGCCGGGGCTCCGTTCAGGGAGCGGCTGCGGGAACCGGGGCATCCGCCCTGGTGCGCAGGCGACGGCGCCGGCTTCGGAGCGTCGTCGATGAGGGTGCGGGCGGCCGAGCCGGGACAGCCGCTGCGGTGCTCGGCCGCGGCCGGAACGCTGCAAGCCGTCGCGCCGCCGTTGCGGGCGGCCAGGTGTGCCGCCACGGCAGCCTCGTCGTAGGGAGCGGCTTCCCGCTCGACGAAGGAGATGGCGTCGGTAGGGCAGGCCGGCAGGCAGTCGCCCAGCCCGTCGCAGTAGTCGTCGCGCATAAGGCGCGCCTTGCCGTCGACCATGGCGATGGCACCCTCGTGGCATGCGTCGACGCACAGGCCGCAGCCGATGCATTTGTCCTCGTCAATGTGAATGATCTTGCGGAGCATGGAACCTCTTTCGCTTCGTGTCGTATGTCGGGCAGCATCATAGCGGGTCGACGCGAAAGCGCAAGAGGCTCCATGTAGATGATGGAAAGATGTGGACGAACCCCTACTCGGCCAGCAGCTCTTCCACCTTCTCGACCTTGGTGTGCAGGGTGTCGGTGTGCCCCGGCCGGATGTCGGCCTTCAGGACCACCTCGGTGCGGATGCCCTGGTCGGCGAGGGCCATGGTCGCGTCGCGTACGACGGCCATGACCTCGTCCCAGTCGCCCTCGATCTCGGTGAACATGGAGGTGGTGCGGTGGGACAGGCCGGAGTCGCGGATGACGCGGATGGCCTCGGCCACATAGGGCGCGAGCTCGTCTCCCACGCCGAAGGGCGCGATGGCAACGGCAACAAGGGTGTTCATAGGGCGGCCTTTCTCTTTGGTTGCAAATGCGGCTTCGAGGTTTGCGGGCTATCGCTATGGGATTACGCGGCTGATGTGCTGGTGAGTGCCAGAGGCGCCTCAGTCACTTCTTCGGTGGTGAGGTTGTAGAGGGCATTGAGGAAGGCGACTTGGAAGCTGCCCGGACCGTCGCAGGTTTCGGCTGCGCGCAGGCCGGCCAGGTTGTAGGCGGCCGTTGCGGTGAGCGCTGCCACGAAGGGATCGGCCACGCAGGCGTAAACGGCGCATACGCCGCCCAGCGAGCAGCCAGAGCCGGTGATGCAGGTCATGAGGGACGAGCCGCCGGAGAGCCGCGCCACCTGCACGCCGTCAGTGACAAGGTCGGTAGCGCCGGAAACGGCTACCGCGCCTCCCGTGAAGCGGGCGCACGCCACGGCGGCGCGCTCGGCGGCATCCACGGAATCAGTGCTATCGACGCCGCGGGGGCCGTCGCCGGAAGCGCCATCGGCCGAGTTGCCGCCAAGCCCCCACAGGTCGGCCACGGCGATGATCTCCGAGGCGTTGCCGCGCAAAATGGTCGGCGGATTCTCGCGCACGGCCTCGATGAGCCGAGTGCGCAGGCTGCCGATGCCCACGCCCACCGGGTCGAGCACCCAGGGCGTGGCCGCGGCCGCGCAGGCGCGCGCCGTGGCGGGAACCGTCTGCTCGTAGACGGGCATGAGCGTGCCCAGGTTGATGTAGACGGCCCCTCCCAGGGCGGCGACGCACTCGCCCTCGTCGGGCAAATACACCATGGCCGCCGAGCCGCCGACGGCCAACTGGGCGTTGGCGACGAAGCTCTGGGTCACGGTGTTGGTGATAGAAGGCGCGAGCGGGTTCGTCTCGCGCACCTCGCGCACGGCGCGGGCCATGAGCGTCCGCAGTTCCGCTTCAGTGCGGGTGGGGGAGGCGGTGGTAGTGGAATGTTCGGACATGGCGGTTCCTTTCCGGAAGCCGGAGCGTTGTCCTGCGGGCCGCGCCAAAAAAGGCGCTCCCCGCAGGAAGCGCCCCTTGTGCTTGGCGAGCATGCTCCCTACGACAGTGTTAGCTGACAGGTTCGAAGGGTTGGGCGCCTGTGCCCTCTCAACCACGGGACGGCTTCGCGTGCCGCCGAGCGGTACCCCTGCATGCTTTCAGCTTAGCACGATGGCTTCGACGTGCGTGTGAGGAATTCGCTCGTGCCTTTCGAGAGGCGAAGAAACAGGGAAAAACGGGGAGAGGGAGCCAAGAGAGCTGCTGTGGGCCATCGTCAGGATAAGAGGTTGCCCATAGCGAAGGATGATTGGCGTTTCGGCGTGCTGTGTTATGATGCGCCCCATGACTTTCGAAGATGACAGGGAGATGGCTGTGGCGCTCGGGACGTCCGGCGTGATGGCGGCGATGTCGGGGGGCGTCGATAGCTCCGTGTGCGCGCTGCTGTTGCAGGAAGCGGGCTATGCCGTGCGCGGCGCGACGATGGTGCTGCGGGACGACCAGGAATCGACCTGCGGGTCGTCGCGCGATGTGGAAGACGCGCGGGAGGTATGCCAGCGCCTCGGCATCCCCCACGATGCCTTCGACCTGCGCGATCGCTTCGATGCGGCGGTGGTACGCCCCTTCTGCGACGCCTATCTCGAGGGCCGCACGCCCAACCCTTGCATCGCCTGCAATCGGTTCTTGAAGTTCGAGTCTCTCCAGCAGCGCCGCCGCGAGCTGGGGCTCGACTACGTGGCCACGGGGCACTACGCCCGGCGCCGGTGGGATGCGGCCACGGGACGCTGGCAGCTTCTGCGGGCATGCGACCCCGTCAAGGACCAAAGCTACGTGCTGTACCACCTTACCCAGGACACACTCGCCCACATGCTGTTTCCCCTGGGCGAGCTGACCAAAGGCGAGGTGCGCGAGCTGGCCCGTGCCCGCGGCCTCGTCACGGCGGCGAAGCCCGAGAGCCAGGACATCTGCTTCGTGCCCGACGGCGACTATGCGAGGTTCATCGAGGGCCGCTGTGGCGCGGACACTGCTTTCAATCCGGGGGAGATCGTGGATCGGGAAGGGCGCGTGCTCGGGGAGCACGCGGGGCTCATCCGCTACACCATCGGGCAGCGCAAGGGCATCGGCGTAGCGGCGCGCGAACCGTTGTACGTGCTGGGGAAGGATGCGTTCGCCAACCGGCTCATTGTTGGCTTTAAGGACGAGCTGCTCAGCGTGGGGGTAGTGGCTAGCGATGTGAACTTCATCAGCGGCGACGTTTGGCAAGGTCCGCGCGAGGTGCTGGTGAAGACTCACTACCGCCAGCACCCGGTGCCGGCGGTGGCCGAGCAGACTGGTGTTGACGAGCTGACCGTCGCCTTCGACGAGCCCCAGCGCGCCGCTGCCCCAGGACAGGCCGCCGTCCTCTACGAAGGCGACATCGTCCTCGGCGGCGGCACCATCGCACGGGCTCTGTAGCGTTTTGCGGAAGGATGCTTGCGGAAAGTCTTCCCGCAAAGGAGATTGGCGTGGATGCCAAACTCTCGTTTTTTGGCTCCGACTGGCCGTGCTCGGGTGTCGGACTCCCGTTTTTGGAACTAACGGAGTCCTTCGGGCCAAAGAGTGGTCGAAAAGCGACGGGGCGCTCGATGGCGCCCCGTGCACTTGGGAGGGTGATGCTGGGAGGGTGCGGAAAGTCGGGAGGGGGCCCGCACCGTTGCTGCGAGAGGCGGCCTACTTGCTGGCCACAGCGCGGCCGACGACGTAGCCTTGGGTGTGGCAGCGGCCGAGGGAGAGGCCGGGCACCGTCATGGGGTAGTCGGGGCTGCCGAAGAAGTTGCCGGCGCAGTTGCCGATGGCGTACAGGCCCTCGATGGGTGCGCCTTCGGCGTTCAGCACCTGCATGTCCTTGTTCACGTTCACGCCGTGAATGATAGTGGACAGGCCGATGTGGCGGTGGATGCCGTAGAAGGGAGGCTGCTTGATGGCCTTCAGGAACTGGGCCGGCTTGCCCATGTCCTCATCGATGCCCTTCTCGGCCAGCTCGTTGTAGCGCTCGACGGTCTTCACGAAGGCGTCGACGTCGGTCAGGCCGAGCTTCTGGCCGAGCTCTTCCAGGGTATCGGCAGAGAAGGTGTTGATGAGGCTCTCGTAGACGCCGGTCTTCTCGCCCTCGACCTCGGGCATGTAGCTCGCCATGGCCTCGGGCGGCAGGGCCACTCCCGGCCAGCCCTCGGTGTCGGCCATGTAGTTGCTGTCGAAGATCTGGCTGTACCAACCCTGGTCGGCCTCGCTGCGCAGGAAGTTGCCCATGACGGCCATCTCGCAGGCGGCCTCGTTGCAGAAGCGCGAGCCGTCGTTCTTCACGGCCAAGAACGGCATGTCGGCCATGGAGCCCGGGCCGGCGTCGAAGTCGTGCTGCACCTTGGAGCCGCAGGCGTCCTCCATGCAAGCGCCCGCCCACACCATCATCTTCTGGCCGTCGCCGGTCTTGTTCTGCTCCTTGCGGTAGATGTTGGCCATGGCCGGCTCGTAGTAGGCCATCATCTCGTCGTCGTTCTCGTAGTCGCCCGTGGCCACGATGACGCCCTTGGCGGCATTGAACTGGATGTAACCGTCGGCGCCCTCGGCGATGACGCCGGTCACGGCGCCGGACTCGTCCTGCACGAGCTGGGCGGCCGGGGTGGAGTAGAAAATCTCGACGCCCTGCTGCTCGGCCCAATCGGCGATGTCGCGCATGCCGTTGCCGGTGTTGTAGGGCTTCGGTCCGAAGTCGAAGGCGAAGTAGGTGACGTCGTAGCCGTTGATGTTGCTGATGTTGCTCGTCCACTTTGCCGTGGAATCGACCATCTGCGCGCCGGCCTGCTCGCCGATGTTCCACAGCCACTTCAAAGCCTCGCCGGAGTTGTAGGCCCACAGGCGCACCTGCTCGCGGTCGGAGAGGTGGCAGCAGTCGGCGTTGATGAGAGAAACCACGGCCTCCACGCCGCCGGGAGCCGTCTGGTCGACGATGATGGAGTCGCAGGTGTTGCCCTGGGACACCGCCGTGGCCTCCTTCTGAAGCAGCGCCACCTTCGCGCCGGCCTCATGGGCCGAGATGGCGGCGGGCACGCCCGCAGCGCCGGCGCCGATGACCACGACGTCGTAATCGCGGGTGTCGGCGATGTCGGTGATGGGCTCGGGCTTCACGAAGAATGCCGGAGTTCCATCCCCGGCTGCTGCTGCGGCCTCCTCGGTGGCGGCTACCGGCTGCTGGGGTGCGCAGCCCCCGAGCATGGACACGCCCATGGCGCCCGCGGCGGCCACGCCGCCGAACTTGAACAGGTCCCTGCGAGAAATAGTGCTCATAATTCCCTCCTTGGTGTATCGAAGGGGCACCGCGCTTCGGTGCTCCCGTGTCGGCCTTGAGCATTCCTGCCGACAACTCCACCATAGGGGTGCGAATGCTTGTGTGCATCGACCGCTGCGGGAATTAGGGGGCCTAATTGTGTAACCTGTCTCCCCAACCCTTTTATAACCCCCTTATATAACCCCCTATTTCGGGCAGAGTGGGCATTTGGGGCTCGTCGGGGAAGGGCGGACGGCTGGTCTTGTTCTATAATCGAATCTATCATCTATCGCTTTCCCCTTCAACTTTTTCGGAATGCTGGGAAAAATTCATTGGTAAAACTGCGCCTATAAGGAGGTTGCGACATGGCGTCCGATTGCGTTTCCCCGACCGAGAGTGCCCGGCCCGATGCCGCAGCAGAACGGGCCCCGCTTTTTCGGAGGCCCCGGTCGGTGGCTGCCGTGCCCGTGGTATTCCTCGGTCTCGGGTTGTACCGTGCCTGGATCGAGATCGTGTTTGTGGGAACATTCGTGGTGTTTCCTGCCGCTACCGTGTCGGCGCGCGACTTATTCGACTGGACGATGGTGGTCACCGCCCTCGGCTGCACCCTCCTTGCCCGGCGCATCGGCCCCTTCTTCGACAAGCGGTGGCCTTTCGTGCTGGGCTCCGCGATGCTCGTGGCGTCGACGACGCTGATGTTTGCCAGCTGCTGGGTGGCGTCGTTGGCGGCATGGGCCGGTTATGCCGCCGCGGTGGCGGGCGGTTTCGGCATCGCCCTCGTGATCCTGACATGGAGCGAGCTGTACGGTTGTTTGAACCCTTTGCGGGTCGCTCTCTACTATTCGGCCTCCATCGTCGCGGGTGCAGTGGTGCTGTACGTCTACCGCGGTTTCATGCTGCCGTGGTTGTTTGTCATGACGGCGCTTTTGCCTCCGCTCTCGTTCTGGGCGGCTTCGCGTGGGTTCGCCCATCTTCCTCCCCAAGAGCGTCCGGCCACGGCGTGGACGCGCTTCTCGGTGCCGTGGAAGGCGGTGCTGTTCATGGCGGCCTACGCCTTTGGTTACGGTCTCATGGAAAACGGCATGTACGGGGGCGTCTTCGGCCCCCATTCGGCGCCCGGGGCCGTGCTCGTGGCGGTGCTCGTGTTCGTCGGCGTCTCTTTCCAAGGCGGCCGCTTCGACTTCTCGCTTATCTACCGGTTCGCGCTGCCCCTCATCGTGGCCGCGCTGTTCCTGGTGCCGGTGTTCGGCGGTACGCAGAATTACGCGGCCGGTTTCTGTATGGCCGCCGCCTATACAGCCCAGTCTATCCTCATCATGCTGATCTGCGCCAATATCTGTTACCGCTATGGGGTCTCCGCTATCTGGCTGTTCGGCATCGAACGGGGCGTGCGCCAAATTTTCATGTGGCTCGGCCGCGTGACCGCGGCGGGGGTCGGGGCACTCGAGTCGTTCGGAATCGGCGGCGAGGTGGCGGTTTCTGCGCTGGCGGTGGTGGCCGTGGCCTTGGCCACGGCGGTGCTGCTCTCCGAGCGTGACTTGTCGAGCCGCTGGGGTGCCAACTTTCTGTCCGGCGGCACCGACTCGGCGGCGATGATCCGCAAGCAGGAGCTGGCGGATCGTTGCGACGAGATCGCGCGAACTTACAAGCTATCGGCGCGTGAGGAGGAAGTGCTGCTGCTTTTGGCCCAGCGCAAGACGGTGGGCATCATTGAGAGGGAGCTGCTTATCGCCAACGGCACCGCGAAGGCCCACGTGCGCCATATTTACCAGAAGCTCGACATCCACACGCGTCAGGAGCTCTTCGATCTGCTCGGCCTCGATGGCCGCGAGACGGGGCCCCAGGATTAGGTCGGCATACGCAGGGACGGCGGACGGGGATGCGTGCCCTACAGTCCCGCGAGGCCTATCTGGCAGCCTTCCACGAATAGGCTCAGCTTCTCGATGTAGCTTTGGGCCAGATCAGACAGCTGCCGCTCATTGTGGACGATGTAGCCCACGCGCATGAGCTCTTTGGTCTGCAAAGGCACGCTGGCGATGCCGGTGTACATCTCGCTGGAGAGCACGCCGGTGGAGATGGTGTAGCCGTTGTGGTGCGCGAGCAGGTTCGAGAGGGTGCCGCGGTCGCTTACGGAGATGCACTTTTTGTGGGGCAGCTCGGCCAAGGGCTCCTCGGAGAAGAAGAACGAGTTGTTCGCCCCCTGCTCGAAGGCGTAGCGGGGGTAGTCCTCCAGATCTTCCACGGTCACCTCGGTGCGCGAGGCCAAGGGGTGCTTGTCGCTGACGAATACGTGGGGCTGCGCAGTGAACAGCAGGTTGAAGGAGAGGTTCGCGTCGGAAATGGCGTGCCCGATGACGCTCTCGTTGAAGGTGGAGAGGTACAGCACGCCCAGATCGCTGCGGAAGTCGCGCACGTCCTCGATGACCTCGGAGGTGCGGGTCTCGCGCAGGCTGAAGTTGTAGCCGGCGCCCTCGTACTCCTCGGCCAGTTCCAGGAACGCCTCCACCACGAAGGCGTAGTGCTGGGAAGTGATGGATAGACGCTGCGCCGCCTCGCCGCCGCGGCCGGAGTAGCGCTGCTCCATGAGGTCGGCCTGCTCCACTACTTGGCGGGCGTAGCCCAAAAGCTCGATGCCATCGCTCGTGAGCGTGATGCCGCGGTTGGACCGCTCGAAGATGGTGACGCCGGTCTCGCGCTCGATGTCGCGTACGGCCACCGATAGGCTTGACTGCGAGACGTACAGCGTGTGCGCCGCCGCCGAGATGGAGCCGTGGTTCGCGATGGCGATGAGGTAGCGAAGTTGCTGCAGGGTCATGGGAAGCTCCTATGGCGGGTTAGGATTCAAGTCTAGGGAACTGCTAGGCATTATACGACCGTCGGGCGGCGATGGAAGGGAGAACTTGACGGTGCGCCACGGTTTTCTCGGCCGCCTCGCCATCGGAAACCGCTATGGCGCGGGCCGTTGACGAAGTGGGGCTATTCAGTAGGATGGGGGGCAATGCATCTCCTCGTCGGTCGGAGCCGCGCGGTATTCTGATTCGCTCAGACAGTCCTCGCTCTGCGAAACAGTCCACTGGACTGTTTCGTTCGCTGCGGAACTCGCTCGGTCAGAACACCCCACGTCTCCGACCGGTTGCCGGCTTTGTTTCAGCCAGAAAGGATTTCCCATGACCGTCCACGAGAACATCACCGAGCTGATCGGGCACACGCCGTTGGTGGAGCTGACCAACTACGAGCGCGCCCACGAGCTGCCTGCCACGCTCATCGGGAAGGTGGAGTCGTTCAACCCCACCGGCTCGGTGAAGGACCGCGCCGCCCAATCGATGATCGACGCCGCCGTGGAGGCCGGGGTCCTCGACGACGAGACGGTCATCATCGAGCCCACCTCCGGCAACACCGGCATCGGCCTTTCTGCCATCGCCGCCGTGCGGGGCAACCGCATCATCATCGTCATGCCCGAGACCATGTCCGTGGAGCGGCGCAACCTCATGCGCGCCTACGGGGCGGAGCTGGTGCTCACCGAGGGCGCCAAGGGCATGAAGGGTGCCATCGAAGAGGCCGAGCGGTTGGCGGCCGAGATTCCGAACTCGTTCATCCCCTCGCAGTTCTCCAATCCGGCGAACCCGGCCGTGCACGAGCGCACCACCGGCCCGGAGATCTGGGAGGACACCGACGGCGCGGTGGACATCCTCGTGGCCGGCGTGGGCACCGGCGGCACGCTGTCGGGCGCGGGCGCCTACCTGAAGGGGCAGAACCCGGCCATCCAGGTGGTGGCCGTGGAACCGGCCGGATCTCCCGTGCTCTCCGAGGGCCGCGCCGGCGCCCACAAGATTCAGGGCATCGGCGCCGGGTTCGTGCCCGAGACGCTGGACACCGCCATCTACGACGAGGTCATCGCCATCGAAGACGAGGAGGCCTTCGAGGCCGGGCGGGAGCTGGCTGCCCATGACGGACTGCTCGTGGGCATCTCCTCGGGCGCGGCGGTGGCCGCGGCGGCGAAGTTGGCGCGCCGGCCCGAGAACGCGGGGAAGAACATCGTCGTCATCCTGCCCGACACCGGTGAGCGCTACCTTTCCACCTCCATGTTCGACTTCTCGTAGGCCTTCCACGTTTCTCTTTCGTTACAAATTCGTGGGCTCGTCGACAGCTTCGGGGGCGCCGGGCAAAGGCCGTGGTAGCATACGGAAAGCACCTTTTCGGCCGACGAAAGAAAGCAACAGATGGCAACCTCGGCGCCCTCCATATTCCCCGCTTTAGCCCAGCTCGATATCGGCGACGTTCTCGCCCACATGCCGGGCGGCTTCTTCGTCTACCGTGCCGACGGCGACGAGGCGGTGGTCTACGCCAACGAGGCCTGCCTGCGCATCTTCGGCTGCGCGGATCAGGAGCAGTTCGTCACGCTGACGGGCGGCACCTTCCCCGGCATGGTGCATCCCGAGGACATCGAAGCCGTGGAGCACTCCATCAGCCGCCAGATTCAGGCCGATCGGTACTCCATGGACTACGTGGAGTACCGCATCATCCGCCGCGACGGCTCGGTGCGTTGGATAGAGGACTACGGCCACCACGTCACGTTGGACGCGGGCGAGTTCTTCTACGTGTTCATCAACGACGCCACGGACAAGCTGCGCGAGCGGGCCGACGAGCTGGAGGCGGTGAACGCCCAGCTGCGCGAGGCCTATGCCCGCGAACTCGAGCACCGTACCATGCTGCGCAACGCCCTTTCCGAGGCCGAGGCCGCCAACGTGGCGAAAAACACGTTCCTCTCGAATATGTCCCACGACATCCGCACGCCGCTGAACGCCGTGGTGGGCTATGCGTCGCTCATCTCGGCCCATGGCGGCGAGGCCGAGCGGGTGCGCGCCTACAGCGACAAGGTGCTGGCCGCCTCCGAGCAGCTGCTCGACGTGGTGAACGAGACGTTGGAGATCAGCCGTATGGAGGCGGGCCACGTGCAGCTGGCCGAGGCGGAATGCTCGCTTTCCGAGCTGGTCATGCAGGTGCGCATGGACATGGTGGACTTGGCCGATCGTGCCGATGTCACCCTGGTCTGCGATGTTGAGCCTCTGACCCACGACCGCGTGCTTGTGGACGCTGTGCGCCTGTCCCATGTGCTCACCCAGCTGGTGGACAACGCCATCAAGTACTCGCCGGCCGGCAGCATCGTGCACATCAGCGTGGCCGAGAACGCCGGCGCGCCCCAGGGCTTCGCCAGCTTCCGCTTTGTCGTGGCCGATAGGGGCGTAGGGATGGAGCCCGCGTTCATGGAGCGCATGTTCATGCCCTTCGAGCGAGAGAGCAACACCACGGCCTCAGGCGTTCAGGGCACGGGACTCGGGCTCACCATCGTGCGCAACGTGCTCGATCTTATGGAAGGCGAGCTTGCTGTGGAAAGCGTGCCGGGGGAGGGCTCCACTTTCACGGTGGACATCACCTTCCGCCAGGCTCCGGCCGATGTGGCCGCCGAGGCGCCGTGCCCGAGCCGCGGGCGGGGGCCGGTGCGCCACATCCTGCTCGTGGAGGACAACGAGCTCAACCGCGAGATCGCCTGCTGCCTTCTGGACGATGCGGGCTATGAGGTGGACACGGCGGAAAACGGCGAGGTGGCCCTGGGAATGATTGAGGCCGCCGACGCGCACGCCTACGATTTGGTGCTCATGGATATTCAGATGCCGGTCATGGACGGCTATGCCGCCACCCGCGCCATCCGCGCGCTGCCCGACCCGCTGCGCGCGTCGCTGCCCATCATCGCCGTGAGCGCCAACGCGTTTTCCGAGGACCGCAAGCGTTCGCTGGAATGCGGTATGGACGCGCACCTTCCCAAGCCGCTCGACGTGCACCGTCTTCAGTCCCTCATCGAGAAGGTCGTTCACTAAGATACGCCCGTAGGGGGCGACCTTGGTCGCCCCTGTTTTGTCGTGCGCCGTTGTTCCGCTTGCAGAGGGCTGACCAAGGTCAGCCCCTACGGGGAAGGGGTGCGGTTGCCCCCCCAAGGGGCGTGAGGGGCTAATAGCTGTCGGCGATGTCTCTCAGGTAGTCGGCGTACTGGCGAGCCAGGGCGCTGGGGGCCTCCAGGCGCACGGCGGTGCCGAACTGGGCGAGCCAGCCGAAGAAGACGGGGCTGGCGGCCACGGTGACGTGCACGCGGGCATGGGTCGCATCCACCGGCGCACTTTCCACGTCCTTGCCGAAGCGGTCGATAATGGCGCTCATGACCGATTCCTCCACGAGCAGCGTCGCCGGCGTCGTCTCGCCGCCGAACATGGAGAACGTGCGAGAAGTGTAGGTCGCCGCATCGAAGGTGGCGATGCGCTCGTTGCGCACGGCCGCCTCGTCGGTGATGCGCAGCCCCTGCATGCGATCGACACGGTAGCTGGGGAAGGAGTCGTGCTTCTCGTTGTAGGCGATGAGGTAATAGCACCCCTCGGAGTAGATGAGGCACACCGGCGTCTCACGGTAGATGCGGCCGTCGCCCTGGGGTCGCGGCTGTTTGTTCACGTCGTGCTTCACGTAGCGGAAGGCCACCTGGCGGCGGCGCCGGATGGCCTCGTGCAGCGTGTCCACGTGATGGAACACCGACTCGTTCTGCATCTTGATGCGGCCTTCCACGTGCACGTTCTTGGAAAGCGCGGCGGCCTGGTGGCAGGAGCCCAGAGACGCCAGCCCTTCGGTGAGGCGATGGGCCATACGAACCGTGAGGAAGCGCGAGGACTGCACGGCGTCGGTGAGCAGCATGAGCTCGGCGGCGGTGAAGGTGCGCGAGACGAGGGCGTAGCTGACCGGGTGCGTGGGAAGCTTCGCGATGTCGAGACCGAAGTCGCGAAGGGCGTCCAAGTCGCGGTACACCGATTTGCGCTCGGCCTCGATGCCCGCCTCAGCCAGCCCGGCGATGATTTCGGGGCAGGTGAGGCCGTGACTCTCGTCGGTGCGCTCGTAGAGCATCTTGGCGAGGTTGAGCAGCTTCAGTTTCTGGCTCTCGCCCGCCATCGTGCGCCCCTTTCCCCACGATCGCCTACGTTGGCTGATCGTCTTCGTAATCGTGGTCGATGACGACATTGTAGGTGTAATCGGGATATTTTTCCTTCAGATGGGCGATTATTTTGTCGCGGATGGCGTCGTCGTCGGCCTTAAAGCCTATGACCAAATCGAAGTAGACGGTCGAGGTTTTCTCGTCTACGTAGAAGCCGTGCACCTGCAGGATCGCCGGGTCGCTTTTCGCGAGGGCGTCGAGGTCGGCATGCAGAGGGGCGAACGCACCGGTCGTGTTGGCGGCGTAGATGCCCACGGTGGTGAGGATGCCGAGCTTCGCGGTGAGCCCTTCGCTGATCTGGCGGGTGAGGGCGTGGATGTCGCGGGCGCACATATCGTCGGGCACTTCGATGTGCACCGAGCCCAAAATCTCGTTGGGGCCGAAGTTGTCCAGCACCACGTCGTAGGTGCCGCGCACGTCGGGGAAACTGTTGGCGTAAGCAGTGATGTCGTCGACGAGCTTTTTGTCTTCGGGGCCGCCGATGAGCGGGGAGAGCGCGTCGCCGAGCACCTCGAAGCCGGCTTTCAGCACCACGAGCGAGATGATGAGGCCCACGGCGCCGTCGATGTTCAGGTTCCAGAAGTTCTGGGCCGCCGCCACCACGAGCGTGCCGGCCGAGAGCACCGCGTCATAGTTGGAATCGATGCCCGAGGCGATGAGGGCCTCGGAGTTCGTTTTGTCGCCGAAGCGCTTGAACATGATGCCGATGGCGATCTTCGCGAGGATGGCCACCACGATGACGATGATGGTGATGGCCGAGTAGCTGGGCGCGCCGGGGTGGATGATCTTGTCGATGGATTCGCGCAGGGAGATGAAGCCGGCCACGAGGATGATGATGGCGATGACGACGCTGGTGAGGTACTCCACGCGGCCGTAGCCGAAGGGGTGGTGGCGGTCGGGCCGGCGCCCGGCGAGCTTCGTGCCCACGATGGTGACGATGGAGGACAAGGCGTCGGTGGCGTTGTTCACGCCGTCCAAGATGATGGCGATGGAATGGGACATGAACCCGACGGCCATCTTGAAGGCGACGAGCAGCACATTGCCGATAATGCCGTATACGCTCGCCTTGACGATTTCCCTCTCGCGGTTCATGACTCTCACCCCTGATGGTTTGCGCTTGTGCCTCTTGGGTCGGCGCGCCTCGCTGTATTATGGGCGCCGTTGCTACTGGTGCGGCCGTTGTTGTGGCTGCTGCGCTGGCGCCGATGCCGCCGCTGGTGCCGCCACCGGCGCGGCTGTTGACGCCGCCACTGGTGCCGTTGGCGCGGGCGCGCGTTGTCTCATGGGTCGATTATAGGTCTCTCTCCAGGTGGGCAAGTCCCCGCCCCGTAGCCTTTCCGAAGCAGTTCGGTAACTATCCTGCTCGCCGCCGCCGATTGCGGGCGCTTTGGCAGAGAAGATGGGAAGGCAAGCAGACGGCGTTGACCGCCTGCGGTTGCGCACCCATCCGTAGCCTGAGACGGTTTTCTGCCATCGCCGTTTCCCGTTTGCGACATTTTGGGCCCTCGGGCTATGCTGCTTTGGCAAAAACCCACGTCTGGCTACGGGTTTTTGCCCCTTTTTGAGTTTCGACCCGCAGCCAGAGGGGGCTTTTTGTCGGGAAGGCTGCGGTGGCCTGGCAAAAACCCCTCTCGTGCTACGGGTTAGCGAACGGTGCTCTGCGGGTGGATGGGGTATATGCGCCGATTTGGGGCAAGAGGAGATCGGTTCGAGAAAGAAAGGGAAAGAGAAAGGGAAAGAGAAAGAGAAAGAAAGAGAGAGAAAAAAAGAGAGAAGATCGTTCCAAGAAAGAGAAGGCCCTCCGGCTATAGAGTGGGAGGGCCTTCGTGGCGGGTGATGGCGGCAGCGATGTGGCTTGCCCGCGAGTCGAAGTTAGGCGGTGGGCTTGTCGTTGTCGGCGTCGTCGGTCGCAGTGTCGGCGGCTGCGGTGTCGGCGTCGGAGGAGATCTCCTCGACGACGGCTACGCCGGCCTGGGCGTCTTCGATGTAGTTGTCAGGCAGGACGATGGCCGGCTCGGCTGCGGCCTCGGCGGCTTCCTCGGGAGTCTCGGCCGGGGCGAAGGTGTCCTCCTCGACCGTTTCCACCACGGCGGCGGGGACGGGCTCGGCGACCGTCTCCTCCGCGACGGCAGCTACGGGTTCGTCTGCTGCGGGCTCGGCCGCGACGACCTGTTCGGTGGCGACGACTTCTGCCGCAGGGGCCGTAGCGGCCGTGGCGGGCATCACTGCGCCGGCAACGGCCTCGGCGGCCACGGCAGCGGCCACGGGAACAGCGGCGGCCGGAGCGGCAGGCTGCTGGGGCGCAGCGGCTGCGGGCTGCACGGGCTGCTGCGGGGCTACCGGTGCGACAGGCGCAGCGGCCGGCGCGTAGCCGTAGGGAGCCGCGGGCGCCGGCGCGGCGGCGTACAGGGCGCGATCCTTGTTGGCGAACACGGCCACGATGATGCAGAGCACGAGCGACACCCAGCAGCAGGAGAGAAGGCTCACCACGGCGGCGACGATGTTCCAGATCATGATGCCGCGCAGTTTGTCGGGCTTGGCCGCGCCGCGCACGCCGAGGATGCCGGCGATGAGAATGAGCACGGCGCAGACGATCACGAGGAAGACGAGGAAGCCCAGCATGCCGAGCAGCACTGACACGTCATCGGTGGTGAAATAGAGGCCGTCGTCGGTGTAGAAGTAGTCGTAGCCGGAGCCGGAAATGGCGGCGCCGCCGACGCCGAGGCCTGCCCAAGCGATGAGCATGCCGAAAATGCCGAGGGCTGCGAGCACGATATTGGCAATGCTCATGCCCTTGATGGCCTTCGCATGGTTGGTGTTCATGGTGTCTCTCCTTGAATCGATGCGGTCAATGCGATGGTGACCAGTATAGCGGCGAATTGTTGAGTCGCGTCATCGGCGATCAATTGTGGAGCGTTTGTTGACAAGCGTCAGCAAACGGCGCGCGGGCTCGACTGAGCGCCGGTTCCGTGGTGCGCTTCGGCTAGTCGCGACTCTCGGCATCGAGCATCCGCTTGATGCGCTCGACGGCCTCGCGCGTGTCGTCCGCGTCGCCGAAGGCGGTCAGGCGGATGTAGCCCTCGCCGGCCGGCCCGAACCCGGCGCCGGGGGTGGTGATGACGTTGGCCTCTTCCAGAAGGCGGTTGAAAAAGTCCCAGGAGCCGGTGCCGTTAGGGGTGCGGCACCACACGTACGGGCTGTTGTCGGCGCCGTACACCTCAAGGCCGGCCGCCGCCAGGCCCTCCTTTATCGTGCGGGCGTTGGCGCGGTAGAAGTCGATCGTCTCGTCCACCTGGGCCGCCCCCTCCGGAGTGTAGATGGCCGCCGCGCCCCGCTGGATGACGTAGGAGGCGCCGTTGAACTTGGTGGTCTGGCGGCGGTTCCACATGGCGTTTAAGCTCTGCCCCTCGCGTACCAGGTCACGCGGCACCACGGTGTAGCCGCAGCGGGCCCCGGTGAAGCCGGCGGTCTTCGAGAAGCTGCGGAACTCGATGGCGCACGTCTTCGCGCCGGGAATTTCGTAGATGGAGTGGGGGATGGCGGGGTCGGCGATGAAGCGCTCGTAGGCGGCGTCGAAGAGGATGACGGCATCCGTGGCGTTGGCGTAATCGACCCATCTTTGCAGGGCCTCGCGGGAAAGCACCGTGCCCGTGGGGTTGTTCGGCGAGCAGAGGTAGATGAGGTCGACGGGCGCGTCGGGCAGGGCTGGCGTGAAGTCGTTCTCGGCGGTAGTGGGCATGTAGACGATGTTCGTCCAGCGCTCGGTGTCCGTGTCGTAGTCGCCGGCGCGGCCGGCCATGGCGTTGGTGTCCACGTAAACGGGGTAGACCGGGTCGCACACGGCCACGACGTTGTCCTCGGCGAAGATGTCGCCGATGTTGCCGCAGTCGCTTTTGGCGCCGTCCGAGATGAAGATCTCGTCGGGGTCGATGGCGATGTTGCGGGCGGCGAAGTCGTGCTCGGCGATGGCGTCGCGCAAAAAGGCGTAGCCCTGCTCGGGGCCGTAGCCGTGGAAGGTCTCGGCGGCGGCGAGGTCGTCTACGGCGGCGTGCATGGCGGCGACGACGGCCGGGGCGAGCGGGCGGGTGACGTCGCCGATGCCCATCTTGATGAGGCGCGCGTCGGGGTTCGCTTCCTGGTAGGCGGCGGTGCGCCGGGCGATTTCCGAGAACAGGTAGCTGCCGGGCAGCTTCTCGTAGTTGCGATTGATGCGGGCCATGGGGCCTCCTTCATGGTGCGGTTTTCTGATGCGCTTAGGTTAGGGGGCGAATGTTTCCAATGGGAAAAGACGAGGATAAACCTCATCAATGGGCAGATCAGCGCCGCAATCGTGGACAATTTGTGGGCATCTCGCCTACGGCGCGCGCTCGGGGTTTTTGAGCGTCCGCACGACGGTCTCTTGTGTGAAAATGAAGGTTCTAAGAGACAGGGTGTGAATAGGCTTGCGCTAGCAGGACGCGGGCCTGTGCGAAGGAGACGTTCGTCCATGAAATTGACGCGGAGAGGCTTTCTGGCCGGCGCCGGAGCCGTGGCGGCGGGAAGCGCGGCATGGGGTTTGGATCCGAATCGAGCCTGGGCCGACGAAGAGGTCGCCGAAGAGCCCGCCGGCACCGACGAGGCGCCGGCCGAAGAGCCTGCGGCCCCTGCGGGGCCGGTCGTCGTCTGCGAGGAGTGTCCGGGCGCCTGCACACTGGTGCTCGAGGTGGAGGACGGGCGGGTGGCGGCGGTGCGCGGCGACGGCGCGAATCCGTTCTCTGAAGGGCGGCTCTGCCTGCGCGCTCAGGCGCTGACCGACTTGTGGAAGGCGCCCGAAGGGGCGACCGAGGACGGCGCCGGTGGCGATGGTGGCAATGGCGCGGGCGGCAACGACGCCGCGAGCGAAGGCGCGACGACGGCCAGTCCGGGGCGCTTGACCTCGCCGCGGGTGCGTCGCGCCGGGTCGGATGCATGGGAGGACATCTCCTGGGATCGCGCACTGGATGAGATCGCCAACTTGGTGAAGGACACGCGGGACGCCACCTTCGAAGAGAGCATCGAGGGCGTGGAGGCCGACGATGAGGCGCAGGGCGAGACGGACTTCGACGAATGGGACTGGAGCGACCGCGGCGGCTACGGCGACGATGGCTACGGCGACAACGACTACGGCGCCCGGAAGCGTCCCCGCGGCGTGCCGGTCATGTGCACTCGGGCCATCGGCAGCTTCGGCGGCGCGCGCCTTGTGGCTGAGGAGCAGTTCCTGCTCGCCAAGGCGCTGCGATCCTGGGGCGTGGTGAACATCGACTCCGAAGCGGCTTTCGGTCGGCGTGCCTTCGCAGCCGGTGTCGCCGCGACCCTCGGCATCGCCGAGCCCGACGGGCTCTGGAGCGATATCGCGAACACGGGCTGCCTGCTCACTCTGGGTGCCGATGTTGCCACAAGCCAGCCGCTCTCCCTTCGCTGGATCGAGCGTGCCCGGGATGCGGGCGCGCTTTGGATCGCCGTGGATCCGCTGCGCTCGGCCTCGGCCGAGATGGCCGACATCCACGTGCCCATCCGCCCCGGCACCGACATCGCGTTTCTCGGGGGGCTGGCCAAATACGCCATGGACAATTCCCTCTGGCAGCCCGAGTACGTGCTGAATTTCACCAACGCCTCCTACCTCATGGACCCCGCCTTCTCCTTCGACGCGTCAAGCGGCGCCTTCTTCGGCTGGGATCCCATGACCGGCACCTACGACAAGACCAGTTGGGGCTATCAGACCGACGGCTTCGACACGTGGAACATGCGCTTCGACGGCGAGTTCTCCTGGGTGCGCGGTGAGGGCGTCCCTGCCTGGGCCGTGCCGTCCCAGCCGCGCTGCGAGCGCAATATCACGCTGCAGGACCCGGCTTGCGCCTGGGTGCGCCTGCAGGAGTTTCTCGCCCGCTACGACTTGGACACGGTGGCCACCGTCTGCGGCGTGGAGCGGTCGCTGCTCGAGCGCGCCTACGGGGCCTTCGCGGCCACGGGCGCGGTGGAGGGGGCGGGCAAGGTGCTGGCCGGGCCCGGTCTCGTGCAGCACGGCACGGGGGCCCAGGCGGCGCGCGCGGCCGCTGTGGTGCAGCTGCTGCTCGGCAACATCGGCGTGCCCGGGGGCGGCATCTCCTACCTGGGGGGCGCTGCGAATGAGGGGCTGGCCGATGCCATGGGGCTTTCGCCGGACATGTTCTGCGGCGATCTTCCCTGGCCCACCGAGGGCGAGACGACGCTCCAGGCGTGGCTCGAGGCCCACACCGAGCCGGCCGGGCGCGGGTTCACTGCGGCCCCGTGCCCTGGTGTCGGCCCTGCGTGAGTGGTGGGGCGAGGAGGCGGCCTTCGACAACGACTACGGCTACGATTGGCTGCCCAAGGCACCGGCTGGCGGTGCGTCGTTCAGCGAGGCGCTGTGCACAGGCTTGCTGCAGGGGTGTTTCCTGTGGGGCGCCGATCTGGTGGGGAGCGCGTCTTCGGGCGTTACGGCCGACGACGTGGGGCGCCTAGCGTGGCTCGTCGTGACCGACGGCTCGCCGAACCTCACGGCTACGTTTTGGGAACGGGTGGAGGATCCTTCCCAGCAGCAGACGACGGTGTTCCAGCTGCCAAGCGTCCTCGGCTTCGAGAAGGCCGGCATCCGGGCGAGCGGCGGCCGCCTTCTGCAGCATGCTGAGGCGGCGGTTGAGCCGGCGGCCGAGAGCCGCACGGACGCTGCCATCATCGGCGATATGTGGGAGCGCGTGTTCAACCTGTACGACACCAAGGGCGGTGCGGCGACGGATCCGATCCTTAAGGCCCGGTGGGACTACGTGACATCCGACAGCATCGATCTGGTGAAGGTGGCCTGGGCGATGAACGGCTATGTCGTCGAGGACAGCGACTGGGACGGCGGCGAGCTGGTGCTTTTGGAAGGCGCCGACGGGCTGCGCGCCGACGGCTCGACGGCTTGCGGCGCGGCTTTCCTGGCGGGGCTGTGGTCGAACGGCGCCAGTGCGGCCGATGCGGCCGAGCAACCCGTGGGACGTCGCGACGGCGCCGACGAGAGCGGTCTGGGGCTCTTCCCCGGCTGGGGCTTCACATGGCCCGGCAACGTGCGGGTGCGCGGCAACCGGGCGAGCGCGAATTTGGCGGGCCAGCCGTGGGTGAACGAGCGCAATCTCCTTACTTGGGAGGGGGAGAGCTGGGCCTGCATCGACGCGCCCGACTTCCCGATTCTGCGCGACGGACGATGGCTCGAGCCGGACAACCAGGCCTTCCCCGGTACCTGGGAACAGGTGGGCCTTTTGGTGTCCGACCGGCTGGGCGACGGGCCTGTGCCCGAGCACTACGAACCGTTGGAGTCCCCGTTGAACAATCGCCTGAACGGGGCTTACGCCTCTCCGGTGCTGCTGGCGGCCGCCGCGAAGGCGCCCGGTGCCGCAGGCGATGACGGGGCGGTGGATGCCGCCGTGGCCGATGCGCTGGCGCCGGACTACTCCTCTATGTAGGCGGATCGCGCGGCCTATCCCATTGCGGCGGTCATCAACGGCTCGGACGGCCGCGACGGCGCTCGGCGCGCCCTGAGCGAGACGCTGGCTGCCGCGGAGCCCGGCTGCTTCGTGGAGATGTCGGCGAGCTTGGCTCGCATTCGCGGCCTGGCCACGGGGGAGTGGGTCCGCGTGTTCAACGAGCGCGGATCCGTGGAGGCGCCGGTGCTCGTCACCGACCGCATCCGCCCCTTCCAATGCGAGGACAACGAGGGCCACTATGTGTGCTTGAACGGCATGACCCTCGGCGACGAGGGCGCTGCGGCAGCCGTGTGGGGCGTTTTGGCCCCTGCGGCGGAAAGCCCCGTGGGGGCGGCCCGCGACGTCAAGGGTTTCCTGGTCGATATCGAGAAGGCGTAGGGGGCATCATGGCTGACAAGGCAATTCTTTTCGATAGCAGTCGGTGCTCTGCCTGCCAGGCGTGCGTCGCTGCCTGCAAGGGACGCTTCGGCTTGGCGCCCTCCGCGTCCGATTCGTCTTCAGAGAACGAGACGGCGCGCGCGTTCGGGCGGGCGGCCGTGCTGGACGAGGAGGCGCCGCTTGCCGTGGCGCGCTTCGAGCGCACGCTGGCCGACGGCAGCACGGTATGGGAAGCGGCCCGCGCTGGCTGCGTGCACTGCGCCCAGGCGCCTTGCGCGGAGGTGTGCCCCACGGGGGCTGTGGCGGTCAACGGGGAAACGGGCTTCGTCGCGCTGGACGCGGCGCGTTGCGTGAGCTGCCACTTGTGTTCCATGGTGTGCCCGGCCGCGGCCCCGCGTCATCGGGGCGAGCGCGGTGAGGTGCTTTTGTGCGACGGGTGCGCGGCCGAGGTGTCCGAGGGGGGCGTGCCCGCTTGCGTGGCCGCCTGCCCGCTGGATGCTCTGGCCTTCGACGAGCGCGATGCCATTGTGTCCCGGGCCAATGAGCGCGCGGCGGCGCTGCGCGAGCGCGGCTGGGCCGCAGCCTCGGAGCTCGGCGTGAGCGAGCAGGGCGGACACCACGTGGTGCAGGTGATGAAGTACGGCGTGGGCGGCTCCATGCACGAGGCGCTGGCGTCTACCGGCGAGGTGGAATGGCTCGATGCCGTAAAGATGGCCGGTCCTGTGTCCGTGGGCGTCCTCGGCCTTGCCGCTGCGGGCGCCGTGGCGGGGTTGGCGGTCGAGTCCTCGCGCCAGCGCGCTGCCGAGGTCGAGGCGGCCGCCGCTTCAGCGGGCACCTTCAATCCGCTGCTCGACGAGGAGAATATCGAAGGCGGGGAGGGTACCGATGGCGATGCGCGCGAGGTCGTGGAAGAGACCGCTCTTCAGGCCGCTCTGCGCCGCCGCAACGCCCTGCGTTCCAAGAAGGGCGCCACACCGGCCGCCGCCGCAGCTGCTGCAGTGGCCGCCGTGCCGGTGGAGGAGTGCCACTGGTACAATGCCGATGCTGTGGGCGACGATGAGGCGGAAGGCTTCGAGCCGCGCCTGGTGAGCTGCGGTCGTGCGCGCTTCGGCATGAAGGACTACGGCGTTGCGGACGGCTGGGGCGAGGACTTTGCCGGCGATGCGGACGACGCCGTCGAGATTCCCGTGGTGGACGAGTTGAGCGACACCGGCGAGCTGTACGACGTGGAGGAGTTCAACCGCCTTCTGGCCGAAGACGCCGCCCTCGCCGAGGAGGCCGGGGAGACTGATGATGCCGAAGAGCCCGGTGATCCCGAGCCGGCCGATGGGCTCGAGGCGATTGATGATTCTGAGCCAGTTGACGACACTGGGGAAGAAGAGTCGGCTACAGAGCGTTCATAACGAATAGCGCATCTCTCGGCTATCCCGCGGTATCTCCATTCGTGCTAGAATGAAGACAGCTGTGGGGGACGGTTCGGTTCGTCCCCCACGGGGCTTGAAACCCGCTCGTCGTTGGTAGCGCAGGGCGGGTTTTACTTTGTCTTCAGGTAGTTCAGCTTGGCTTTGAGCTCGTTGTAGTGGCGCCGCTCCTCAGAGGTCCAGGGGCCGAAGAGGATGGTGCACAAAGCTTCCTCGGCGCTATCGCCGGCCCCTTCGCGAGGGAACAAGCACGTTTGACTTCGGTCGTAGAGGGCGATCTCGTCGAACATTCCGCTTGCTTCCAGGACGCCGAGGTTGGAGACGATCTGGTCGATGATCTTGTTGTGGTGCGCCGGATCGGTGGCTCGGGGCGTGGTGCCGGCCACGCGCATCTCCTCGTAGCGTATCTGGCAGCTGACGAGCGATATCTTCGGCTTTACGGCCATGAGCGCGAGGGACACCCCGTAACCGCGCTGGCGCAGCAGCTCCGCCGTTTTCAGGGGCACCTCTGCCGTGCGCAACGTGCTCTCGATGACGAGGTTGTACCCGATGCGCGAAAGCGAGTCGATAAGCGCCTCGGTCATGCGTCCTGCCCATGGCGCAGTATAGTTAACGGCCTCGTCTCCGTAGATGCGCTGAAGCTCCAAGAAACGGGGGTGGAACTTTCGATAGTCGTCCCCGTTGATGCTGATGCCATTGCCGTCCAGTCGGCGATGGATGATCTTGTGGAGCGTGGTTTTCCCTGCCCCGCTCTGGCCCCCGAGCAAAAAAGCCTGAGGTGGCGATTCAAGGGTAGGGCGATAGGCGTTCAGGAGATTCCAGCGCAGCTCTTCGAACTTTTCGCTGAACTCCCTCTCCGTGTACTTCTCTTCGTCACTCATAGTTAGGCCGCCTTTGCGAGCTGGGTCGAGAGGAATTGCTGAAAGCCTTTCAGCTGCCCTCGTATCTCGTCGATAGTATGCTGATTGGCCGCCGACTCTGAGAGAATTTCGGGTACGAGCCGAGCGATCTGTTGCTCGATGTCGTCATAGATTATCGTCAGCTCGTCGTTGCCTTTGAGCTTCGCGTCGGCGCGCGCTCGGGAGATTTGCGCCATAATATCCCAGGCGGATTCGTTCAACACCTCCTGCTGCAACGTTATCTCGTAGATTTCCGTCATGGTCATGATGTCTCCTCCCTCGTCAAAGGTCACTTCCGCGTAGACGATCTTCTCGACCGATGCGCGCTGCTTGGGGGTAAGCGCGTCGCCGTCGCGCTCGAGGCAGCCGGCCATGAACTCGGGAATCATGGCGGCGCGAATGAGGTTGGCGTTGGCCTTGGTGGGGGCGATACCCTTCTCGTAGCGAGTGATGCTGGCCTCGCCGATGCCGAGTAGCCGCGCAAAGGCCTGTTGGGAGAGCCCGTAGTGCTTCCGGATCTCCTTAATTTGCTGGGACATGTCGTGTTCTCTCATGATTATCCAATCTATAGATTGCCTAATAGGGGTATTATATCAGCTAGATTAGGACATATTCGACATGAATTCGAGAAAATGATAGAGAAAACTCAGCAACATATCAATCAAAAGATAGAAAGAGGGCGATCCCTGTGAGACCGCCCTCTTCGATGGGGGAATATGATAAGTGCGCCCTCGTCGGCCCCAGGGCCACTGTCGGTGCCTAGTCGCGGGTTAGTTTGCGGTGGAGGCGGTGGGGCTTGGCGGCTTCCTTGCCGAGGCGTGCCTCGCGGTCGGCCTGGTAGGCCTCGAAGTTGCCCTCGAAGAAGTGCCAGCGGCCCGGATTCTCGTCGTCGCCTTCCCAAGCCAGAATATGGGTGGCGATGCGGTCGAGGAACATGCGGTCGTGGCTGACCACGACCGAGCAGCCGGGGAAGTCGAGCAGCGCCGCCTCCAAGCTGGAGAGGGTCTCCACGTCCAGGTCGTTGGTGGGCTCGTCCAGAAGGAGCAGGTTGCCGCCCTCCTTCAGGGTGAGCGCCAGGTTCAGCCGGTTGCGCTCGCCGCCGGAGAGCACGCCTGCGGGCTTCTGCTGGTCGGCTCCCTTGAAACCGAAGGCGGCCACGTAGGCGCGGGAGGGCACTTCCGTCTCGCCGACCATCATGTAGTCGGTGCCACCGGACACCACTTCCCACAGCTTCTTGTCCGGATCGATCCCGGCGCGGTTCTGGTCGACGTAGGCGATCTTCACCGTCTCGCCGACTTCCAGCTCGCCGCCGTCGAGCGGCTCTAGGCCCACGATGGTCTTGAAGAGGGTGGTCTTGCCGACGCCGTTGGGGCCGATCACGCCCACGATGCCATTGCGGGGCAGCTCGAAGGACAAGTCGTCGATGAGCACGCGGCCGTCGAACTCCTTGTGCAGGTTCTTCGCAACGAGCACCTTCGAGCCCAAACGAGGGCCGGCGGGAATCTGGATCTCCGCGAAGTCGAGCTTCTTCGCCTTGCCGGCCTCGGCCACCATGGCGTCGTAGTTGGCCAGACGCGCCTTCGACTTCGCCTGACGGGCCTTCGGCGAGCTGCGCACCCATTCAAGCTCGCGCTCCATGCGGCGGGCGAGCTTGGCCTGGGCCTGTCCCTGGGCGGCCATGCGGGCGGCCTTGGTCTCCAAGTAGGTGGAGTAGTTGCCCTTGTAGGGGAAGAGCTGCCCGCGGTCCACCTCGCAGATCCACTCGGCGGCGTGGTCGAGGAAGTAGCGGTCGTGGGTGACGGCGAGCACGGCGCCCGGGTAGGTCTTCAGGTGTTGCTCGAGCCAGAGCACCGATTCGGCATCCAGGTGGTTGGTGGGCTCGTCGAGCAGCAGCAGGTCGGGCTGTTCCAGAAGCAAACGGCACAGCGCCACGCGACGGCGCTCGCCGCCGGAAAGGATGCTCACGGGCGCGTCCGGGTCGGGGCACTGCAGCGCGTCCATGGCCTGGGAGAGCTGGGAGTCGAGGTCCCACCCGTTGGCGGCGTCGATCTCGTCCTGCAGTTTGCCCATCTCGTCCATGAGCGCGTCGAAGTCGGCGTCGGGCGCGGCCATCTCCTCGCCGATCTGGTTGAAGCGCTCCACTTTGGCCAGCACATCGGCGAAGGCCATCTGAATGTTCTCGAGGACGGTCTTGTCCTCTTCAAGCGGCGGCTCTTGCAGAAGAATGCCCACGGTGTAGCCGGGCGTCAGGCGCGCCTCGCCGTTGGAAACCTCCTCGAGGCCGGCCATGACCTTCAGCAGGGTGGACTTGCCCATGCCGTTGGGCCCCACGACGCCGATCTTCGCGCCGGGGTAGAACGACAGCGTGACGTCGTCGAGAATAACCTTGTCGCCCACTGCCTTGCGAGCCTTGTACATTTGGTAGATGAACTCTGCCATGATGCTCCTGTTCCCTCTGCTCGGTCCCTCGGCCCGCAGCGCGAGGCGCATGCGAGAAGGCCGTCTCGCCGAGCGAGCCGTCCAATGCTTGGGCGGTATTTTCCCAGAAGTAACCGACGGGTGCTATGGCGCCTTCGCGATACTGGAAGAAAACCGCGACTTGTGGCTTAGGGCGATGGGGGTTGCTGTGAGATAATATGCGCCGTATCTTTTAAACAATCGGTCTCCTTGCAAAGGATTTCCCCATGCCCCAGTCTCCCATTCGCGTCCTTTTCGTCTGCCACGGCAACATCTGCCGATCGACTATGGCCGAGTTCGTGCTGAAGGACATGGTGGCGCGGCGGGGGCTTGCCGAGCAGTTCCGCATTGAGTCGGCGGCGACGAGCACCGAGGAGATTGGCAACCCGGTGCATCCGGGCACGGCGGCGGTGCTGCGCGAGCATGGTATCGGCGGCTTCGAAGGCAAGCGCGCCCGCCAGCTGCGCCGCGCCGATTACGACGCCTTCGACTTCATCATTGGCATGGACACGGCCAATATTCGCAACATGAACTGGATCCTCGGCGGCGACCCGGACGGCAAGGTGCTCAAACTCTTGGAATTCGCCGGCACCAACCGCAGCGTCGACGACCCCTGGTACACGGGTGATTTCGAAACCACCTATGCCGACGTGTGCGATGGCTGCGAGGGGCTGCTGGCGTATTTGGGCGTTTGAGGCTGGACTCTGATGTGGGGCACTGTGGTGGTTCTCTGCCAAAGCGCGTTATCGTGTGCTCGCTGGCCATGGTGCTCATGGCTGCGGGGGAGTTGACGGGGGCGGTCATCTGGGTGTCGAGTACTGGTTTGGAGATGATGAACGATCAGCTTGCCCTGACCTATGCCCCGCTCACCATCTTCATGGGGCTGGCGGGCTACGGGCTTGTGATGACGCCGGCCATGATCGGCATGGGGAAGGTCGTGCACCGCTTCTTTCCCGACGCGAAAAAGGGCCGACGCGGCCGACGTGCATCAGGGGCTGCCTCTCCGGTGTGGATACGGCGATTGGCGCTGTTTCCCCTGATGCAGGTGCCGCTCATCTTCATTGTGCTGGGCATTTGCTTCAGCGTCACGCGGGGAGAGACTGCGTTCGTTGTCGCTTCCACGGCAATTTTGCTGCTGTGCGCGGCTATTGATGCGCTGCTGTTTCTGCAGATGCGCCGTTCTGCCGAGAGGCAGCGGGCTGAGATTAAGGCGGCGTTTCTGGAGGAGCGATTGGCGGGATATCTGCGCGAGCTGACCGCCGTGCAGGAGCTCCTTGGCGACACCGCGCGCCTGCGCCACGATCTGCGCAACCACCAGGCCGTGGTGGCGACGCTGTGCGAGCGCGGAGACCGTGCCGCTGCTTTGGACTACCTTGAGGATGTTGCGAACTCCCTTTGACGTTCCGGGCTCTCTTTAAAGAAAGGCATCTCATGAGCCACTCGATTCTCCATCGCGTCTCGTTTCTGCTGTATCCCGCAAGCCAGCTCGTCATGGTAGCGGTGTCGGCCGTCTGGATCGTGCGTCTTCAGCTGCCCGAGGTGTATCTCTGGGTTGTGGGGCTTCTCGCGCTGGCTTGCATTCCCGTCGATTTCCAGCTGTTCCGCGAGGTGCGCAAGACGCAAGAGGCCGACATTCTGCGCGAGCGGGTGCGCATGCTGGAGGAGCAAGAGCGAGTGCAAGTGGTCTATCGCGAGCGCATTGCGGCCGACATGGAGGACATCATGAAGCTGCGCCGCGAGGTGGCGGAGGAGATGGATGAGGCGGTGCGACGCCTGCGCGAGCAAGAGGAGGGGAGCGCCCAGGAGCGGCTCTCGCGTGCTGTCGATATCATGGGCTCGACGGCCTTTCGCCTGTGCGAGCATCGTTCGGCAGATGCGGTGGCAACGATGAAACTGAAGGCGTGCGAGGAGGCGGCCGTGCGCCCTCAGTTCTCCCTTGAGATACCCTACGACGTGGGGGTGCCGGCGGTGGAGCTGTGCGCCGTGATTGCGAATCTCGCGGACAATGGTCTGGCGGCTGCTTTGCGGGCGCGGGATGCGGGCGGCCCGGGCGCGTCGGGTGCGTCGAGCGCGTCGAGCGAGCCGGGTGCGTCGGGCGAGCCGTTCCTGTCGCTGCGCTCCTCGGTGCGGCAGGGCCATTTGGTGATTGAGGCCAAAAACAGCATCTCCGAAGCCGATCGCGTTGCCTGGGAGGAGTCCGCGAAGCGGTCGCGCAAGCGGCAGCGCACCTGGGATGAGGCTCATGGCTGGGGGCTTTCCATTATCTCCGGCATCGCGCAACGACACGGGGGATCTTTGGAATGCGCCATCGAGGACGGCGTGTTCCGCGCTACCGTGATCATGCGGTTGGGCAGCGCTTCCGACACCGCAGCGAGGGGCGAGGCTGAGCGCACTTTGCCCGATCGCGCAGCTTGCGCGGATGATTTGGAGCTGGCCGGAGGCGTGCTGTGATGCCGGCGCTCGAGGCGCTGCTGGCTCCGGAGAACCTCCTTGTCAACGTCGTGTGCGGCTTGCCGGTGCAGTTCGTTTATCTGGGGCTGCTGACGTGGGTGCTGCCTCCGCGGTCGGCCCGGACATTCTGGACGGTGGAGATCCTGTATCAGGGGGTAGCGATGTTCCTCAAGGCTCTCTACCCTGCGCCGCTTCGCATTGCTGTTGGCGTCTTCGGCTCCTTCGTTATTCCGCTGTTTCTGCTGCGGGGGAGTTTGCTGCGTCGGCTGGTGGTGTGCTCGCTGTGTATCCCCTTCCGAAAAAGCCGAAGACAAAAAAGCACATTTTCCAGATTTCTGAGTCCATTAAAGCACATATTCCAGATTAAGAAGCGGCAGCTTAGTGGTGTTTTAAAGTATGCAGCGCGTTGATCAGGCATTTTGTCGTGGACTCGTCAGTCGCCCTTTCGAATCCTCATGATTCAGCTTGGAAAATGTGCTTTTTGTCTTCGGATAGACAGTGCGTGAGGAACGATGGGGATGGAGGGAAGTGGGCGGTAGAGCGCGAAGAGAAAGGGGACATACGGAAAAGTAGGGAGAAGGGTCGGTGCTTTGCGTAAAGGAAAAAGTGCTGTGCGTTGGCTGTCCATGACAATATTTCCACCAAAAGTTACAAGCCTATTGAGGGGACCAAGCTGGAGCGGTAGCGTTTTCTGTCTCGCGCAATGCGCTGGGCATGTTGCTCAACGAAGATGTCTTGCGGTGCAAATTTGATTGACGAAAGGACAATCATGGGCCTGATGGATAATGTTTCATCTGCAGTTAATCGAGGAACCGCTGCTGCTGGTCGCTCGGCGGAAAAGCTGAGACTGCGGAGCCGCCTCAGCGAAATAGCGAACTTACGGCAAAATCTTGAAGCGCAGCTGGGCGCAAGTCTCTATGAGGTCACACGCGCTAACGACGAACTGCGTCGCGGCCGCGAGAATCTCTACGATGGCATTGCGGCCTATGAAGCCGAGTGTGTTCAGATTAACCAACTTATAGCCGCGCTTGATGCTCAGACTGCGCTTGAAACAGCAGAGGACGAGATGATCGCCTGCGCGGTTTGTGGTGCCAGGATTCGAGAAACCGATCGCTTTTGTAGCGGGTGTGGCACGCCTGCCGAAAAAGCTCGCGCTTCGCAGGCCGTCGATATGCCGACTGACGCATTGCTGGAGTGCGCAGCGTGTGGAGCTCGTCTCAAGTCTGACTATGCATTCTGCATGGAGTGCGGTGCACCCGTACGAAAGTCATCGGGAGAAAATGAAGGAATGTCGGCGACGTGTTCTGAGGAAGTCTCCTTAGAGCCCCGATGCCCTGCCTGTGGTGTGGAGGTTGCGGATAGTCAAGCCTTCTGCATGGAGTGTGGTGCGCCTCTGCTTGGGGCGGAACGATAAAACGAATAGCTCGAGATAGCAACAATAAGGAGGCTCCATGTCTTATTGCCGACAATGCGGAAAAGAGCTAGAAGCCAGCGCCCGTTTCTGTCCCGCGTGCGGAACCTCGGTGGAAGCCATTTCCGCGCCAACTACGCTTGAGTCGTCGCAGTCTATACCGATACTTGCATCAGCTTCTGCGGCTGAAAAGGCGAAGAGCGCCAAGATCATTGCCGGCGTATTGAATGCGGCGCTCGTCGTGCTTGCATTTATGCCCTGGGTCAATGTGAACCTCTACATTTGGGGCGACTCGTACTCTATTCCCGCTTTGCTCGATATGGCTAACACTGTTCGCGAGTGGGGATCACCGTTTGGGAGCGTCTCGGGCGATATCGATGGAGCCGTCGCGGGTCTGTCGGCTGTCATTTTGGTGGTTCTTGCAGCATGGCTTGCGGTAGTTGTCTTGCTAGCGCGCGATGCCTATCGCTATTTTACGAATAAGTCTGGATTTGGCAGCGCAGGTTCTACGGCCATGTGCGTCCTCTCGGCATTGTTTTTGCTGGTCGTTTTCTCGTTCGATCAATTAAACAACTCATCCTCGGGCGTTCCCAGCGGAATGATTTCGGCGACGTTGTGGGTATGGTGCGCGGTGGCCCTGTCGATTACTGCCTTCATCTATTCAGAAGTGAAGGAAAAAGAGATTGATTGGAATGCTCTCGTCGATCCTTCTTAGGCGCTGAGATGAAAAGGGCAGCAAACTGTCCGGCAGATGCTTATACGAAAGAAAAAATGAATTCCTCTCTGGCTCAAAAGACAATGCGAAATATGACATCGAAATGACCAAAAGTGTCATAGCCGTTGTGTCCCTCTCTGGTCAAACGGTAACGTTTATGCGATTGGTCCCTGAATCGAACGAATCGCCATCATGCTTTGTCGAGAGAGGATTTGGCTATGTACTGCACCCGTTGTGGCGCTCTGCTTGAAGAGGATGCCTTCTTTTGGTAACGTACAATCTCTTGCGCACTTTCACAGCAGCATAGCCTAGATACCAAAAGACACGGCTCCGGCCTTCGGTATGATTCGAGTTGTCTAGATTCGA
>NZ_CDSBIE010000011.1:0-69292 GCF_977113345.1 Adlercreutzia sp. CNCM I-6216
GTTGAATCCATCAATCTCGACAATTGAAGATTCTAGGCGATGGCCGTTCTTCGCGCATTGGGAGAAACGACGCTTACACCAACGTTGGGGACACGATCCTTCTTTGGACGGCAGTCGCGTTGGTAACTTTGCTCCACAGTGTAATCGCACGTCACGAAGCTGTCAGCGCACGGGCCTACTCGTTTACGTTTCGTAGCCACTTGTCAACAAGTTGTAATCTGAATTTTGACGAATCGTCACCACTGCTGCTCCCGGATATGGTATTGACGATGGTCAATAACGTTTGCCGAAGTCAGATGCAGAAAACTTGCGTCGCTTCCTAGTAGTCCGCCGCGGCGTCGCTTTCCATCCACTGCTCGAAGAACTCCTCGTAGGCGTCGGCGAGCACGGCTTCCCGCGCGCGGCGCATGAGATCCAGCAGGAAGTGTAGGTTGTGCACCGACAGCAGGATGGCGCCGAGCATCTCGTTCTGCTTCACGAGGTGCCGGATGTAGGCGCGCGTGTGGTTGCGACAGGTGGGGCAGTCGCAGGCCGGATCGAGCGGCGCGAAGTCGCGGGCGTACTTGGCGTTGCGCATATTCATGCGGCCGGCGCTGGAAAACGCGGTGCCCATGCGGGCCGTGCGGGTGGGCAGCACGCAGTCGAACATGTCGACGCCCTCGCGCACCGCGCGCACGAGCGTGGTGGGGTTGCCCACGCCCATAAGGTAGCGCGGCCGGTCGTCCGGACAGGCCCGGGCCACTTCGCCGAGCGTCTCGAACATGACCTCGTGATCCTCGCCCACGGAATAGCCGCCGATGCCGTAGCCGCCGAAGCGCCGGCCGCCCCCGGCGAGCGACTCCTCTTCGATCTCGCGCAGCCGCCGCACGCTTTCCAAGCGCAAATCCAGGTGCATGCCGCCCTGCACGATGCCGAAGAGCGTCTGGTCGGAGCGCGTATGCGCCGCCAGGCAGCGACGCGCCCAGGCGCTGGAGTAGTCCACGGCGCGCGCCACGAACTCGCGGGTGGCGGGGTAAGGGGCGCACTGGTCCAGCTGCATGGCGATGTCGGCGCCGATGAGCTCCTGGATGCGCATGTTCTCCTCGGGCGTCCAGTGGATCTTGCTGCCGTCGTAGATGGACTGGAACGTGACCCCGTCGTCGGAGAGCTTCACGGTGTCGGCGAGGCTGAACACTTGGAAGCCGCCGGAGTCGGTGAGCATGGGGCCGTCGTAGTTCATGAAGCGGTGGATGCCCCCGGCCTCGGCCACCAGCTCCGCGCCGGGGCGCATGGCCAAGTGGTAGGTGTTCGCGAGCACCACCTGGCTGCCGAGCTCGCGCAGCTGGTCGGTGGTGATCCCCTTCACCGTGGCGGAGGTGCCCACGGGCATGAACATGGGCGTGTGGAAGTCGCCGTGGGCAGTGGTGTAGGTGAGCGCGCGGGCGTGCCCGCTGGTAGCGTCGCATGTGCAATCGAATAGTGCCAAAATCGTTCCTTCTATCCGTGAAATACCGGTAGAGCCGGAGGCCGAGGGGGTGCTCACAGACCTCTGATCGCCCCCCGGAGAACGCGATCGTCAAGAATCAGCTTCCACTTCAGCAGCAGCGATGCCGGGATGGTACCCGCCTATGTGCGTCATCTTCGCTGATTCTTTTATCGCGTTCGGAGGGGGATAAAGCGATCAGCGGGCTGCGAGCACCCCCTCGGCCTCCGGCCCCCGCGAGTTGAGTTGGGTCATGGTAGTATAGCGCCTGCATACATTCAAAGGAGCGCTTTTCATGAGAACCGATGATTTCGACTACAACTTGCCCGAAGAGCTTATCGCTCAGGAGCCGGCGGCCGTGCGCGACGAGTGCCGACTGCTCGTGATGGATCGCGAAAGCGGGGAAGTGGAAGATCGCATCTTTAAGGACATCATCGAGTACCTGCGGCCGGGCGACCTGCTCGTGGCCAACGAGACGCGGGTCATGCCGGCGCGCCTGCTCGGCGCCAAGCGGGGCACGGGCGGGGCGGCCGAGGTATTTTTGCTGCGCGAATGCGGCGGCTCGGAGCCGCGCACGAACCGCGTGGCCTTCTGGGAGGTGCTCGTGCGGCCGGGTAAGCGCCTGAAGCCGGGTGCCGGGGCCGTGGTGGATTTCTCGAACGCTGCAGGCGAGGTGGTGCTTTCCGCCGAGATCATCGACTGGGCCCGCGACGGCCAGCGCGGCGAGCGCGTGGCGCGGCTTTCCACGCCCCTGCCGTCGCTGGACGAGGCCCTGCATGCCGTGGGGCATACGCCGCTGCCGCCCTACATCCGCGACTACGCCGGCGACGAGGAGCTGTACCAGACGGTGTACTCGCGCCGGGAAAGCTCGGCGGCCGCTCCCACGGCCGGGCTGCACTTCACGCCCGAGCTCATCGAGCGTTTGCGCGCGCGCGGCATCGGTTGGGCCACAGTGGAGCTGGAAGTGGGTCTGGACACCTTCCGCGTGGTGGACGAGGACGACCCGGAGAAGCACCACATCCACACCGAGTTCTACACGGTGACCCAGGCCACCGTGGACGCCGTGAACGCGACCCATGCCGCAGGCGGCCGCGTTATCGCCGTGGGCACCACGAGCGTCCGCAGCTTGGAAAGCGCCTGGGATCCCGAGGCCGACGACGGCCGGGGCGCTCTTGTCGCCCGCGATCGCGAGGCCACGAGCCTCTATATCTTGCCGGGCTATGAGTTCCACGTGGTCGATGCCCTCATCACCAACTTCCATGTGCCGCGTTCCACGCTCATGATGCTCGTCTCCGCCTTCAGCACCCGCGAGAACATCCTAGCCGCCTACCAGCACGCCATCGACGAGCGCTACCGCCTCCTCTCCTTCGGCGACGCCATGTTCTTGCATTAAACGCGTTTGCAGCTCGCCTATTCATGTCGAGCGGTTCCCTGTTTCCCTCTGTCTGGCTTGCAAAATGCGGTTTTAGAGACGGCCGTCCTTCGGCGAGGCGACCGCCCTCCTTCGGCGATGTCGCGTTGTGTGCAAACCCGCGGGTCCCTTCCCCCACCACGCGGGGCATCTCGACCTCTTGCTTGCGTTGGCGCGCAAAACTGCGGGCGCTGCTTGCTGAAATGGCTTGAAAATCACGAAACATCGGCGTCGGAGGCGAAAAACGCGTTTCGTTGTAATACGCCACCTGGGAAAACTCTGCGAATCGAGACATCACCGTTCTTTTTGGGGCGCCAACTGCCGATCTTTCGTGTTTTTCAAGCCATTTCAGGCGATTGAAGCGCTGATTTTCTTCTGCATTCCGATCTTTCGTCATTTTCAAGCCATCATGCCAGCTTTGCGCGGAGAAGGTGGCGTATGGGCGACGCGGGGGCTCTGTGCCGGCAGTAGGACGCTCTGCTCGGCAAAAGATGATGCATTTACTTTCAGCAGAGGATATTTCATGTATCGCGTTATTCCGAGAACACGTGGCGAGCAGAGGTCTTAGAATGCCGCGAATGCGGTTGATCCTCTTTGGCATATCGGCTTTCTCCTACTGGCTTTGCGCGCCGTCGGCGCCTGACGCCTCGTGCAAGGTGTCGGCGAAGATCCTGAAGAATTGCGAGCCTGTTCTTGAGGCGCTGCGTCATTTGGGGAGGCTCTTTCCGTTTTTGCCCCGGCCGTATCATGTCTCTACGACGTCTCATGCTAAAAGGCCATTGTCGGAAGCGATCTGCCATCTTGTGGTTCGCATGCCGAAGGGAAAGGATTTCTGCCGCGTGGAAAGCGGCGTGTTCGTCTCCTGTCCCGAGCTCTGCTTCGTGCAGCTTGCGCAGTCGCTTCCTTTTCACGAGCTCGTTCGCGCGGGCAATGTGCTTTGCGGGCGCTTCTACCTCGACGCTGGGAAGGGTGGCGAGCTTGGGCGACGCGAGCCTCTTACCTCGAAGAGGCGCATCGAGGCCTTTATCCGCGCCAACCCTGGAATTAAAGGCGTGAAGGAGGCTCGCCGGGCGCTCCCGTGGGTTACGGAAGGTGCGGCCTCTCCTCCAGAGGCGTTTCTCGCTATGGTGTTCGGGCTGCCTTACCGCTATGGCGGCTTTCAGCTCTCAGACCTTGCGGTAAACCGGCGGTTGCGGCCGAGCCACAAGGCTCAGCAGATAGCACGCCGCACCACGCTCGTCCCTGATATCCTCTTTGCTGATGCTCGCCTTGCGATCGAGTACGACTCAACGGCCGAGCACACCAGCTCTTCGCAGCTGACGAGAGACGCCCAGAAGCGCCTGGCGCTTGAGACGGACGGCTACAAGGTCGTCACCGTGACGGCGGGGCAGATTGGCAGCTCGGGCGAGATGCGGCGCATCGCCGAGCAGTGCTATCGCCGGCGGGGCAAAAGATTTCGCCCCCAAAGCAAGGAATTCGCGAATCAGCAAGCTCTCCTGTTCCGCATGGGTTGGTCGTTGGAGGATTACTGTCTCAAAGAGCAGCCTCGCTAGGTGCTTTTCAAGAAAATAGTTTTCCCAGTTCAGAGTAAAGGATTAGGGAAAAGATTACGAGAATAATCTTTTTCTCGCTCGCTTTCCGATGCGCGATGGCGCGGCGGCGTCCATAGTGGGGATCGTCACGGGGCGCCGAGCCCGCACACCAGTTGAAGGTTGTCGCGGGGTGCCGTACTCGGGCGGCAGCTGGAAGGCTGCCCGAGTGCGAGAGCGGCGGTGAAGGCCGCGGTCGTGGTTCCCCGGACGGCATCTGTCAAGGAGGGCGCGCGGCGCCCGACAAAGCGCAGGGCGCGAAGGAGTGCCCGGCGCAAGGAGAGGCACGAGGGCGCATGAGAGGCGTCCCGCGCAACGGAAAGAGAGGGAGTTCACCATGACCACCACCGTTACTCGTCGCGATCTGTTCAAGTTCGGCGGCCTGGCCGCGCTCGGCGTGGCCGGCGCCAGCACGCTCGCCGGCTGCGGCCAGCCCAAGACCGTCGCCGAGGCCGCCGCCGAGAAGGGCCTGGCCGACACGGGCGCCGCTGCCGGCCCCGCGTTCCTCGCGCCCCAGGAGCCCATCACCGATTTCGCCGAGACCCACGAGTACGACGTCGTCGTGGTCGGCGCCGGCGAGTCGGGCCTGTCCGCCGTGCATACCGCGCTCGAGGCCGGGGCGCGCGTGGCCTGCGTGCAGAACATCAACGCCGCCCAGACCACCGGCAACATGGCCGCCTCCATCGACCTCACCCAGACCGACGAGGCCGCCGTCCAGGCCTGCGTGAGCTTCATCAACTGGAAGAGCGACTACCGCTCCAACCGCGACCTCGTGAACATCTGGGCCCACAATTCCCAGGAGGCGCTGGCCTGGTGGGCCGAGGAGGCGGCGAAGGGCGGCGTGGAAAGCAAGCCCCACGACGCGGTGCTCTCCTACAACGGCTACGACATCCACCTGCACGCCAACACCTACTTCCACGTGGAGGGCAACCACAACGCCGCCGCCACGGTGATCGCCGAGAACCTGGCCGCCGCCGGCGCCGAGTTCTTCTACAACATGCCCTGCAAGCAGCTGGCCACTGACGAGTCCGGCGCGGTCACGGGCGCCATCTGCGAGGATGCCGACGGGGCGCACCACCTGTTCACGGCGACCAAGGGCGTTATTCTGGCCTGCGGCGACTACTCCTCCAACCAGGAGATGCTCGACTACTACGCGCCGGACACTAAGGGCTTCTCGCTGTTCACCGATTTCCGCGACGGCAGCGCTCTGGTGGCCGGCATGAACGCCGGGGCCATCATGACGCCGCACACCCACACCAAGATGATCCACGGCGAGCCGGCGGCCGTGCGCCTGGAGATGCCCTTCCTCTTCGTCGACCAGGAGGGCAACCGCTTCATGGACGAGACCTGCTGCCGCATGGGCTACATGAACAACTTCGTCCGCCCGTACCTGGCGAAGGCCGGCTTCGCGGACTCCACGGCGGCGAAGTTCTTCAGTCTGGTGCCCGCGAACTGGGAGAGTTTCTACGAGGAGTGGAAGGCCGCCAGCCCCTACGACATCTCCCAGTACAACGGCGACAACAAGGTGAACCCCGAGAAGTGGATCACCGCAGACACCATCGAGGGTTTGGCCGAGGCCATGAACGCCTACGCCGCCGAGAACGATTGGAAGCTCACGAACATCGACGCCGCCGCGCTGGCCGACACCGTGGCCCGCTACAACGAGCTGTGCGCCGCCGGCCGCGACGAGGACTTCGGCAAGGCCGCCAAGTACCTCGTGCCCATCGAGGGCGGCCCCTACTACGCCATCCCCCGCGGCTCCAACAAGCTGCCGGCCATCCTGGGCGGCCTCGTGGTCGATAGCAACCACCAGTGCCTGAACGGGGAGTTCGAGCCCATCAGCGGCCTGTACGCCGTGGGCAACGCCTCGGGCCAGTTCTTCGGCGGCGTGGACTACCCCATGGACATCGAGGGGCTCTCCATCGGCCGCGCCATCACCTCGGGCTACTACACCGGTCGCTTGGTGGCGAGCCTGTAGGCCACCTGCCGTTTCGCCCTCCCGTGCCCGGCCGGCGCTCCCTCCCCGTCGGCTGGGCCTTCTGCGTGCGGCCCTTGGCGGCTCTTGCGGCCCCTTGCGGTCTTTGCGGCCCCGATGCCGCAAAGGCCTCGGGAAAGCGCCGACCCGGCCGCCGGCCGGCCCTGTCACCTGCTATAATGGCCGCCATGGGGAACCTGTTGAAGGACATACGGAAGGGGAGGGAAGACCGCTCCCTGTACCTGCGGGGCATTCTGCCCTACCTGTTCGCGCTCGGCTGCGCCCGCGCTTGGGTGACGCTGGCCGTGGCGGCGCCGGCCCTCGCGCTGCCGGCCGCCTTCGATCTGCACGACGTCTTCGACTACGCCTTCTGCCTGGTCTCCATCGCGGCGGCGCTTGCCGCGCGCCGCCTTCTGCCCCTGAACGCCACGGGGCGGATGCGCGCGGCGTCGGCGGCGCTGATGGTCGCGGCGTCGCTGTGCCTCATCGCGGTCGGCACCGGCCTGGTCGCAGGGCCGGCGGACGTCGTCCTCGTGGCCGCGGGCGCGGCGGCGGGAGGCGCGGGCTTCGGCCTCTTCCTGCTTCTGTGGGCCGAAGTCTTAAGCTGCATCTCGCTCATCCGCATTTTCCTGTACACGACGGCCTCCCAGCTGGTGGCCGTCGTCTGCGTGTTCTTCTGCGACGGCCTGGACGATTTGCGCGTGGCCTGCGCTTTGGTGATCTTGCCGCCGGTGGCGCTGCTCTGCCTGCGCCGTGCCTTCTCGGCGCTGCCCGTCGCCGATCGCCCCTCGCCGGTCATTCCGAAGTTCACCTACCCGTGGAAGATCTTCGTGCTTCTGGCCCTGTACTCCTTCGCCTACGGGCTGCGCCAGCACCAGCTGGCGGCCGGCGCCGGTATGCACTCATCGGTCTCGACGGCCATCGTCATGGCGGTGCTGTTCGCAAGCGCCTACTTCTTCTCGAACCGCTTCAACATCGGCACGCTGTACCGCTCGCCGCTCGTGCTTATCGTGTGCGGCTTTCTGCTCGTGCCCGTCGAGGGCGTCTTCGGCACGGCGGTGTCCAGCTACCTCATCTCCATGAGCTACTCGCTCGTGGGCATCATCGTGGCGCTGCTTCTGTACGACATCGCCAAGCGCCTCGGGGTCACGGTCGTCATCTTCGCCGCCATCAAAGGTGCCGAGCAGGTGTTCGTCATCTGGGGCAAGGGGGTCGCCGAGGCCATGGCCGCCGCGGGCATGAACGCCGGCGCCCAGGACGCGGTCATCGCGGTTGCGGTGGTGGCCATGATGCTGGCGGCCACGCTCATCCTGCTGTCCGAGAAGGAGCTGGCGAGCCGCTGGGGCGTGCGCATCCTGGACGCGGGCGGTCTCGTGGAGAAGACCCCGGAAGAGTTGCGGCGCGACGAGCGGGCGGCTGAGCTGGCCGAGCACGCCCGCCTCACCCCGCGGGAGACCGAGATCCTGGTGCTGGTGGCCCAGGGCAAGAACGGCCCGGCCATCATGCAGGAGCTGTTCATCGCCGAGGGCACCCTCAAGGCCCACATGAGCCACATCTACGAGAAGTGCGGCGTCGCGAACCGCCGCGAGCTCGTGGCGCTGTTGGGTGCGTGATAGGGCGTCATCGCCGCAACCTGCCGGCCCTCGGATGGCTTGGAAATCACGAAACATCGGGTTTAGGGGCAAAAGCGCATGTGCTCAGCCTTCAAATGGCTTGGAAATCACGAAACATCGGCGCTAAAAGCGAAAAAGGCGTTTCGTTGTAATACGTCACCTGGGGAAACTTCAGAAAAATGAAGGAAATAGCCTGCCGAGAGGCGCCAATCGCCGATGTTTCGTGATTTCCAAGCCATTTTGGACGATCGTAGGGTTCGTTTCCCTCTGTATTCCGATGTTTCGTGATTTCCAAGCCAATTTCCAAGCCAGATTGATAGCTTGCGGCCTTGAGGCGAAGGCGGGTGTATTCGTTTGGCGCGCTCGTCGCCGGGTGGAGGGGTCTTCTGGCGTTGGAGCACGCTCGTTTCACGGGTTCGCCGCCGAGCGGAGGAGCGTTGTCACGTTGGGGCGCGCCCCTGAGGCTCCCGAGGCGCTCCCGATTATGCCGCATTAGTTGTCGTGATGTCAGAATTGGGCTTTGACCTTCGGTTCATTTATGGCACAATAGGCAAGTTAACGCAAAAGCGCCGCTTCGGGGGAGGCTGGGGCGCTTATCGCGCGAGAAGAACCACCGCGCGAGAAAAGAACGGAAGCGCGCTAAGAGAACCAGGGCGCGCAGGAGAACGGAACGCGAAAGAAGAAGGTCGCATCCCATGGCATTGGAACGCAACGTCAAGAAGAAGCCGGCCCGTACGGCGGATCGCCGCAACGTGTGGCTGCTCATCCTCACCACCCTGCTCATCGTCGTGTCGGTGGTGCTGTTCACTCCGCCCAACGAGAAGATCAACCAGGGCCTGGACATCCAGGGCGGTCTGTCGGTGGTGCTCACGGCGAAGTCCACGGACGGTGCGCCGGTCACCCCCGAGGACATGGAGAAGTCTCGCGCCATCATCGAGAGCCGCGTGAACGCGCTGGGCGCCTCGGAGGCCACGGTGCAGGAACAGGGGAACGACCAGATTCTCGTGCAGATCCCCGGCCTGGCCGACACGGAAGAGGCGCTCGCCACCATCGGGCGCACCGGCTCGCTGGAGTTCGCCCGCCTGGATTCGTTCACCGATGAGGACGTGAAGAACGCCATCGATTCCGGCCAGACCTCCGGCGAGGGCACGGTGACCGACGAGTTCGGCAATGCCTTCCCCTCGGGCCAGGTTGAGCACATGGCCGTGGAGCCGGGCACCTACACGCCCATCGTCACCGGCGCCGACATCACCAACGTCACCATCGGCCGCGAGAGCGAGGGCAGCACCTACTACAGCGTGAACATCACGTTGAACTCCCAGGGCGCCAAGGCCTTCGCCGACGCCTCGCGCGATTTGGTGGCCGACCACGGCAAGATTGTCATCATCTTGGACGGCGAGGTGCAGTCCGCCCCGGCCGTGCAGTCCGAAATCCCCAACGGCGAGGTGTCCATCACCGGCCAGTACTCTTTGGAAGACGCCAAGGCGCTGCAGACCATCCTGGAGTCCGGCTCGCTGCCGGTGTCCTTCGAGTACGCCCAGTCCCAGGTCGTCGGCCCCACCCTCGGCCAGGACGCGCTCGTCTCCGGCGTCGTGGTGGCGCTGATCGGCCTTGCGGTCGTCATGCTGTACCTGCTGTTCTTCTACAAGGGCCTCGGTATCATCACCGCCGCGGCCATGGCCGTGTTCGCCGTGCTCTACCTCGGCATCCTGGCGGCCCTTTCCGCCTTCCACCTGTTCAGTCTGTCGCTGGCGGGCATCGCCGGCATCGTGCTGACCATCGGTATGGCTGCCGACTCCTCCATCCTCACGGTGGAGCGCTTCCGCGAGGAGATCCGCATGGGCCGCTCCGTGAAGGCGGCCTCCATCACCGGCGTGAAGCACGCCATCTTCACCTCCATCGACGCCGACCTCGTGACCATGGTCTCGGCGCTGTGCCTGTTCTTCCTCGCCGCCGCCTCCGTCAAGGGCTTCGGTATGACGCTGGCCTTGGGCATCATCTGCGACATCGCCATGATGCTCATCTTCAAGGCGCCGCTTATCCGCCTGCTCGCGCCGAAGGTCATTGCGAAGCACCCCGGCTTCTGGGGCATTAAGGACTCCATCGACGCGTCGAAGGGTTACGCCGAGCTGGCCGCCGCCGAGGGCGTGCCCGAGGCCGAGGCCGAGACGGCGGCCCAGATGAACGCCGCCGAGACCCGCGTCGTCGCCGAGGGCGAGGGCGAAGAGGGCTCGGTCGCCGTCACCGCCGTGCGCAAGATCAAGGGACGCTTCATCAAGCACGACATCAACTTCCTCGGCTACCGCAAAGTGTTCCTCACCGTGGCCGCCGTGGCCATGGTGGCGTGCCTCGCTATCGTCGGCTTCCGCGGCCTGAACTTCGGCATCGAGTTCGTCGGCGGCACGTCGGTGGCCTTCCACGGCACCGGCGATATCACCACCGAGCAGATGCGCGAGGCCATGAACGACGCCGGCGAGCCTGACGCCGTCATCCAGACCACCGAGACCAACGGCGAGCCCGGCTTCCTCGTGCGCACCACCACCACCTCGGCCGAGGACGCCACGGCCCATGCCAACCAGGTGGCCGAGGCCCTCGGCATGACCTCGAGCGACTTCGAAGTGACCACCATCGGTCCCGACTGGGGCGCGAGCGTCATCCAAAGCTCGCTCATCGCCTTCCTCGTGTCCATCCTGCTCATCATCGTCTACATCGCCATCCGCTTCGAGTACAAGATGGGCGTCATGGCCATCGTCGCGCTGTTCCACGATCTCATCTTGGTGGTGGGCATCTACGCACTGGTGGGTCGGGAAGTGAACCCGAACACCATCGCCGCCCTGCTCACGATTCTCGGCTACTCGCTTTACGACACCGTGGTCGTGTTCCACCGCATCAACGACAACATGAAGGGCGAGGACATCCGCTGCACCTTCATGACCATGGCCAACCACTCCATGAACCAGGTGTTCATCCGCACCATCAACACGACGCTCACCTCGTTCATCCCGGTGTTCGCCATGCTCTTGTTCGGCGGCGAGACGCTGAAGGACTTCGCCTTCGCCATGGCCATCGGCCTCATCGCCGGCTCCTACTCGTCCATCGCCATCGCCTGCCCGCTCTACTGTATGTGGAAGACCCGCGAGCCGAAGTTCGCGAAGCTGCAGAAGAAGTACGGCACGGAAGTGGGCCTGTTCGAGTTCGACCACTCTGCCTCCACCGGCATCGCCCAGGTGCCTCTAGCGCGTCTTGAGGCCAACGCCCGCGCCGAGGCCTACGTGGCCGAGCAGACCGAGGCGACCGGTGAGGCGCCCGACGCCGCGGCGGTGGCGGCGGCCGCCAAGCCCAAACCGGTGAACAACAAGAAAAAGAAGCACCGCCACGGAAGGGCGCAATAGCAGCTCTCCCGGGATCGGGCCACGGGGTACTGCTCAGTCGCGCGTACTGTCCTCGCTCGGCGAAACAGCCCACTGGGCTGTTTCGTTCGCTGCAGAACTCGCTTGGTGAGCAGCACCCCGTGTCCCTCTACGCTCTTCCACGCTTGAGAGAAAGGCGCGAACATGGTTCGTGAAGGTTCGGCTCCTAACTTTTGCCCGCCTACCGAAGAGGGCATCACCATCACGCTCGTCGATGAGAAGGGCGAGCAGGTGGAACTGGAGTTCCTCGGGCTCGTGCTGAAGGGGGAGAGCTCGTTCGGGTTCTTCTTCCCGGTGGACGACGAGCATCCGGCTACCTCTTCTGGCGAAGTGGTGGTCTTGGAAGTGACCGAGGTGGACGCCGACGGCCAGCCCTGCTCCTTCGAGCTGGTGGACGACGAGGTCATCGCCGCCGAGGCCTACGCGGACTTCCAGGAAGCCGCCAAGGACCTCTACGACTTCGCCTAGGGCGCGGCTCGAAGGACGCACGATGATCTTCGTCGCCGACCCTGCCTCCGCGTTCACCTTGCGCGAGCAGCAGATTCTCTATTACATCGCCGGCGGTCTCTCGAACAAGGAGATCGCCGGGCGGCTTTCCCTCTCTGAGCAGACGGTGAAGGCGCACCTGTCCCACATGACCACCAAGTGCGGTCGTGCGAACCGCGCGGCGCTCGTGGCCTACGGCTTCGAAACTGGCCTGCTGCGCCGCCGCTGATTAGCCCGAACGGGGGATGGCGGGAAAGGCGCCCTCGGATAGACTTGAACCCTCAGGCTGGGAGGATAGCGCGCTCATGACCCTGTTCGTCTTCGAAATACTCTGCATCTTGCTCTACGGCGCGGCGAGCGCCTTGGGGGCGTTCGGTCTCAGGCGCGGTCACCGTCGGGCGGCGCGGGCGGCCAAGGGCGTCTATCTGGCCGCCGTGGCGGCGCATTCCGCGGTCATCGGCATGGAGTCGGTAAGCACCGCAGGCACGCTGCTCTCGGGCCCCAACATCGTCATGCTGGCCTCGTGGGTGCTTGCCGTGGTGACGGCGGTGGGGCTGCTCGTCACTCGCCGTGGACTGGCCTTCTCCACCGTCGCCGCGCCGGTGGTGGCGCTTCTGATCCTCGTGTCCCAGTGGCTGCGCATCCTCGACCCCGCGGGTGCCGACAACATGGCCTTCTACCACTGGCCGCTGCTCGTGCCCCATATCGTGCTCGTGTTCGTCGCCCTGGCCTGCTTCGCCACCTCGGCCGTATCGGCTGCGCTCGACTGGTACCAGCGCCGGCTTATGGCGGCCCGCAGCGCCAAGGTGCTCGAGCTGAACACGCCGGCGCTGGATACGCTCGCCCTCATCTCGCGCTTGGCGGGGTTGGTGGGCCTTACGGTGCTCATCGCTGCCATGCTCATCGGGTTCACGCACCTGGTGGCGCTCTATGCGGCCATGGCACAGATCGGCACCGAGGGCAACTTGGGCTATCTGGTGCCGCGCGTGGCGCTCTCCCTGGTGACGACGGCCGTGTGGTCGGCGTTCTGCGCCCTGTCGTTTCTGGCGCCCTGGGCCGCGTCGGCGAGAACCCGCGACGCTTTGGCCATTGCCGGCCTTGCGGCGGCAGTGCTGCTCATCGCGGTGTCGGCGGGGTAGGGCCATGGGTCTGTTCGTTGCGGGCGTGAACCCGCGCCGCCCGGTGTTCCCATCGGCGAGCCAGCATTTGGCCGACGCTGCCGCCCGCCGCGCGCTGCTCGGCGCCGTCTCGGGGCACCGGAGCCTGAGCGAGGGACTCCTCGTGGCCGCGGACGGCCGGCTGGAGCTGTACGCTGTGGCCGACGGGGGCTGCGACGCCTACGATATCGCCGCCGGACTTTTCGGCGCTGTGGCCGAGGGGGAGGTGGCCGGCGCGCTCTATTTCGCCGAGGGGATCGATGCGGCCTCTCACCTGTTCGCCGCCTTGTGCGGCCTGGACGAGTTCGCTCGGGGACCCCGGGAAGGCGCGTCGCTTCCCGGGGAATGCGACGGGCTTGCCGCTGCGGGAGAGCTGTCGCAGCCGGGAGGCCGCGGGGCTCTTGGCGCGCCGGGCTTGCCGGCCGCGCTGCCCGCCTGTTGGGCGCGCGCCCTGTCGGAGGCGCGGAAGGCGGCCACGCTGGGCGATGCCCTGACCCGGCTCGCTGCGGCGGCCTCCGGTCTGTCCAGCGCTTTGTCCGCGGCGGATGCGTCCGCTTCGACGGCGGCGCTGGCCGAGACGGCCGTGGAGCTGGCCCGGCGCGTGTTCGGCCATCTCGAGCGCCGGTGCGTGCTTGCTGCCGGCGCGGGCGATTTCTCGCTGGCCCTCGCCGGCGCGTTCCTCGGCGCCGGCGTAGAGCGCTTCCAGGTGCTCGGCGATGGAGACTGCGAGGAGGCCGCCCGCGTGCTCGGCGCGCCCGTGGCCGACCCCCAGCTGCTCTCGGCGCTGCTCGTCGATGCCGATATCGTCTTGGCGGAAAGCGCTGTGGAAGGCGCCTCGCTCGATCGGCGCCTCATGAAGGGCGTCGTCCGCCTGCGCCGGGGCCGGCCGATGCTGCTCGTCGACGCCAGCGCGGATGGCTTGCTTATCGATCACCGCGTCGCCTCCCTCGATGGCGTCTTCCTCTACACCGTCGCCGATCTGGCCGCCATCACCCGCGACGCCCCTTGGGCGCGCCTGGGCACCGACGACGCCCGCGAGCGCCTTTTTGCCGATGCGGTTCGCACTTTCGCCCTGCAGACGGGTTAAGGTGCGCGTCCTCATCTCCCGCGGCGTCCTTCCAACCTAGCCCGTTCGGGCGATTCCTGCGGAAAGCGCTCTGGGTATCCTTGAAACCACCTTGCGGCCGAACGCGCGGCAAACCTGCCGTCGAGCCTGCGGCACGTGAGCCGTCAGCCTGAGGCCGCGTCCATGCGTGGGAGAGGAGACCCCGACATGATCGTATCGTGGATGACCACGAACCAATGCAACCTGAAGTGCGTCCACTGCTACCAGGACGCCGAGGAGGCCACCGAGCGCGAGCTTACCACCGACGAGGCGAAGAAGATGATCGACGAGATTGCCCGCGCGGGCTTCAAGATCATGATCTTCTCCGGCGGCGAGCCGCTTCTGCGTCCCGACATTTACGAGCTGGTGGCCCATGCGGCCTCCCGCGGCCTGCGCCCGGTGTTCGGCAGCAACGGCACGCTCATCACCGACGAGGTGGCCTGCCGCCTGAAAGAGGCCGGCGCGGCCGCCATGGGCATCTCGGTGGACAGCCTGGACGCCGCCAAGCACGACAAGTTCCGCGGCCTTCCGAACGCCCATGCGCTCACCCTGACCGGCATCGAGGCCTGCAAGCGCGCCGGCCTGCCCTTCCAGCTGCACACCACCGTGGTCGATTGGAACCGCGACGAGGTATGCGCCATCACCGACTTCGCGGAGGAGATCGGCGCTGTGGCCCACTACATCTTCTTCCTGATCCCCGTCGGCCGTGGCGAGTACATCCAGGAGACGAGCCTGGAGGTGCTGGAAAACGAGGCACTTTTGCGCGAGATCATGGAGAAGTCGGCGGAAGTGTCCATTGACGTGAAGCCCACCTGCGCGCCACAGTTCACCCGCGTGGCCAAGCAGCTGGGCGTTGACACGCGCTTCACCCGCGGCTGCCTGGCCGGCCTCACCTACTGCGTCGTGGGCAGCGAGGGGATCGTTCGCCCCTGCGCCTACATGACCGAAGAGGCCGGCGACGTGCGCGAGACGCCCTTCGACGAGATTTGGAAGACGAGCCCAGTGTTCGAGCGCCTGCGCACCCAGGCCTACTCCGGCGCCTGCGGCACCTGCGACTACAAGGACGGCTGCGGCGGCTGCCGCGCCCGGGCCGCCTACTACCACGACGGCGACATCCTGGCCCAGGATGACTACTGCGCCCACGGCCAACAACTCGACGTTCATTCGGCTATTGCCGAATGAACGTCCTGACGCTGCGGTTCCGACAGGCACCTGATCTGGCCCCTTGTTTTGGGCTCGGCGCGGCACGAAGGCCGCTTGGCCCAAAGGCGGGGCCATATCAGGCACCTGTCGCAACCTCGCTGACTTCCTTGGGCGAACCTGTGAGTTTTTGTATAGAAAGGATTTTGTTTTGAAGAAGTTTGTACTGTGCGCTGCCACCGCGGCGCTTGCTCTGGCGCTGGTCGGTTGCGGGCAACAGGGAGCCGAGGCCCCGGCTGTCGACAATGGGCTGGCCCAGGAGCAATCGGACGCCGTGTCCGGGTCCGGCACCGAGGCGGTGCCCGGTCCGGTCACCTTCACCGACGATGCGGGAAACGAGGTCACCGTGGACAACCCGCAGCGGGTCGTGGCCTGCATGGGCAGCTTCGCGAACGCCTGGGAGCTGGCTGGGGGCACGCTCGTGGGCGTCTCCGATGATGCGCTCCAGGCGGCCGGTTGGACCATCCAAAGTCCTGATGTGGCCACGGTGGGGGACTTCACGGCAGTGAACCTCGAGGCTGTCATGGCGCTTGATCCCGACTTCGTCATCATGACGAGCGGCACCGGCGGCCGCGGCGGCGATTCCAGCCAGGCCGACCTGCGCGACGCGCTTGTGGGCGCGGGCATCCCCGTGGCCTACTTCGAGGTGACCACCTTCGACGACTACGAGCGCTTGATGCGCACCTTCACCGACATCACCGGGCGCGCGGACCTCTACGATCAGAACGTGGCGAAGGTGGCCGAGGCTATCGACGCCATCGTGGGCGCGGCGCCGGCCGAGAACCCGCCGACGGCGCTCGTGCTTACCACGTTCTCCGGCGGCACCCGTGTGCAGAACTCCGGTACGCAGACCGGGGCCATGTTGGCCGATCTCGGCGTGAACAACCTCGCCGACGAGAATCGCAGCCTTCTGAAAGATTTCAGCCTGGAAGCGGTCATCGAGATGGATCCCGACTTCATCTTCGTCATCCCCATGGGCAACGACACCGAGGCGGCCATGCGCAACCTCGAGGAGGCCACGGCGGCCAATCCGGCGTGGTCGAGCCTGTCCGCCGTGCAGAACGGCCGCTACATCACCCTGGACCCGACGCTGTACCTCGCAAAGCCCAACGCCCAGTGGGATGCGGCCTACCAGGGGCTCTTCGATAACCTTTACGGGCAGAACTAGCGGCGGAAGATGCCTTGCGCCATGGGTTCTGTCTCCCGCAACATCATCGTCGTGGCCGCGACCGCCATCTTTCTCGCGGCGGCCACGGCGGCGGCGCTCACGCTCGGCGCCTCCTCGGTGAGCCTGCCGGAGTTGGCGGCGTGGCTTGTCGGCGGCGATGTCTCCGATATGGCCCGCAACATCTTGGAGAACGTCCGCGTGCCGCGGGTGCTGGCGGCGCTTCTGGCCGGCGCGGCCCTGGCCACCTCCGGCGCGCTGATCCAGGCGTGCCTGGACAATCCGCTGGCGAGCCCCAACGTCATCGGCGTGAATTCCGGCGCTGGTCTCGCCGTGCTGCTGGCCGCCTCGCTCGTTCCCGGGGCGCTGTGGCTCACGCCGCTGGCGGCCTTTATCGGGGCGCTGGCGACGGCGCTCATCATCTTTGCGCTGTCGCTGGGCACGGGCTTAAGCCGCCTGACCGTGGTGCTCGCCGGCATCGCCATCACCACGGTGTTCGGCGCGGGCATGAACACCATCCTCATCGTGGATCCGGACGCCTACATCGGCTCGTCCACCTTCCTTGTGGGCGGCCTGTCCGGGGTGCTCATGCGCGATCTGGCGTGGCCCGCTGCCTACATCGCTGTGGGCCTGGTGGCGGCGCTGGCGGGGGCGGCGAAGCTGAACATCCTCTCGCTCGGCGACGAGGCCGCCCACAGCCTGGGCGTGAACGTGCGCGCCGTGCGTCTGGGGATGCTCGCCGTGGCCGCGGTGCTTGCCGGTGCGGCCGTGAGCTTCGCGGGGCTTATCGGGTTCGTGGGGCTTGTGGTGCCGCACCTGATGCGCTTCTTCGTCGGCCACGACAACCGCTGGGTGGTGCCGGCCTCGGCCTTGGCCGGGGCGGCCTTCGTTGTGGGCTGCGACCTTCTGGCCCGGGTGCTGTTCGCCCCCTACGAGCTGCCCGTGGGCATCCTTCTGGCCTTCATCGGCGGCCCCTTCTTCATCTACCTCATCCTGAAGAACAAAGGAGGCGGCCTTGACTGAATGCGTTATCCGGGGCGAGAGAACGCCGTCGTGTGCGCGTCCCGCCGACGTTGGGGCGCGCTCGCCGGAGTGCGCCATCCGCTACGAGGGCGTCTCGTTCTCCTACAAGCCGGGTGTCCCCTTCATGGAAGGGCTTTCCGCCGCCATCCCCGCCGGCGCGGTGACGAGCATCGTCGGTCCCAACGGCTGCGGGAAATCGACGCTGGTGAAGTTGGCCGCCGGCCTTTTGCGCCCTGTGGCGGGGCGGGTGGAAGTGGCCGGCCACGACACGGGTGAGCTGGCCTCGCGCGAGCGGGCGCATCTGATGGCCGTGCTGGCCCAGAGCTCGCGCGTGCCTCCCATGACCGTGGAGGCCCTGGTGGCCTGCGGCCGCCATCCCCACCTGGCCTGGGGAGGACGCCTCGGCCCCGACGATCGCGCGGCCGTGGAGGCCGCTATGGAACGGGCCGGCGTCGCGCGCTTTCGCAGCCACGACCTGCGCCAGCTCTCCGGCGGCGAGCGCCAGCGGGCCCATGTGGCCCGCACGCTCGCCCAGGACACCGACCTCATCGTGCTGGACGAGCCCACCACCTATCTGGATATCAGCGCCTGCCACGACCTCATGGCCCTCGTGCGCGACCTGAACCGCCGCGAGGGCAAGACCGTCGCCATGGTCATCCACGATCTGGATCTCGCCCTGCGCTACTCCGATTACCTCGTGGTGATGCAGAAGGGGAGGGTCGTCGATGCGGGCCCCACCGACGAGGTGCTCGCCTCGGGCGCCGTCGGCGACGCCTTCTCCATGGACATCTGCCCCCACGACCGCCCGCGTTTTGCAGAACGCGGCGAGGATTTCGAAGGGCGCGCCGAAACCGAGCGCGGCTACGTGCTGTACCCCCGTCGCCGCTGACGGGCGGCGCGAGGCCCCGGGGCCTCGAGGCCCGAGGCCCGGAGGTCCCGAGGCCCCGAGATCCCGAGGCCCGGAGGTCCCGAGGCATCGGCGGCGTCTATCGACCGCCGCGCGCATCCAATGGCCCCAGGGGTTGCGCGCGCGGCGGCCGTCGCCTACAATGTGCCCCGTGAATTCTGTTTCAGGGCGAGGTGGAAATCCTCACTGGCGGTAAGCACGGCGGCGCCTTAGGCGCTCGGCAAGCCCGCGACCCTGTGCGAGAGCGCAGGCTGACCCGGTGAAAGTCCGGGGCCAACGGTTACAGTCCGGATGGAAGAGGCAGACGTTCGCGTTTCTGGCGCCCCGACCGACAGGGCCGATGCAAACGGAAACGCGACATCATGGAAGCCTGTATGAAAGGAATTCATACAGGCTCGTTTTCTTTTTTGCGAGGGGAAGCGGCTCCGGAAGATACGCCTCGCGAAGAGAAAGAAGGTCCATCATGGCCAACAAACCCACGACCCACCCCGCTGTCGGCTCCTCCACGGTGCGCCCGGCCAAGGCGCCCACGGCCCAGAAGACCATGGCGAACACGAACCGCTGGTCCACCCGCGTGCTCGTGACCATCGCGCTCCTGTGCGCCATCTCGGTGCTCCTGTCCTTCGTCGAGTTCCCGCTGCTGCCCGGCGTGGCATGGCTGTCCTACGACGCCTCCATCATGCCCGCGGCGGTCTGCGGCTTCGCCTTTGGCCCGGCGGCGGGTCTCGCCTGCGGCATCATCTCGGTGGTGGCCCACGGCATCCTCTTCGCCGACTTCACCGGCGCCCTCATGAACCTGCTCGTGGTCATCGGCTTCATCCTGCCCTCGGCGCTCGTGTACAAGAAGATTCACACCCTGAAGGGCGCCATCATCGGTCTGGTGCTCGGCATCGTGTTCGCCGTCATCATGGCCGTGCTTGGCAACCTCGTGGTCACCCCGGCATGGCTCGGCGTGCCGCTCGATGCCGTCGTGGCCATGATCGTGCCCATCCTCATCCCGTTCAACCTGTTGAAGGGCCTTTTGAACGCCATCCTGACGCTTATCGTCTACAAGGCCATCTCGAACCTCATCACCCCGAAGAAAGACCAGGTTAAGGGCCGCTAATGAGCACCGATGTCTTCGTCGACTTCCGCGATGCCGCCTTCACCTACGACGGCGAGGCCTTCGTCTTCCGCCACTTGAACCTGACGGTGCCTCAGGGGCAGTTTCTGTGCCTGCTCGGTGGCAACGGCTCGGGGAAGTCCACCCTGGCCAAGCACATCAACGCGCTGCTTCTGCCCGACGAGGGCGAGGTGGTCGTGTTCGGCTGCGACACCCGCGACGCAGAGCAGACCTACTTCATCCGCTCCAACGCCGGGCTCGTCTTCCAGAACCCCGACGACCAGCTGGTGGCGAGCCTCATCGAGAACGACGTCGCCTTCGGCCCGGAGAACCTCGGTATCCCGAACCCCGAGCTGCGCGAGCGGGTGACCCGAGCGCTCGCCGAGGTGGGCCTGCAGGGCTTCGAGGCCCACGAGACCAATGCGCTTTCCGGCGGCCAGAAACAGCGCGTGGCCATCGCCGGGGTGCTCGCTATGGACCCGGCCATCCTCATCCTGGACGAGGCCACGGCCATGCTCGACCCGCGCGGGCGCGCCGGGCTCATGCGCGTTGTGCGCGAGCTGCACGAGCGCGGCATGACCGTCGTGATGATCACCCACTTCATGGAGGAGGCGGCCGCAGCCGATCGCGTGGTGGTGCTCGACGGCGGCGAGGTTCGCATGGACGGCGCCCCGGAAGAGGTGCTCGTGCGCGCCGACGAGCTGCGCTCGCTTTCCCTGGAGGTGCCCTTCGCCTGCCGCCTTTCGCTCGAGCTGCAGGCCGCGGGCGTTCCCGTTTCCACCTGCATCACCGACGACACCCTGAAGGAGGAGCTATGCGCCTTGCGTTCGAAGATGTGAGCTACTCCTACGAGGGCGGCGAGGCGAAGAAGAGGCGCGGCCGCCGCAAGAAGGACGCCGCCCGCCAGGCCGATTGGGGCAACGCGCCCGATGCCGTGTGGGCCCTGCGCGATGTGACCTTCACGGTGGAGCCGGGGGAGTTCTTCGGCGTCGCGGGGCACACCGGCAGCGGAAAATCCACGCTCATCCAGCATATGAACGGGCTCGTGCATCCCACGTGCGGCCGTGTTCTGGCCGATGGGCGCGACTTGGCGGAGAAGGGCGTCGCCACCGAAGTGCGCCGCCAGGTGGGACTCGTGTTCCAGTATCCCGAGAACCAGCTGTTCGCCAACACCGTCTACGACGACGTAGCCTTCGGGCCGCGCAACATGGGGCTTGGCGCCGAGGAGGTCGACCGCCGCGTGCGGGAGGGCCTGGCCCTGGTGGGGCTGTCTTTCGACGAGCTTGCCGAGCGCAGCCCCTTCGATCTGTCCGGTGGCCAGCAGCGCCGCGTGGCCTTCGCCGGCGTGCTCGCCATGGAGCCGGAGGTGCTCGTGCTCGACGAGCCGGTGGCCGGTCTGGATCCGCTTTCCCGCGAGGAGTTCCTGGGGCTCATCCGCGAGCTGCATGCCGGCGGCCGCACCATCGTCATGGTGTCCCATTCCATGGAGGACTTGGCGGCGCTAAGCGACCGCATCCTCGTGCTGTCCGAGGGGCGCGTGTTCCGCCTGGGGACGCCGGCCGAGGTGTTCGCCGACGCGGCGGCGCTGAAGGCCGTGGGCCTGGGGGCTCCGGCGCCGGAGGCCTTCGCCGCTTCCCTGCGCGAGGCCGGTTTCGAGCTGGGGCGCGACCTCTACGACGAGCGCACCCTGGCCGCCGATATCGCCGCCCAACTTGCGGGCACCCCGGTGGCCGCCGCGCCCGATGCGGCGGTCGGCTTCGCGGCGTTGCGGGCTGCCGACGCCGTCATCGAGGGTGGTGGCGACGATGCCTGATCGCGCCATCATCGGCCAGTACTGGCCCGAGGACTCGCTCGTTCACGCCATGGATCCCCGGGTGAAGTTCATCCTGTCCTTCGTGCTCATGGCGGCGGTGTTCTGCGCGGCGACGCCCTTGTCGCTGGCGGTGGCGGCCCTGTTCGTCGTGGGCTTCTACGCCGCGAGCCGCATCCCGCTGCTCCAGGCCATCCGGGCCATCGGCCCCTTGCTCGTGCTCGTAGTGCTGACGGCGCTCCTGAACGTGCTCTTCGTTCAGGGCGGCCACGTGTACTTCGAGTTCGGCATCATCTGCGTCAGCGAGAAGGGCCTGCAGTCGGCCGTCTTCATCGGCTGTCGCCTGCTGCTTCTGCTCATGGGGATGAGCCTGCTCACCCTGACGACCACGACCCTCGACATCACGGCGGCCTTCGAGCGTCTGATGGCACCGCTTTCGCGCATCGGCGTTCCCGCCCACGAGCTGGGCATGATTCTCGGCATCGCGCTGCGCTTCCTGCCGCAGTTCATGACCGAGCTCGGCATCATCTACCGTGCCCAGAAAAGTCGCGGCGCCCACTTTAGCGCGAACCCCTTCCGCGGCGGCATCCAGTCGCTCACAGCTCTGCTCATCCCGCTGTTCACGAGCGCCTTCCGCCATGCCGAGACCCTAAGCGCCGCCATGGAGGCCCGCTGCTACCACGGTGGCGTCGGCACCACGCGCCTCGACCCGCTGCGCCTCACCTGGCGTGACGCCGTCGGCACCGGCGCCCTTGTCCTCATGATCACCGCCGTCATTGCCACCAACTATGTTCCCTTGTCATAAAGAGTTGAGCAGCGGGAGGTCGGAGGCGGTGGTGCCGCGCGCAGTTCATTCAATGGCATGGGTAGAACGATGCGGCCCTCATCGAGCCCTGCCATTGAATGCTGTTTGAGCACGGCACTTCCGCCTCCGACCTCCCGCGGACAAGCCAGAATTTCAAGAAAGGAACCCGAAATGACCGGAAACGAGCTCATCGTCGACTACCTCACGAGCGTCCCCGCCTGGTACCTCGCCACGGTGGAGGATACCCTGGAGGGCGCCCAGCCCCACGTGCGCCCCTTCAGCTTCGCCGCACTGCAGGACGGCGAGATCCAGTTCTGCACCGCCACCACCAAGGACTGCTACCGCGAAATGCAGGCCAATCCCCGCGTGGAGCTGACCGCCTGGAAGCCCGGCCGCGGTTGGGTCATCCTGCGGGGCCGCGCGAACCTGGAAGACCGCGCCAACGCGACCGTGCGCGAGGAGGGCTTCAAACACATGGTCGCCCTCGGCGAGGACTGGGACGATCCGGATGACCCGCGCCTCACCTTCTTCACCATCGATGACGCCGAGGCGTGGCTGTGCGATATCGACGGCTCCTGGAACCCCATCGAGCTGTAGAGGTCTTGCCCATCACTTTGTTGACATTCGGCGCATTGCGCGCGGAAGGCCCCTCGATGCAGTACAATCGCACCCATGATTGAACTTCTCACAACCATCGACTCTATCGTGTGGGGCCCGGTGATGATCGCGCTTTTGCTCGGCACGCACATCTACCTGACCTTCCGCACGGGGTTCATCCAGCGCAAACTGCCGCAGGCCATCCGCATGTCGGTGCGCCGCGACCCGTCGGGCAAGGGAGACATCTCCAGCTTCGGGGCCCTGGCCACGGCGCTCGCCGCCACCATCGGCACCGGCTCCATCGTCGGCGTGGCGACGGCGCTCCTCGCCGGCGGACCCGGCGCCATCTTCTGGATGTGGATCGCGGGCCTCTTCGGCATCGCCACCAAGTACGTCGAGACCTACGCGGCCGTGAAGTACCGCGTTCGCGATAAGTCCGGCGCCATGCTGGGCGGCGCCATGTTCGTGTGGAAGCGCGCCTTCGCGCGGCCGGACGGTAGCGTGCCGTGGTGGGCGACGCTGGGTGCCGTGTCCTTTGCTGCCTTCGCCGTCATCGCCACCATCGGAACGGGCTCGGCGGTGCAGGCGGCGGCCATCTCCGGCATCGTCACCTCGTCGGTGCCCGCCATTCCGGCCGTGGCCGTGGGCGTTGTGATCGTCGTGGCCGTGGCGGCCGTTATCTTCGGCGGCGTGAACTCTATCGCGCGGGTGTGCGAGTGGCTCGTGCCCATCATGGCCGGCGCCTATGCGCTCGGTTGCCTGGTCATCATGGGCATGAACGCCCCGGTGCTCGGCGAGGCCGTCGGGCTTATTCTGGAATGTGCCTTCACCCCGAAGGCGGCTTTCGGCGGCGCGGTGGGTTCCGGCATGGTGATGGCCCTGCAGTTCGGTTGCGCGCGCGGCCTGTTCTCCAACGAGTCGGGACTGGGCACCGCCCCCATTGTGGCGGCGGCGGCCAAGACGAAGAACCCCGCCGACCAGGCGCTCATCTCCATGACCGGCGCGTTTTGGTCCACGGGCGTCATCTGCCTGCTCACGGGGCTCGTGCTCGTGTCCACCATGATCGTGCACCCCGAGATCGGCGAGGACATCTTGGCCAACCCCTCCATCTTCACCGGGGCCGCCCTCGCGAGCGCCGCCTTCGCCGAGATCCCCGTGTTCGGGACGCCGGTGCTCGTGCTCGGCATGTGCGCCTTCGCCTATTCCACCATCCTCGGCTGGTCCTATTACGGCAACCGCTGCGTGGCCTATCTGTTCGGGCCCCGCGGCATCAAGCCGTACCAGGTGATCTACGTGGCCGTGGCCTTCTTCGGCGCCATCGGGGTGGGGGACGTGGTGTGGACCATCTCGGACATCGGCAACGCGCTGATGGCCATTCCCAACATCATCGTCATTCTGCTGTTGTCGGGCATGATCGCTCGGGAGACCAGGCACTACGTCTACGATGGCCACCTTGACGAGGAGTACGCCGAGCCCGTGCCCCGCGTGGACAAGGCGCAGCTGTAGAAGGTGCCGCCCAGGCCGCTCGCTTCCTCTGGCGGCCCGCACCGCCCGGCCCGGTGCTGCTGCAGCCGCCGCTTACGGGGAATTCTTCCATTGTTAACAAAAGCGCTCAACTTCTCCCTCTATAATGCGGCTACTTTAGCACGTTAAAGTGCGAAGGCCCGATGAGCGCGCGTTGCCTCGCCGGGACCGCCGCGCCGAGCCGCTGGCTTTAAAGTCCCGCCGCACTGCGCTCACTGAGAGGAGAACCGCCACATGGACATGATCGTCGATATCATCAACAGCATCGACGCCTTCGTTTGGGGGCCGCCGATGCTCGTGCTGCTGTTAGGGTCGCACATCTTTTTGACCTTCCGCACCGGCTTCATCCAGCGAAAGCTGCCCACGGCCATCAAGCTGTCGGTGACCAAGGACCCCGACGCTCCCGGCGACATCAGCCAGTTCGGCGCGCTGTGCACGGCGCTGTCGGCCACCATCGGCACCGGCAACATCGTCGGTGTGGGCACGGCCATCATCGCGGGAGGCCCGGGCGCGGTGTTCTGGATGTGGATCACCGGCGTGTTCGGCATCGCCACGAAGTACTCCGAGACCTTTGCCGCCGTGAAGTACCGCGTGAAGGATCACAACGGCGACATGCTCGGCGGCGCCATGTACGCGTGGAAGCGCGGCTTCACCGACAAGGACGGCAACACGCCCTGGTGGGCGCTGCTCGGCGCCGGGGCCTTCGCCCTGTTCGCGGCTATCGCGTCCTTCGGCATCGGGTCGGCCGTGCAGTCCTCCGCCATGACCGAGGTCATCTCCACGAACCTGCCCGGCGTGCCCGCCTGGGGCATCGGGCTTGCCATCGTCATCATGGTGTCGGTCGTCATCTTCGGCGGCGTGAAGGTCATCTCGAATGTGTGCGAGAAGCTCGTGCCCTTCATGGCCATCGCTTACATCTGGGGCTGTGTGGTCATCCTCGGCATGAACTGGGAGCTCGTCTGGCCCGCGTTCTGCCTCATCGTGGAGAGCGCCTTCACCGCCAAGGCGGCCTTCGGCGGCGCGCTCGGGTCCGGTCTCATGCTGGCCCTGCAGTTCGGCTGCGCCCGCGGCCTGTTCTCCAACGAGTCGGGCCTCGGCTCCGCGCCCATCGTGGCCTCGGCGGCCGCGACCCGCAACCCGGCCCGTCAGGCGCTCGTCTCCATGACCGGCACCTTCTGGGACACGGTCATCATCTGCCTGCTCACCGGTCTCGTGCTCGTGTCCACGATGCTCGGCAACGCCGATTTGCAGTCCGAGATCATGGCCGGCAACATCACCGCCGGCGCGGCGCTGTCGTCGGCGGCCTTTGCGAGCATTCCCTACATCGGCACGCCCATTCTCATCTTCGGCATGATTCTGTTCGCCTACTCCACCATCCTGGGCTGGTCCTACTACGGCAACCGCTGCGTCACCTACCTGTTCGGCAAGCGCGCCATCCGTCCCTACCAGGTGCTCTACGTGGTGGTGGCCTTCCTCGGCGCCATCGGCGTGGGCGAGGTGGTCTGGACGGTCTCCGACATCACCAACGCCCTTATGGCCATCCCGAACATCATCATGGTGCTGCTGCTCTCCGGACTCATCGCGAAGGAGACGAAGCATTACGTCTACGAGGGCAACCTCGACGAGCGCGACGAGGCCCCCATCCCGCAGCTGGACAGCAAGTAGGTTCTAGCGACATAGTGTGTCATGAGCGAGCGCCCTGCCATGCGGGGCGCTCGTGCTAGAATGGCCAGGTAGATGAAATAGGAAGGACCGCTAGCGCCAACTAGCGGTCCCGACTAAACGACGGTGCCGCCTGCACTCTACCTCAGGCTGGTCCGTTGGTCGTATTCTAGCATAGATCACAGCGGGAAGCGAGTGAACGGAAGCGGCGTGGGCGAAGCGAAAACGATTGCGATCATAGGCGGCGGGGCCTCCGGGTTGGCGGCAGCCGTGGCGGCTGGCGAGGCCGTGCGAGATGCGGAGGGCGCGGCGCGGGTCGTCGTGTACGAGGCGTCCGACCGGGTGGGGCGCTCCATTCTGGCGACGGGCAACGGGCGGTGCAACTTCTCGAATGCCCGACCCGGCGAGGGAGACTACCGCAACGCCGCATTCGTGAGGCGCGTGCTCTTGGAATTCGAGGGGCAGGCGCACGGGCACGTGCCGTCCCAGGCCAAGACGAGTACCGCCTATCCGAACGGCGTGCTGGGGTTCTTCTCCGATCACGGCCTTATGTGGCGCGAGGAAGGGGAGGGGCGCCTGTACCCGCTGGCGAACAAGGCCGCCTCGGTGCTCGACTGCCTGCGGGCGGCCTGTGCTGCGGCGGGCGTGGAAGAGCGCGTGGAATGCGAGGTCGCGGCCGTGGAGCCGCCGCGCGCCGAAGGGGCTCCGTTCACGCTGCGTCTGACTGACGGGCGCTTCGAGCGGGCCGACGCGGTCATCGTGGCCGTGGGCGGTTCAGTCGCGCGCGGGCTTCTGCCCGAGGGCGTTCCCTTCCGCGAGCCGGAGCCGACGTTGGGGTCGCTGGCGACCGATCCGCGCTGGCCGCGCCGTCTCGACAACATCCGCGTGCGCGGGGCGCTCGAGCTGTGGCGCCCCGATAGCCGCGGGATGGACGGCCGGGCGATGAACGACGGCGGCTATCCGATGGGCACCCACGAGGGCGAGCGCTTGGCGTCCCGCGAGGTGGGCGAGGTGATGTTCCGCAAGTACGGCGTCTCGGGCATCGCCGCCTTCAACCTGAGCCGCCTGGCTGAACCCGGCGACGTGCTCGCCGTGGATTTCGTGCCCTGGGTGCGCCTGTGCGACATGGAGGCGTTCCTTAACCGGCGCCGCAAGATGCTGCGCGCCTCGCTCGGGCACGATGTGACGTGGGACGATATGCTGCGCGGCATGGTGCTCGCGCCGGTGGCTGATGTGCTGTTGGAAGCGGCGGCGCTGGACGGGGCGCGCCCCGTGGCGAAGGGGGAGACGGCCGTCATGGCGCCGGTGCTGAAGGGTCTGCGCCTGCCCATGACGGGGCTCGGCGACGTGCGGCAGTGCCAGGTGCACCGCGGGGGCGTGAGCGTCCGGGCGGTGGACGACCGCACCTGCGAGGTACGCCGCGTGCCGGGGCTCTATGTTGTCGGCGAGGCGCTGGACGTGGATGCGGCGTGCGGTGGCTTCAACCTGCACTGGGCCTGGGCCTCGGGGCTTCTCGCGGGTTGGGCGGCGGCTGGAAGGTTACGTGCATGATTCAGGCTTCCAATGTTCCGGTTTCTCTTGATGCTCTCCTGCCAGAAAACGAATCGCTCTTCCGCCGAGAAATCGCGCGGGCGCTCGGGGTGAAGGGGAGTGCGCTTGTTGAGGTGAAGCTGCTGAAGCGGTCGATCGATGCGCGGAAGAAGTCGAATGTGCACGGGGTCGTGACCGTGGCGGTTGAGTTGGCGGAAGGCGCTGCGCCGCGGTCGGCGAAGGGCGTGGCGGTCAAGGCCTACGAACCTGCTGCGCCTCTTTCGATACCGCGCGTGGAACCGGCCGGACTGCGGCCTGTCGTGGTCGGGGCAGGGCCGGCGGGGCTGTTCTGCGCGCTGTATCTGGCGCGGGCCGGATTGCGTCCGCTGGTAGTGGAGCGGGGTGCTTCCGTGGACGAGCGCGTGGCCGTCGTCGAGGCCTTCAATGCCGGTGCCCCGCTCGATATGTGCACGAACATCCAGTTCGGTGAGGGCGGTGCGGGCACGTTTTCCGACGGCAAGCTGAACACGGGCATCAAATCGCCCCATATCCGCCATGTGCTGGAGACCTTCGTGGAGGCCGGCGCGCCGACGGACATCCTCGTGGACGCCAAGCCCCATATCGGCACCGACCTGCTCGTCGATGTCGTGCGCAACCTGCGTCGGGCCATCGAGGAGGTCGGGGGAGAGGTGCGGTTCCTTACGCGCCTTGATGGGTTGGTGCTTGCGGGCGAGGGCGTTGCCGAATCGGGCGTCGCCGATGCTTCGAAGGGGGCCGGCCGCGAAGATGACGAGCCGCGCATCGCCGCCGTTCGCCTTGTCGACGAGCGCACGGGCGCGGAGGAGGTCTTCGCGACCGATTGCATCGTGCTGGCCTGCGGGCACTCCGCCCGCGACACCTTCCAAATGGTGCGCGAGGCCGGCGCGGCCATGGCCCGCAAGCCCTTCGCCGTAGGTGTGCGCATCGAGCATCCCCAGGCCCTCGTGAACGAGGCCCAGTACGGCCCGGCCGCTGGTCATCCGGCCCTCGGCGCGGCCGACTACAAGCTGGCGGTGAAGACTGCCGACGGCCGGGGTGTCTACAGCTTCTGCATGTGTCCGGGCGGGGAGGTGGTGGCCGCCGCCAGCGAGGAGGGGCTCCTTTGCGTGAACGGTATGAGTCGCCACGCCCGCGCCGGGGCCAACGCCAACGCCGCCCTGCTCGTGGAAGTGCGTCCCGACGACCTGCCCGGCGACGACCCTCTGGAGGGGGTTGCCTTCCAGCGCCAGTTGGAACGGGACGCCTATCTTCTCGGGCGCGGGCTGACGGCCGACGATGCGGAAGGTGCCGACATCTCTTCGGAATCCGGCGGCGCGCCCATGCCGCCCTATACAGCCCCGGCCCAAACGGTCGGCGACTTCCTCGCGCACACCGCCGGCACGCCGAGCGCCACGGTGACGCCCACCTATCCGCGCGGCGTGGCCTGGTGCGACCTACGCGGCTGCCTTCCGTCGTTCGTGGCCGACGCCCTCGCCGAGGCGCTGCCAGCCTTGGGTCGCAAGCTGCACGGTTTCGCCGATGCCGGCGCCGTCATGACCGCCGTGGAGGCCCGCAGCTCGAGTCCCGTGCGCATCGTGCGCGACGACCGTTTCCAGTCGAACATCGCCGGCCTGTACCCCTGCGGCGAGGGCGCGGGCTACGCCGGTGGCATCACGAGCGCCGCCGTGGACGGCCTGCGCGTGGCCGAGGTCATCGTCGCCGCACGACTTTCTGAAGCCGAAGCGCCCGCGTTCCGCAACGAAACCGCATCGGTGCAACCGGTGTCGGGCGAGATCGCTTCTTGCGAGGAGGGGAGCCGATGAGCGATTGCCCGTTCGATGGCGCTTGCCATCTGCTCTCAAAGGAAGAGGCCGTCCGTGCCCTGGCCGCCGGCGATGCCGTCGTCTTCCCGACCGACACTGTTTTCGGCCTGGGCGTCTCCGTGAGCGCGGCCCCAGGTCCGCAGCTCCTCTACGACCTGAAGCGCCGCGACGCGGGCAAGCCCGTGGCGTGGCTCGTGGAAGGCCCCGAGGCGCTGGATGTCTACGGAGAGGACGTTCCCGCCTATGCCCGTCGCCTCGCCGAGGCTTTCTGGCCCGGCGGCCTCACGCTCGTGGTTCGCGCCTCCGATGCTGTTCCCCCCGCCTTCCAATCGCCCGCGGGCACAATCGGCTTGCGCATGCCCGCCAGCGAGGCGGCCCTCGGGCTCATCCGCGCCGCCGGCTGTCCTCTGGCCGTCACCTCGGCCAACCTCTCCGGCGCCTCCGATACGGCCCGCGTCGAAGACCTCGATCGCGCGTTGGTGGCCCGCACGGCCGGCCTCTACCTGCCCGGCGACGCCGTTGCGGCCGCTAGCATTGCCCCCGATCTCGCCGAAGCCGCCCCTTCCGCATCCGCATGCTACGCGACGAGCGATCAACCGGTGCCGTCTCCCGCGTCCGGTACCGCCTCCACCGTGCTAGACTGCACCGGCGAGGCCCCCCGCGTCCTGCGGGCGGGCACGCTTACCCTGGAAGATCTGAAAGGATGTTTGCCATGAGTCGAAACGACGAGGCGGCTGCCCGCGTTGGCGGGGCGGTCGCCGGTACCGCTGGGACGGTCGGCCGCACCGAGTTCACCTTCGACTCCACCGACGGGGAAAGCCAGGTCCGCGCCGTCCTCTGGGTGCCCCTGACCATGGAGCGCACGGATTCGGCCTCCGGCGAGCCCGAGCTCGGCTGCTTCAAGCCGCGCGGTGTCGTGCAGCTCATCCACGGCATGGCCGAGCACATCGACCGCTACGACGACTTCGCCCGCTTCCTCGCCGACGCGGGCTATCTCGTGGCCGGTCACGATCACATCGGCCACGGAGAGACGGCCGGCACGCCTAAGCGCCGCGGCGTGATCGACGCCGAGGGCGGTGCCAACGCCATGATCGAGGACGTGCAAACGCTGCGCCTGCTCGTCTCCCAGCAGGTGGCGCCCGGCACGCCGTACTTCATGTTCGGGCATTCCATGGGCTCGCTCGTGCTGCGCAGCTACCTCCCGCGCTTCGGGCAGGGGCTGGCCGGCGCTGTCATTTGCGGTACGGCCAACGAGGCCACCGCCGTCTCCCGCACCGGCAACCTGGCCGCCCGGGCCATCGCGGCCGTGCGTGGCGACGACTACCGCAGCAGCCTTCTGCACGCGCTGGCCGACGGCGCCTACAGCCGCGCCATCAAGAACGCCCGCACCCCCTTCGACTGGCTCTCCCGCGATCCGGCCGTGGCCGACGCCTTCATGGCCGACGAGCGGGCCGGCTTCATGTTCGGCGCCGGCGCCTACGCCGCCTTAACCGAGCTGGCCTGGCGCGCCAATGCTCCCGCCACCTACCGCGACACGCCCCACGATCTGCCGCTCCTCTTCGTGTCCGGCGATGCCGACCCCGTCGGCAAGTGCGGCAAGGGCGTCGCGAAGGCCGCCGAGTCCATGGAAAAGGCCGGCGCCGAAGATATCACCCTGCGCCTGTTCCCCGCCATGCGCCACGAAATCCTCAATGAACTCGGCAAAGAAGAAGTCTACGATTTCATCCTGGAATGGATCGAGGTCCGTTCATGAAGAAATACGTCATAGCGCTGGATGCGGGCACCACCTCTTCCCGCGCCATGCTCATCGACCGCGCCGGCCGTCCCGTCGCCTCGGTCCAGCGGCCGTTCCCGCAGATCTACCCGCAGCCCGGCTGGGTCGAGCACGACCCGCAAGACATCCTCTCCTCGCAGCTGGGCGCGCTCGCCGAGCTCATCATGTCGTCGAATGTGGACACCGACGAGATCGATTCCATCGGCATTACCAACCAGCGCGAGACCACCATCGTGTGGGACCGCACCACCGGCGAGCCCATCATGAACGCCATCGTCTGGCAGTGCCGCCGCACGGCGCCCATGGTGGAGGCCATCGCGAGCGACCCAGCTACCGCAGCCGAGATCACGGCGCGCACGGGGCTCGTGCCCGATGCCTACTTCTCCGCCAGCAAACTCGCCTGGATCTTAGGCGAGGTGCCCGGCGCCCGCGTTCGCGCCGAGGCGGGGGAGCTCTGCTTCGGCACCGTGGACAGCTGGCTCATTTGGAAGCTCACCGACGGGGCCGTGCACGCCACGGATGTGACCAACGCCAGCCGCACCATGCTCTACAACATCCACGAGAGGCGCTGGGATCCCTTCCTGCTTAAGCTCTTCGGCATCCCCGAGGCCATCCTTCCCGAGGTGCGCCCTTCTTCGGGCAGCTTCGGCGTGACGGCGAACCCGGGGCTTGTCCAGGGCATTCCCATCTGCGGCGTGGCGGGCGACCAGCAGGCGGCGCTCTTCGGCCAGTGCTGCTTCCATGCGGGCCAGGCGAAGAACACCTACGGCACTGGCTGCTTTCTGCTCATGCACACTGGGTACGAGGCCTGTGCGAGCGAGCACGGGCTCGTGACCACGGTGGCCGCCTCGGCTCCCGGTATCCAGGGCATCGAGTACGCGCTCGAGGGCAGCGTGTTCATGGCCGGCGCCCTTATCCAGTGGCTCCGCGACGAGCTCGGCATCATCGACAGCGTCGCCGACACCGACACCATCGCCCGCAGTGTGGCCACAACTGACGGCGTCTTCGTCGTGCCCGCGTTCACGGGCCTGGGCGCTCCTTGGTGGGATGCCGACGCCCGCGGCGCTATTCTCGGCCTCACCCGCGGCGCCGGGCGCGCCCATATCGTGCGGGCGGCCCTGGAGTCGATCGCCTACCAGGTGTGCGACCTCGCCCGTGCCATGGCGGAGGACGCGCACATGCCGCTTTCGGTGTTGAACGTCGATGGGGGAGCGGCGGCCAACGACTTCCTCATGCAGTTCCAAGCCGACATGCTCGGCGCGCCCCTGCGCCGTCCCGACAACGCCGAGACCACCGCTCTCGGCGCTGCCTACCTGGCCGGTCTGGCCACGGGCTTCTGGAAGAGCACCGAGGAGCTGGCGGCCCTGCGCGAAGGGGAGGATCGTTTCCTGCCCACTTTCGACGAGCCGGCGCGCGCCGCCCGCCTCGACGCCTGGCACCAAGCCGTCTCCCGCGTTCGCAGCTAGCGGCTTCGCCCGTCTCTCCCGATTTGGTGCGGAAAGCGTGAGCGAGGGGGCACGGCGGCGGTCGAGCGCCTACAATACGGCCTAAGGCATTCGCGACGGAAAGGAAGTGGCCCATGCGCGTGAGCATCGGAAGCGACCACGCCGGCTTCGAGCAGAAGCAGGCCCTGGTGGATTATCTGGTGGGGAAGGGGTACGACGTCATCGATCGCGGTCCCGACAACGCGGAACGCGTCGATTACCCCGACTATGCGGCCCCCGTGGCCCATGACGTGGCCGACGACGCGGCCGACCGCGGCGTGCTCGTATGCGGAACGGGCATCGGCATGGCCATGGCCGCCGACAAGGTGCCCGGCGTGCGTGCCGCCAACATCATCAACCCCGAGTTCGCCGCCTTGTGCCGCGAGCACAACGACGCGAACGTCATCACCCTTTCCGGGCGCTTTGTGCCGCTCGAGGAGAACGAGCGCATCCTCGACACCTTCTTCGCCACCGATTTCGGCGGCGGCCGCCACGCCGGCCGCGTCGAAAAGATCATGGCTCTCGACTAGCAAAGGAGACAGTAGATGGCTTTGGAATTTCTCACCGCTGAAGATCCGCAGGTGACCGACTGCCTGCGCGCCGAGCTCGCCCGCCAGCGGGGGAGCGTGGAACTCATCGCGTCGGAGAACTTCACCTCCCGCGCCGTCATGGAGGCCGTGGGCAGCGTGCTCACCAATAAATATGCGGAAGGTTATCCCGGCAAGCGCTACTACGGCGGCTGCGAGAAGGTCGACATGGTGGAGGATCTCGCCCGCGACCGCGCCTGTGAGCTGTACGGCGCGAAGTACGCCAACGTCCAGCCCCACTCCGGCGCCAGCGCGAACTTTGGCGCGTACCTGGCCATCATCGAGCCCGGCGACACGGTGCTCGGCATGAGCCTCGATCACGGCGGGCATCTCACCCACGGCAGCCCTGTGAACTTCTCGGGCCTTCTGTACAACATCGTCTCCTACGGTGTGAACCCCGAGACCGAGACCATCGACTACGACGAGCTCGAGCGCATCGCCAAGGAGTGCCGCCCGAAGGTCATCGTCGGCGGCGCCTCGGCCTATCCGCGCTTCATCGATTTCGAGCGCATGGCAGAGATCGCCCATGAGGTGGGCGCCTACCTCATGGTGGACATGGCCCACATCGCGGGCCTCGTGGCCGCCGGGCTGCACCCGAGCCCGGTGCCCCACGCCGACATCGTCACCTCCACGAGCCACAAGACCCTGCGCGGTCCGCGCGGTGGCTTCATTCTCACGAACTCGGACGAGCTGGGGCCTAAGATCAACAAGGCCATCTTCCCCGGCGCTCAGGGCGGCCCGCTCATGCACGTCATCGCCGGCAAGGCCGTGGCCTTCGGCGAGGCGCTGCGCCCCGATTACCGTGTTTATATGGAGCACGTGGTGGAGAACTGCCGCACCCTCGGCGAGGGCATGACCGACGGCGGCCTGCGTCTCGTCTCCGGGGGCACCGACAATCACCTGTGTCTCGTGGATCTCACGGCCTCCGACATCACCGGCAAGGACGCCGAGAAGCTCTTGGAATCCGTGGGCCTTACGGTGAACAAGAACTCCATCCCCAACGAGCAGCGCTCTCCCTTCGTGACGAGCGGCATCCGCGTGGGCTCCGCGGCCGCCACCACCCGCGGCTTCACCGCCGAGGACTTCTACGAGATTGGCCAGCTCATCACGACCACGGTGTTCAACGCCACCGACGACGCCAAGCTCGCCGACGTGCGTCGCCGCGTAGACGCCCTGCTGGAAGCCCATCCCCTGTACCCGGGTTTGGAGTACTAAAAGCAGCAGAGGTTGTGCAGGTGCGGGGGCGGACGGGGCCTCCGCGCGCAGGTTGCGCAGCGACTGGAGCAGTCCAGTGGACTGTTCCACAAAGCGAGCCATTGCTTGAGCACGGAGGCCCCGTCCGCCCCCGCACCGGACGAAAGGAACTAAACTATGGAATGGAACGACCGCGTTGTCGTCCTCGATCATCCCATCGTGCAGCATAAGCTGGCCATCCTGCGCGACAAGCACACCCCTTCCAACGAGTTCCGCGATGTCGTGCGCGAGCTCTCGCTGTTCGAGACCTACGAGGCCACCCGCGACTTGCCGCTCACGAACGTGTTCATCCAAACGCCCATCGCGCCTTTCGATGCCAAGCAGATCACGGGCCGCAAGGTGGCCTTCGTGCCCATTTTGCGCGCCGGCCTCGGCATGGTGGACGGGGCGCTGGAAGTAATCCCCCGGGCCCGTGTGGGGCATCTGGGCATGCAGCGCAACGAGGAGACCCACGAGCCCGAGAGCTATTATGACAAGCTGCCCCGCGACATCGCGAGCCGCCGCGTCTACGTGCTCGATCCCATGCTCGCCACCGGCGGCTCCGCCGAGGCGGCCGTCAAGTACCTGCGCGAGGCGGGCGTGTCGGGCACCATCCGCTTTCTGTGCCTCGTCTCGGCCCCGGAGGGTATCGAGCGTCTGCTCGCCGCCGACGACGACCTCATCATCTACACCTGCGCCATCGACGACGGCCTCAACGAGAACGCCTACATCGTCCCCGGCCTCGGCGACGCCGGCGACCGCATCTTCGGAACCGAGTAATCTGACCGGATTGATTTCGGCAAAGGCTGAGCAGGCACGGGGGATGGCGGGGGTCTCCGCGCGCAGGTTGCGCAGCGAACGGAACAGCCCAGTGGGCTGTTCCGCCGAGCGAGCCATTGCTTGAGCACGGAGACCCCCGCCATCCCCCGCGCCGGACGAAAGGAACAACCATGGCAGAAGATAACCGTCCCAGCTGGGACGAGTACTTCATGAAGATGGCCAACGACGTGGCCACCCGCACCACCTGCCTGCGCCGCGGCGTCGGCGCCGTCATCGTGAAGGATCGCCGCATCCTGGCTACGGGCTACAACGGCGTGCCCACCGGCCTTACCCACTGCAGCGAGACCGGATGTCTGCGTGAGCAGCTGGGCGTGCCGAGCGGCCAGCGTCACGAGATCTGCCGCGGTTTGCACGCCGAGCAGAACGCCATCATCCAAGCGGCCCGCTACGGCATCAACATCGCCGGCGCCACCATCTACGTGAACACGCAGCCCTGCGTCGTGTGCGCCAAGATGCTCATCAATGCCGGCATCACCGAGATCGTCTACCAGAACCCGTATCCCGACGAGCTGTCCCAGGAGCTTTTGGCCGAGTCCGGCATCCTCGTCCGGGAGTACACGGGGGAGTAGATCAGGCAAAAGTCGGTACGCACGGCGAAGGGCGCGCCGAAGGCCTCTGTTTTAGTGCACTTGCACAAATTTTCCCTGCTCAGAAGGGAGAGCCGCCGCCGCGCTCTTTTCACCGCTCACCCAGAAATCGGCCAAATCGCTCAGCTTTTGTAGATGAGCCATTATCATATACGGCGGTTTACATTGGGTATACAAGCGCGCGCAAGCGCCCCGACGGAAGCAGGTTATGGTACTGGCAATAGCACTCGGTGCGGCAGCGGGAATCGTGGGGTTTGCACCCCTCGTGTTCGGTTTGCATCGGGTGAAGCACATGACGGACGCGGGCAATCTGGGGCACATGGGCGTGCTCATGCTGTGCCTGCTCCTCTCGTTTGTCCTCATGTTCGCTTTCGCCATCCTCTGCATCAACGTCAACCGGGATGCCGCGCTGCCCTTTGTCCTGTCGGAAGCCGGTGCCCTGTCCGTCACCGCCATTGTGTTCGGCGTGACGAAACTGGCACGGAAAAGCTAGGAAAGGTTGATACGTGGACGCTCTTTCAACGCTCTCTGAAGAGGTACCTCATCTTCAGGCATCCTTCGATCCCACCGTGGTTTTCGGCGGAGTCACCCAGTACATTTTGTGGATGGTCATCTGCTGGATCATCACGCTGGTGCTGATCCTCGTCGTGGGCCGCAAGCTCACGCTCATCCCGACGAACAAGTTCGTCAACACCGTTGAGTACGGCTACCAGTTCGTGCGCAACGATATGGGCGAGGGCATCATCGGCCACGGCTTCAAGAAGCACGTGCCCTTCCTCGCCACGCTGTTCTTCTTCATCCTCATCTCGAACTTCGTGGGTCTCATCCCCGGCTGCAAGACGCCGACGGGCACCATCTCGGTGACCTGGGCGCTCGCCACCATCTCGTTTATCTACTTCAACGTCTGGGGCATCAAGGCCAAGGGCGGCCTGGGCTACCTGAAGTCCTTCGCCCCGGCGGGCCTGCCGAAGGTCATGGTGCCGATCATCTGGTTTTTGGAGCTCATCTCTACCTGCATCCGCTGGCTCACGCTCGCCGTCCGACTTTACGGCAACATGTTCGCCGGCCACATGGTGCTGGGCATCTTCGCCCTGGCCTCCAGCGTGTTCCTCACCTGCGGCATCCAGGCCATCGACCCGCTGACCGGCGTGCTGTCGCTGCCCTGGTTCCTGCTGCTCATCGCCATGTACGCCCTGGAGACGCTGGTGGCGTTCCTTCAGGCCTACGTGTTCACAGTGCTCTCCGCGGTCTACGTCCAGATCGCCACGAGCGCCCACTAGGAACCGATCCCACGCGCCGCGCCCCGCGCCCGCGCACCCGGGCCGCCAAGGCCCCACCCCCCCATCTGGGTTAAGCCGGCTCCTCCAAAGCCGGAAACCATAATCCGTAAGTGTTTTTGGGAAACAGGCTCAAAAACGACCTAAAGGAGGAAACTGTGGAAACTGTATTCGTCATTGCTGCGCTGAAGCTCGTCGGCTATGGCCTGGCCACCATCGGCCCCGGCCTCGGCATCGGCATCGCCTGCTACGGCTGCTGCGTGGGCACCGCCCGCCAGCCCGAGGTGGGTGGCCGTCTGTTCACGAACTTCATCATCGGTGCCGCTCTGGCCGAGGCCCTGGCCCTCATCGGCTTCGTTCTCGCCTTCATCCTCTAGTTCTAGTCTTTAACCGGTTGTTAGAGCCGTAAAAAGGCTGGAAGGAGGAATGCACGTGAAGACAAGAGCGAACAAAGCAGTTGCGAAGGTCGCCTTCGGCGCCCTGGCGCTCAACGCTGCTTTCCCGGCGCTCGCGTTCGCTGCTGAGGCGGAACAGGAGGGCGGCATCTCCGCCATCCTCCCGGACATGGCGGAGTTCATCCCCATGCTCATCGCCTTCATCATCCTCTGGATCATTCTCGCGAAGTTCGGCTGGCCGATGTTTGCCGGCATGCTGGAGAAGCGCGAGAACACCATCCGCGAGGCCCTGAAGAAGTCTGAGGAAGCTCAGATCGAGAGCGAGCGCGTGCTGGCTGAGTACAACAAGCAGCTGGCCGACGCCAAGGCCCAGTCCGCGCAGATCATCGCCGACGCCCGCTCGGTGGGCGAGGCCGTCAAGGCGGACATCACCGCCCAGGCCCAGACCGAGGCCGCCGACATGATCGCGAAGGCCAAGGCCGCCATCGAGGCCGAGAAGAAGCAGGCCATCTCCGAGCTGCAGGCCACCGTGGCCGACACCTCGGTCGATGTGGCCGCGCGCCTGATCGGCGAGGATCTCACCGAGGGTGAGCACCGCGCCATCATCGAGCGCTACGTCAAAGAGGCGGGTAGTTTCAATGGCAACTAATCGTCTCGTCGTGAAAGAGGAAGTCGCGGTTTACGCATCGGTGCTCTTCGATGCCGCCCATACCGCCGGCGGCCAGGAGGCAGTGCTTGAGGTGCGCGAGCAGATGGGCGAGATCATCCGTCTCATGCGCGCCGATCTGGAGCTGACTCAGAGCCTGTCGAACCCGGACTTCACCCCCGCCCAGCGCAAGGAGCTGGTGGAAGGCGTCTTCGCCGACTGCCATCTGGCGCTGCGCGAGGTGCTCGCGGTCATGGCCGAGCGCGGCCAGGCGGACCTGCTGCCGCGGGTCTATGACGCGTACCGCGAGCTGCTGGGCGACAAGCTGGGCATTTGCGTGGTCGACGTGACCACCGCCGTGCCGCTCGACGACGGACTGCGCCAACTCATTACGGAAAAAGCCGAGGCCGATTTGGGACGGCGCGCGGTGCTGCGCGAGCGCATCGATGCGTCCATCCTGGGCGGCATCATCATGGATGTTGACGGCAACTACATTGACGCGAGCATGATCTCGCAGCTCAATCGCGCCCGCAACGTCCTCAAGGACACAACAGATGGAGGTGAATGCTAGTGACTGAAATCACCGCACAGTCCATCGACGAGGCGCTGAAGAAGCAGCTGGAGCAGCTGAACGTCAGCGTCGAGTCTCGCGAAGTGGGCACGGTCATCCAGGTCGGCGACGGCATTGCGCGCGTCGACGGCCTGCGCGATGCCATGGCCGGCGAGCTGCTCGAGTTCATCGGAGAGGGCGGCAAGACCGTGTACGGCCTGGCCCAGAACCTCGAAGAGGACGAGGTCGGCGCCGTGCTTCTGGGTGACGTCACCGCAATCAAGGAGAACGACCAGGTCCGCACGACCGGCCGTATCGTGGAGGTTCCCGCCGGCAAGGCCATGCTCGGCCGCGTGGTGAACCCGCTGGGCCAGCCCATCGACGGCAAGGGCCCCATCAAGGCCGAGGGCACGCGCCCCGTGGAGTTCAAGGCTCCCGGCGTTATCTCTCGCCAGCCCGTGAACGAGCCGATGCAGACCGGTATTCTGGCCATCGACTCCATGGTGCCGATCGGCCGCGGCCAGCGCGAGCTCATCATCGGCGACCGCCAGACTGGCAAGACGGCTATCGCCATCGACGCCATCATCAACCAAAAAGATCAGGACATGATCTGCATCTACGTCGCCATCGGCCAGAAGGCCTCCACGGTGGCCGGCGTGGTGGAGACCCTCGAGCGCCACGGCGCCATGAAGAACACCATCATCGTGGCCGCCACCGCCTCCGACTCCGCCCCTCTGCAGTACATCGCCCCGATGGCCGGCGCCGCCATGGGCGAGTACTTCGTCTACAACGGCGAGGACGGCAAGCCCGCGGGCCCCGAGAACAAGGGCCGCGCCGTGCTCATCGTCTACGATGACCTGTCCAAGCAGGCCGTGGCCTATCGTCAGATGTCGCTGACCCTGCGCCGCCCGCCGGGACGCGAGGCCTACCCGGGCGACGTGTTCTACCTGCACTCCCGTCTGCTGGAGCGCGCGGTCAAGATGTCCGACGAGAACGGCGGCGGCTCCATGACGGCCCTGCCGATCATCGAGACCCAGGCCGGCGACGTGTCCGCCTACATCCCGACCAACGTGATCTCCATCACCGACGGTCAGATCTTCCTGCAGACCGACCTGTTCTTCCAGGGCCAGCGCCCGGCAGTCGACGTGGGCATCTCGGTGTCCCGCGTGGGCGGCTCCGCGCAGATCAAGGCCATGAAGCAGGTGGCCGGCTCTCTGCGTCTGGACCTCGCCAGCTACCGCGAGCTGCAGGCCTTCACCCAGTTCGGCAGCGATCTGGACAAGGCCACCCAGGACCAGCTGACCCGCGGTTCGCACATGACCGAGCTTCTGAAGCAGGGCCGCTACAACCCGATGCCCGTGGCCGAGCAGGTCATCGCCATCTTCGCCGGCAACCAGGGCTTCCTGGACGACCTGCCGCTGGATGCCGTCGTGCGCTTCCGCACCGAGATGCTCGCCTCCATCCGCGCCTCCAAGCCGGAGATCATCGAGACGATCAACACGGAGAAGAAGCTGACCGACGCGACCGAGACCGCCCTGAAGGAGGCCATCGCCGCCTTCAAGCAGTCCTTCGACGCCGCAGCGTAAGGTAGGTAGACCATGCCCAACCTACATGACATCGAACGGCGAATCAAATCTGTCAACTCGACGAAGCAGATCACGCGCACCATGGAAATGGTCGCCGCTGCCAAGATTCGCCGTGCTTCGGAGCGCGTCGAGAGCGCGCTTCCTTGGGCGGTCGCCATCTCAGACATGCTCATCAGCACGGCAAAGTACGCCCATCTGGACAACGAGCCGCTGCTGCAGGTCCACGACGAGGTGAAGCGGGTGCTCGTCGTAGCCGTCACCTCCGACCGCGGGCTTGCCGGCGGCTTCAACACCAACGTGCTTCGCTATGTGGAGAAGCTCACGAAGGAAAAGCAGCGGGAAGGCGCCGAGGTCGAGGTGGCCGCCTGTGGCAAGAAGGCCATCGGGTACTTCACCTACCGCGGCATCGATCCGGTGTTCTCCTTCGCGGGATACTCGGCCGACCCGGAGTTCTCCCAGGCCGCCGAGTTGTCCGGCTACGTGATGTCTGCCTACGCCGAGGGCAAGCTCGACGAGGTGTTCATCGTGTACAACCACGCGAAGAACGCCGCCGAGCAGACCTTGGTGGAGCAGCAGGTGCTGCCGGTCAAGGAGGAGTCCTACGCGGATCTTCTGGGCCTTACGGCCAAGCAGGAGGACATCTTCAAGTCCTTCCGCGAACGGGACGATTCCGCCATCCCGGGCGACATCGACTTCGAGCCGAGCACGGAGTCGGTCATGTCCTACATGATGAACGCCTACCTGAACAACGCGTTCTACTACGCGATGCTCGATTCCGCAGCGGGCGAACAAGGCGCCCGCCGCAACGCGATGAAATCGGCTACCGACAACGCGAACGAGATGGTCTCCACCCTGGAGCGCGTGTACAACACCGTGCGCCAGGGCGCCATTACCACGGAGATCACCGAGATCGTCGGCGGTGCCGCAGCTTTGGAGGATTAAATGGCTGATAACACTTCTACTGAAGCGGCCAAGGGAGGCGCGACCGGACGCATCGTCCGTATCGTCGGCGCCGTTGTGGATGTGGAGTTCCCGGCAGACGCCATGCCGGCCATCTACAACGCCCTGACCGTGAAGGCACAAACCCCTTCGGGCGAAGTGTCCACCGTGCTCGAGGTGCAGACGCACCTGCCCGGTGACATCGTCCGTACCGTCGCTATGACGTCCACCGACGGCATGGTGCGCGGCCTGGAGGCCACCGACACTGGCTCTCCCATCATGATGCCCGTGGGCCAGGCGACCCTCGGCCGCATCTGGAACGTGCTGGGCGAGCCTGTCGACGGCAAGCCCATGCCCGCCGACGTCGAGTGGCGCCCGATCCATCATCCGGCCCCGCCGTTCGACACCCTGGTCACCTCCACGGAGACCTTCGAGACCGGCATCAAGGTCGTCGACCTCATCGAGCCTTACGTCAAGGGCGGCAAGACGGGCCTGTTCGGCGGCGCCGGCGTGGGCAAGACGGTCTGCATCCAGGAGCTCATCAACAATCTGGCCCAGGAGCACGGTGGCACGTCGGTGTTCACGGGCGTGGGCGAGCGCACCCGCGAGGGTACCGACCTGTACCTGGAGATGACCGACTCCGGCGTTATCGAGAAGACCTGCCTGGTCTACGGCCAGATGAACGAGCCTCCGGGAGCCCGTCTGCGCGTGGGCCTCGCCGGCCTGACCGAGGCGGAGTACTTCCGCGATCAGGGCCAGGACGTGCTGTTGTTCATCGACAACATCTTCCGTTTCACCCAGGCCGGTTCCGAGGTGTCCGCACTTCTCGGCCGTATGCCCTCCGCTGTGGGCTACCAGCCGACGCTGGCCACCGAGATGGGCGACTTGCAGGAGCGCATCTGCTCCACGCAGACCGGCTCCATCACCTCCGTGCAGGCCGTGTACGTGCCCGCCGACGACCTGACCGACCCGGCTCCGGCCACCACGTTCACCCACTTGGACGCCAAGACCGTTCTGTCCCGCTCCATCGCCGAGCTGGGCATCTACCCGGCCGTGGATCCGCTGGAGTCCACCTCCCGAGCGCTGGATCCCGAGATCGTCGGCCAGGAGCACTACGACGTGGCCATGGGCGTGCAGCAGATCCTGCAGCAGTATAAGGACCTGCAGGACATCATCGCCATTCTGGGTATGGACGAGCTGTCCGAGGATCAGAAGCTGACCGTGAACCGCGCCCGTAAGGTGCAGAAGTTCCTGGGCCAGCCGTTCCATGTGGCCGAGGTCTTCACGGGCCTGCCCGGCGTGTACGTCAAGGTCGAGGACACCGTGCGCTCCTTCAAGGAGATCCTCGATGGCAAGTGCGACCACATTCCGGAGCAGTGCTTCGTGAACAAGGGCGCCATCGAGCAGGTCTACGAGGCCTACGACGCCATGCAGAAGGAAGGTAACTAATGGCCGTTATGCGCTGCACGGTGGCCCTTCCGGATCGCGCTCTGTTCCAGGGCGAGGTCTCCTATGCCAGCATTCCCGGCACGGACGGCTACTTCGGTGTGCTGCCCGGCCACGAGCTGGCGGTCTCGCTCAACCGCGAGGGCGGCGTCGTGACGCTGACCGTCGGGGAGAACGAGCAGGACAAGAGGCAGTTCCTGGTCATGGGCGGCGCGACGTCGGTTCTGGACGACCAGGTGACGGTGCTCGCCCGGTTCGGATGCGCCGTGGAGGACATCGACGCCGAGGCCGTGAAGGCCGAGGCCGATGAATGCCGCGCGATTATCGCGGATCTCGGCTCGTCCGACGATCCGCAGGATCAGGCCACCCTCGTCACCAACCAGAAGAAGCTGGAGTGGTGCGAGGCGCAGCTGAAGCACGTGAGCGGAGCCGCAGCCTAGCGAGAGCGCCCCTCGGGGCGCGGCCGCCGGCAAGCGAGCCCGCAAGCATTTGAGCCTGTTTTGAGGGGCGTCCCATCCGGGGCGCCCCTCTTAGTTTGCGGACAGTTCCCGCAGGAAAGCGAGCTATGTTCTCGCGCGTTTTGGAGCGGAAAACTATCTCGCTTCCTATATGACAAGGACGCCCTCGGGGCGTCCTTGGTGGGGAGGGTGGAAGATGGTGTGGGGCTGCCGCTACGCAGATGCGAGGTGTTCGCCAAGAAGCTTGCCGAAGGTGACACAGCGGCCCAGGCTCACGCCGGGTACTGGCGCCTCATTGTAGTCGACACCGAAAAGGCCGCCAGCGGTGTTTCCCACGGCATAAAGGCCGGCGATGGGCGTGCGGTTCTCTCCGAGTACCTGGCTGTTCGCGTCGACATCGAGGCCTCCCACTGAAACGCACATCATGTTTTGCATACGGAGGGCGTAGAAAGGCGGCTCCAGGATGGTGGTCATCAGCTCGGCGCGTTTTCCGAAATCATCGTCTCTTCCTGCCTGAGCCAGCTCGTTATAGCGCCCGATCGTTGCTTTCAGCGAATCAAGAGGCAGGGAGGTTTTCTCGGCGAGCTCCTCCAAGGTATCGGCCGTCTGGAGCGAGCCGTATTCGCTTTCGAAGTCCAGGAAGGCTTCCTCAACCTCAGCGCTCCAAGGCGTGCCGAGTTCTCGAAAATCCTGATCCCAGCTCATTCCGCCCGACACTTCCAGGCTCGCAGGTATCTCGGTGGGCCATTTGGCATCCCAGATGGCCCATGAAGTGCCTTGAGGCTGTTGGGCCTGATTGATGCACATGTTCACTGAGTCGCAGTCCTCATTGCAGTAGCGCTCGCCGAGTTTGTTCACGCGGAGGTAGAAGTAGGGGTAGGTCATAGGCAGCATCATCAATGGCTGACTGCCGAATTGCAGCTTTCCGCCCGCCCAGAGTCCCATTTGATGCCCCAGGCCTTGGCCTGTCGATACATTGGTATAGTCCATGGGATCCGAATACGTATCGAAATCGAATTCGGTCAGCTCTGCCATCATCTCTTCGTTGCCGCCGAAATCGCCTGCGGCAAGTACGACGCCCTTGTTGGCGACGTAGCGCCGGTAGTTCCCCTCGGCGTCTTTTGCGATAACGCTGGAAACCCGCTCCCCGTCCTTCTCGAGCTGCTCGGCGCAAGTTTTGGTGAGGTAGGAGCCCCCAGCACTCTCAATTTCTTCGCGCAGAGCAGAGATGACGTCATTGATTCCGTAGGCACCAGCATCAATGTCGTAGAGAGGTCCATCGGGAAACTCGACCGTGTGAGTGTAGTTATAGTAGGTGTCGCTGTTGCTGCGCATGGCAGCCAAAGTGGGTCGGCAGCCCCAGGCCACGGCTTTCTCGGTAAGCCAATCGATGGCTGGCCCGCTTTCTCGTACGAAGCTCATGATGAGGTCGGTCCTCACGCGATTGGCAGCCATATGCACCCAGTCTCGCACGAGTTGGTAGGTCTGCTGCTCGGAAAGCTCGAGACCGTTGTCCTTGGCGATGGTAGGGTTCACGCAGCCAAAGTCAAGGCCGGTCATGCGAGGTGTTTCGTTCATTTCAAGCACGATGACCGATAGGCCGTTCTCAAGGGCGGAGACGGCGGTGCACACACCGGAAATACCTCCGCCAATAACAACGACGTCGGCGTGCTCGGTGCTAACGATATGCTCTTCGCCTATGGGGTCGGGCGCCGTGCGCCAGCTGGTTGTCGGATTGACGTCGCCTGTGGCGGCTGCATGCGTGCCACTATTGGGTTGTGGCGTGCAGCCACTGAGGCTGATAGCGCCTCCTGCAATGCCAGCGGCGGTCATCAGGCGTAGGAAGTTGCGGCGGCTGACGGGGAGTGGTGCTGAGGTGCTCATAATATTATCCTCCTTAGAAACAATACCTGCGTGCGCCAGCGTTGTTTGCGAGAGACGGGCAGGTGACTGACGGTTTCAGCTTAGGGGGCCTACCTGCGGATGAAACCAGGCAAGATGGGTGAAATAGCCCTGAAAGTCTTCTCATGCAAAACAGGTGAAATCGAGTTATACCAGTTCAGATGAGGGAATGAGCGCGTCATGATCGTGAGTTTTTCTGTACAATGACCGCAACGGAAAGGGACGGTATGACGCGTGACAAAATAGTAGAGGACGCACCGCGGTTGGCATTGGCGTTAGGGTTGGGACTATGCTGGTCGTCAGAGGAGTTGGTGGCCTTCTGCGTCTCGGGTTTGGCGGCTGCTGGCGAGTCGACCTACCTGTACACTGTTTATCTGCCGTTGCTCGCGTTGGCGGGATTGGCATTGGCTATGGCTCCCGGAATTAGTTCATGGGTGCTGAGGCCTGCCACCCGCGTGATAGCGCTTGCTTGTGGCGTGCTTGGCGTGCTGGTATTGGCGCTTTTTCCCGATCGGAGCCTCGCGGTTTTCATAGGCGTTGCGCTGTATGCTTCTGGAGTTGCCGTAGTAAATGTTCTATGGATGCGCGCATTCACGGCGTCGTCTGCCCGGGATATGCGCCGCTCTATTGTAATGACGGCGGTAGCGACAATGCTGTCATTGGTTTTCTGGCAAATTGGGAATGCTGGAGCGCTTCTTGCTGCGGCGGTTCTTTTGGCCTTAAGCATTGGGGCTTATGGCTTATCCTCGGAGAGCCTCGATGAAGGCACCCGTGTATCAGGCGTTACGCTAGCGTCTAGCGGTATGAAAGATGTACGTCGGTGGAGCGCTCCCGTCGGGGTGCTCATTCTCATGGTGGGTTTCGGATTCATCCAGTACACCGCCTACCATTACGGTGCCCCCGAGATCCGCCCTATTTCATGGGAGGTCTTTTCCCATGGGCTTGCCGTCGCGTTGCTCGCCGGGGCGGTGTATGGGCCGCGAGACGGCGAGCAGGCGCTTGGTTTCAAGATTGCGACCACACTCATGTTGTTTTCATTCGTGCTGCTCGCAGTGCTATGGCCGAGCGTGACTCCCTCTGCGGCTCTCGCTGCCGCCACAGAGGGAATGTTGGAATTGGTAATGCTGCTGGCCCTCGTGGAGTATGCGCGCTCTCGCGGCATTCGATCGGTTCGTCCCTTCGGGCTTTATTTGGTGCTGGTGGCGGTTGCCCAGTTGGTGGGCTGCGGACTGGCCGTGCTCGATCATATGCTATTGCCGTCAGCGTCGTATTCCATGGTGGGATTGGCGCTGGTGGCATGCTTCATTGTTACAGCGATATGGCTGCTCAATGACAAGACCATAGCGGCGTTTCTATGGGAAGGATTAGCGCGTGGCGAGGGGGATTCGGTCGGATCGGATCGTCGCCAGACGTTTGACGATCGAGCGCAGGCTGTGGCCGAGGCGTTCGCTCTTACGGCTCGGGAAACAGAGGTTATGGCGCTGTTCGCCAAGGGTCGCAGCTCTTCGTTCATTGCCGAGGAGTTCTGCGTGAGCAACAATACGATTCGCAGCCATATTCTGCATTTATATGCTAAATGCGACGTGCACTCCCGCCAAGAGCTGATTACCCTCATCGATGCGTGGGAATAGGAATCTGCCGTTTGATAGCCGCGGCGTCCATTCTCAGCTCGTCTACCGAGAGACGTTTGCTGACCTGTGCGACACGACGCGCTCTACGACAAGCAAGTTCTAGCGCGCTTGTGCTCTTATGCGGCATCCTCAAGCGGGTCGGAGACCCTTTTGGCGCCCGGCGACAAAAGGGTCTATGTCGATGCAGGTTATGGGATCGTAGTGCCCGCTTACATCCCATGCCACGGTATCGTTGAGAACGGTAAGCGCCTCCTCGAAGAACGAATCGTCTGCCAAGCGCTCGAAAACTCCGCCGCCGGCGATGCTCTCTTTCATGTCAAGCTGTGTGATGCGGCCGTCGGAAAAATAGGCCTATACCGTCTTGTCTGGCCCCGCAGCGGCTTGTATAACGGTGGGGAAGTAGTCAGCAGTGCCTACCAAGCCGGTTCGCCGGTGGCGATGAGGCTGTCGATGTCGCGGAAGGCGTTCTCGATAGCCTCGCTGTGGTACATCTCGTACATGTCGTAGACGAACTCGGTACGACCCTGGGCGTCGAGGGCTGCGAGCACATCCGCCGCTCTCGTATGGCGGCTCTGCGCGTAGCTTTCCAGCAGATAGGTGAAGAACACGAATTCCTTAGGCAATCTCATCACCTCGCAGGTACAGCGAGTTGCGCGGATCTCCGGTGGCTTGCTCGTTCTCCCACATATCGAAAATCGCCAGCGGGCTGAAGTGCCACATCTTCAAATCGTCATCGAGGAGCATCAGGCGGGTTTCCGAGGGGAGGAAGAGCCGGAGCGCCTCGAGGGCGTCAAGCCCCCGACTCTCGGCGATGAGCCGAGAGACCTCAGAATCGAAGTTCTGCATGATGGAGGGCTTCGTCTCAGTCAAGGAGCATCACTTCCTCGCAGGAAAGATAGCGAAGCGCCTTCTCGGTTCCGAATCGGTACTGATCGGAGAGGTTCTGCGGTTTCAGAAGGATGAGGGCCGTCTCACGATCGATTTGATCATTCATGTAATCGTTGATGACGCTCATAGTGCGATCGTTGGCGACGGGCCCTATGACGATGTCATAGAGCGCGCCTTGGTACAAGCCCTTGCGGTTTTCCACGACGAAATCGAGCCACGCCGCATTGGCTCTCTCAAACCGAAGGAGCGAGAGCGACTCAAAGACCGCTTCGTTTATTTCATAAACCGAGACAAGGGCGCTACCGCTTCTCCGGCGCTGCGCTTGCAGCCGAGCCCAGCGTTTCGCCTGATCGAGATTTGACGTCGTGTAGAAGCCGGCGCCAAAATCAAGAGATCGGTTTGTGGTGAGAACACGAGGGCGGCGCACTTCGACATTGCTCCCATGGTAGAGAATCATAGCGTTGGCGCCTCCTTCCGTCTTTTCACCGCACATTGCTAGCTGAGGCACAGCGATACGACAGCATTATACTCGAAGGGCGATTCTGGCTCGACGGTTTATTTCGGGGGTGTCGGTCATCCTCTTGATGAAATCGCCCTTGTTGCAATCCATGCAAAACCCACCATTTGTTCGCACGTCCGGGGCGTGTGGGCTGGTATCATGGCACCCGAGAAAACTGACGGAACTTGAGAGCGGCCGCGCGGGGTCGCGCGAGCGCTTCGGCGCTTGCGGCGAGTACCCTTCTCGGCCCAGCATGACACGATACGCGCGCATAACCCATCACAACCGAACTCCGTGCGCCGAGACCCGACTGAAGGGGCGGACACCCTATGGCATTCGTACACTTGCACAACCACACCGAGTACTCGCTGCTCGACGGGCTCACCCATATCAAGGACATGGTGCGCCGCGCCGCCGAGCTGGACATGCCAGCGGTGGCCGTCACCGACCACGGCGTCATGTCCGGCATGGTGGAGCTCTCCGATGCCTGCGACGCCATCGAGAAGGAGACGGGCAAGCGCGTGAAGCCCATCTTCGGCTGCGAGGTGTACTTCACTCCCGACGAGTCACTGCGCAAGGACGTGAAGCCGAAGCTGTACCACCTGCTGCTTCTGGCGAAGAACAACGAGGGCTACCACAACCTGCTGAAACTCGTCAGCGAGTCCCACGTGGACAACTTCTACTACAAGCCGCGCACCACCTTCTCCATGCTGCAGAAGTACGGCCACGGCATCATCGGCTCGTCGGCCTGCATCGCCGGCGTTATCCCGAAGCTGCTCGACGAGCGCCGTTTCGACGACGCCGTGGAATGGGCCCGTAAGTTCGCCAGCTGCTTCGATGAGGGCGACTTCTACATCGAGCTGCAGAACCAGGGCATCCGCACCGACGCCGGCTTCACCCAGACCGAGCTGAACCACGAGCTCACCCGCGTGGCGAAGGCCGCGGGCTTAAAGACCATCGCCACCAATGACTTCCACTACCTGCTGAAGGAAGACGCCGAGGCCCAGGACATCATGCTGTGCATCGGCACCGGAAGCACGGTCAACCAGACGAACCGCATGAAGTTCGAGAACGACCAGTTCTACATGAAGACCGAAGAGGAAATGCGCGAGGCCATGAAGGACTTCCCCGAGGCCTGCGACAACACCGTGGAAGTGGCGGCGAAGTGCGACGTCACCCTGGAGCGCGAGCCCATCCTGCCGAAGTTCCCCCTGCCCGAGGGTGAGACCGAGGAATCGTGGTTCCGCAAGCGCGTGCAAGAGGGCTTGGAAAAGCGCTACGGGACCCCGGTGCCCGAGCGCGAGCAGAAGCAGGCCGATTACGAGATGGGCATCATCATCCAGCAGGGCTTCCCGGCCTACTTCCTCATCGTGCAGGAGTACATCGAATGGGCGCGCAGCCAGGGCATCGGCGTGGGCCCGGGCCGCGGCTCGGCCGCCGGCGCCATCGTGGCCTACGCTATGGGCATCACCGACCTTGACCCCATGCCCAACGGCCTCATGTTCGAGCGATTCCTCTCGCCCGAGCGCGTGGAGATGCCCGATATCGACGTCGACTTCGAGCAGGGCCGCCGCGAAGAAGTCATCAACCACATCAAGGACGTCTACGGCGAGGATCACGTCTCCCAGGTGATCACCTTCGGCACGCTGCAGGCCAAAAACGCCGTGCGCGACTCGGCCCGCGTGCTGGACTATCCCTACGGGGTGGGCGACCGCATCTGCAAGATGATCGGCGACGAGCTGGGCATCACCATCGACAAGGCGCTGGAGACCAATCCCGACCTGAAGAAGGCCTACGATACCGAAGAGGACGTCAAGCGCATCATCGACGCCGCGAAGTCCATCGAGGGCCACGTGCGCGGCGAGGGCGTGCACGCCTGCGCCACCATCATCTGCCGCGACCCCATGAGCGATCACGTGCCCATGAAGCGCGACACCAAGGGCGGCGGCATCATCACCCAGTACGACGGCCACTACACGCCGGACCTGGGCCTTTTGAAGATGGACTTTCTGGGCCTGCGCACCTTGGACGTGCTTTCCATCGCCTGCCGCAACATCGAGGAGCGCACCGGCGTGAAGATCGTCCCGGAGGAAATTCCCACCGATGACGAGAAGGCCTTCCGCCTCATGCAGTCCGGCAACATGGACGGCCTGTTTCAGGTGGAGGGCGCCCTGTACGTGAGCCTGTTCAAGCGCCTGCCTCCCAAGCAGTTCTCCGATGTCGTCGCCTCCATCGCCCTGAACCGCCCGGGCCCGCTGGAGTCCGGCATGGTGGAGGACTACATCAAGGCAGCGAAGAACCCGGCCGCCGTGCACTACTACGACGACCGCCTGCGGCCCATTCTGGAAGAGACCCACGGCACCATGGTCTACCAAGAGCAGATCATGCAGATCTCCATGGCCATGTCCGGTTTCTCCGCCGGCAAGTCCGACAAGCTGCGCAAGGCCATGGGCAAGAAGAAGCTCGACATCATGCGCCAGCTGCAGGCCGACTGGGACGAGGGCGCCGTGGCCAACGGCTACCCGCTCGAGATTGCCCAGCAGATCTGGGCCGACGCCGAGAAGTTCGCGAAGTACGCCTTCAACAAGTCGCACTCGGCCGCCTACGCCATCCTCGTGATGCGCACGGCCTACCTGAAGGCGCACTACCCGAACGATTTCATGGCCGCCGTGCTCACCAGTTACATGGGCAACACCGACCGCCTCATCCGCTACATCGCCAGCTGCAACAAGAACGGCACGCCGGTGCTGCCGCCGGACATCAACGCCTCTCGCGCTGAGTTCACCCCGGTCGAGGGTGGCATCCGCTTCGGTTTGGTGGGCGTGCGCGGCGTGGGCAAGAACGTCGCCGACGAGATCATCGCCGAGCGCGAGGCCAACGGCCCGTTCACCTCACTGCACGATTTCGTGAACCGGCTCGACGCGAAGTGCTACAACCGTAAGACGCTCGAAGCCCTCATCAAGGGCGGTGCCTTCGACTCCACCGGCTACACCCGCAAGCAGCTCATGTTCTTCGTGGAGGAGACGCCGCTGCTCGAAGGCGCGGCCAAGCGCCAGAAGGACCGCGACGCCGGCCAGGTGTCGATGTTCGACATGTTCGCCGACGACGCCGACTCCGGCTTCCAGGAGGACGTGCCCGAACCCGACGGCGTGGAATGGGACAAGCGCACCAAGCTCGCCTACGAGAAGGAGATCATGAAGATCTACGTGAGCGAGCACCCGCTGGCCCCCTTCGAGGGGACGCTACGCCGCCTGTCTCGCTACGACATGGGCATGCTCTCCGAGCAGACCAAGGAGATTAAGAACGGCGTGTTCGTGGGCATGATCTCGAATGTGGCGACGAAGCTCACGAAGCGCGGCACGAAGATGGCCACGTTCACGCTGGAGGACACCACCGGCTCCATCGAGTGCATCTGCTTCAAGTACGACGACTTCGCCGAGGTCATCCAGGAGGACGTCATCGCGAAGATCAAGGGCAAGTTCGAGAGCGGCGACCGTGGCAACCAGATCATGGCCTTCGAACTGGAGGCGCTGGAGCTTAACGAGGAGGACGCGCGGCCGAGCCATCTGGAGCTGCGGGTGCCCTCGCGCTCCTTCGACCAGAACCGTTCGGCGCATCTGAGCCGCATCCTGAGCTCGTACCCGGGCCGCGACGGCGTGGTGCTCTTCGTCCAGCAAGCCGACGGCCGCCGCTTCCGCGCCGAGCTGCCGGTGTCGGTGGACGCCCAGTCCACGGTGCTGAAAGCGGAGATCCGCGACCTCTTCGGGCCGGAAGCTATGATCGCCTAGTCGTTCCGTGCGCCCTGACGGGACGCACGGACTGCTCGACGCTGCGAGGCTCTGGTGCATTTCATATTCACCCTTGTTTTGGGCTCGGCGTTGGCGAAGCCAACTTGGCCCAAAGGCGGGCGAATCTGAAACGCGCCAGAGCCTCTCGCTGACTTTACGAACGAAAAGTGAGTAGTAAATGAGTGAAGTGATTTGGAAGGAATTGCATAGACCGAGTTTGGAAGAGCGGGCGGGCGCATGCGAGCGGGAGCTCACGTTCTCGGCGACGGTGGCCTATGACGGGGCGCCGTTTGCGGGGTTTGCGAAGCAGCCGGGGCAGCTCACCGTGCAGGGGGAGTTGGAGCAGGCGCTGTCGCTCTTGTTCCGACGACCGGTGGACGTGGTCTGCGCCGGGCGCACCGATGCCGGCGTGCACGCTCGCGGGCAGGTGGTCTCCTTCGACATCGATGGATGCGAGCTGCGCGACCGCACGCCCTACAACCTGCGGCGCTCGCTGAACGCGCTCACCTGCGAGGGGATCGTGGTGCGCGCGGTGGAGGAGCGGCCGCGGGGCTTCTCGGCCCGCTTCGATGCCCAGTGGCGCGAGTACAAGTACTTCCTCGCCACAGGGGATACGCCGCCGGTATTCACCGATCGCACCGCCTGGTACGTGGGCCCGAACTTGGACATCGCCGCCATGGAACGGAGCGCCTTGCACCTCATTGGCGAGCACGACTTCAAGAGCTTCTGCATGGCCGCCTCGGCCGTCGGCAAGCCGACTTGCCGCAACGTGGAGGAGATTTCCATCGCCTCCGAGGAGATTCTGGGCGAGCCGCACCGTGTCGTCACCGTGCGGGGCAACGCCTTCCTCCATTCCATGGTGCGCACCATCGTGGGCACGCTCGTCATGGTGGGCCGCGGCCAGCGCGACGCCGACTGGGTCGCCGAGGTGCTTGCCGCCCGCGACCGCCAGGCCGCCGGCGAAAACGCCCCCGCCTGCGGCCTCATCTTCTGGTCGGTAGGGTACTAACCTGCTATGATAAGCGCATCGGTAATTTTTGCGCGTGCGCACAAGAAAAGGGGAGTGCCATGGAGACTGTAGGGAAGTTGGCTCCGCTCGGGTTCGGGTTCATGCGGCTGCCGCTTAAGGACGCAGATGATCCCACGTCCATCGACATTGACAAGGTCTGCGAGCTGGTGGACATCTTCATGGACGCCGGGTTCACCTATTTCGACTCGGCCCGCGGCTACCACGGCTGCAAGTCGGAGTGGGCCCTTCGCAAGGCCCTTGTGGAGCGCTACCCGCGCGACTCGTTCACCATCGCCACGAAGCTGCCGGCGTGGCTTGCGAAGGACGCCGACGAGGCCCGCGCCATGTTCGACACCTCCCTTGAGGAGTGCGGCATCGACTACTTCGACTATTACCTGCTGCACAACCTGGGCGAGACCCTCACGCCGCCCTTCGACGAGTACGGCCTGTGGGAGTTCTGCGCCGAGAAGAAGGCCGAGGGGAAGATCAAGAAGTTCGGCTTCTCTATCCACGACAACGCCGAGGAGCTTGAGCGCGTGCTGGACGCCCACCCCGAGGTGGACTTCGTGCAGCTGCAGATCAACTACGTGGACTGGGAGAGCGATATCATCCAGTCGCGCAAATGCTATGAGGTATGCCAGGAGCGCGGGCTGCCCGTGGTCATCATGGAGCCGGTGAAGGGCGGCACGCTGGTGAAGCTGCCCGATTCGGTGGCCGATATCCTGCGCGCGGCCGAGCCCGGCGCCCCGCTCGCCTCCTGGGCGCTTCGCTTCGCCGGCTCGCTGCCGAACGTGATCGCCGTGCTCTCGGGCATGAACACGCCGGAAATGGTGGCCGAGAACGCCGCCATCATGCGCGGCGGCGTGCCGCTCACGCCGGCCGAGTACGAGGTGATCGACGCGGCTCGGGCGGCCTTGGAGTCGCTGCCCGGCGTGCCCTGCACCGACTGCCGCTACTGCGTGAAGGGCTGCCCGGAGGGCGTGCACATCAACAACATCATGCAGTCGCTCAACATCTATGACCAGATGGGCGACGCCTACCGCGCCCAGGAGAACTACGACTGGAACACCGGCGACGGGAAGGCGAGCGCGTGCATCCAGTGCGGCGCCTGCGAGAGCGTCTGCCCCCAGCATATCGAAATCGTGAGCCAGCTTGAGCGCGCGGTGAAGCTGTTCGAGTAGCACCCCGCACCCTCGCCCCCAGCGCCCCGCGCTCTCCGTTTCTCGGAAACACGGGGTGTTCAGGTCAATTTCACGCTATAATCACACAGTTTCAACGGGCGGCTGCACCGTGCGCGATGCAGCCGCCCGTTCCTTAAAGGTAGGCGAGGGCGCGCGGGCGCCTTGGAAATGGGAAAGGAAGACTATGGCAGGAGAGATTAAGAAGCAGCGCGCTTCCTGGTCGGGGAAGTGGGCGTTTATTTTGGCCGCGGCCGCCTCGGCGGTGGGCCTGGGGAACATGTGGCGCTTCCCCTATCTGGCGGCGAAGTACGGCGGGGGCACCTTCCTGCTCACCTACGTGGTGCTCGTGTTCACCTTCGGCGTGTCGCTCCTGCTGCTGGAGACGGCGCTCGGCCGCAAGACGGGCCAGTCCGCCATCGGTGCCTTCAAGGCCTTCGGCAAGAAGTACGCCTTCATCGGCATTCTGGCCTCGGCGGTGCCCTTCATCATCACGCCCTACTACTGCATCATCGGCGGCTGGGTGACGAAGTACACGGCGGCCTACCTGGTGAACGGACCGGAGGCCTTAGCCGACGGCGGCGACTTCTTCACCGGCTTCATCACCTCCAACGCCGAGAGCTACATCTGGATGCTCGTGTTCATGGCCATCGTGTTCGTCATCGTGGGCCTGGGCGTGAAGGGCGGCATCGAGAAGGCGAACCTGTTCATGATGCCTGCGCTCATCATCATGGCCGTCGCCATCGCCATTTACACGCTCACCATGCCGGGTGCCGTGGAGGGCGCGCTGTACTACCTCACGCCGGACTTCAGCAAGTTCTCGCCGGAGCTCGTGATCGGCGCCTTGGGGCAGATGTTCTACAGCCTGTCGCTGGCCATGGGCATCATGATCACCTACGGCTCCTACATGCGCAAGCAGGATAGCCTCACCTCATCGGTTGTGCGCATCGGCGGCTTCGATTTGGGCGTTTCCTTCATCGCCGGCCTGCTCATCGTGTCCGCGGCCTTCGTGGCCATGGGCTCCGGCGACGCGGTGGCCGCCAAGGCGGGTCCCTCGCTCATGTTCGTGACGCTGCCGACGGTGTTCGTCGACATGGGCGGCATGGCCACCATCATCGGCTTTTTGTTCTTCCTGCTGGTGCTGTTCGCCGCGCTGACGAGCGCCATCTCGCTCGTGGAGACGCTCGTCTCCATTGTGCACGACGGCCTTCAGTGCACGCGCGCCAAGGCCCTCGGCATCGTCATCGCGTTCGTGGTCATCGCCGGCGCTATCATCAACGCGGGCTACAACGGGCTGTCGTTCATCGAGCCGCTCGGGGCCGGTTCCTCGATCCTCGATTTCGCCGACTTCATCTCCAACTCGGTGCTCATGCCCATCGTGGCGCTGCTCACCTGCGTGTTCGTCGGCTGGATCGTGAAGCCCAAGACCATCATCGACGAGGTGCGTGTCTCCGCCCCGTTCAAGGCCGCGCCGGCTTGGACGATCATGATCAAGTACATCGCCCCGGTGCTCGTGATCATCATCCTGGTGGCCTACGTGGCCGCCCAGTTCGGCTTCTTTTCCATGTAAACCGCGCTGGTCAACGAGATTTACATGGCGAAGGGCGTCCTTGTGGGCGCTCTTCGTTGTTTTGCGGTAGGATAGTCAACTACTGAAACATTAGTTAGATCGAAGGATTTTCATGGCTCTCTCAATCGGTATCGTGGGGCTGCCGAATGTCGGCAAGTCCACGCTGTTCACGGCGATGACCAACAAGGGCGGTCTGGCTGCCAACTACCCGTTCGCCACCATCGAGCCCAACGTGGGCATCGTGCCGGTGCCCGACGACCGCCTGCAGGCGCTGGCCGAGATCGACCATCCGGCGAAGATCGTGCCCGCCACGGTGGAGTTCGTCGATATCGCGGGCCTCGTGGCCGGAGCGAGCCAGGGGGAGGGTCTCGGCAACCAGTTCCTCGCGAACATCCGCGAGACCGACGCCATCGCGGAAGTGGTGCGCTTCTTCGGTGACCCGGATGTGACCCACGTGGCTGGCAAGGTGGATCCGCTCTCCGATGTGGACACCATCAAGACCGAGCTCATCCTGGCCGACATCGCCACGGTGGAGAAGGCCATCCCGCGTCTGGAGAAGGAGGCCAAGCGCGACAAGGCCGGTATCGCGAAGCTGGAGACGGCGAAGAAGGTGCTCGCGGGCCTGAACGAGGGCCATCGCGCCCGCACGCTGGGGCTGACTGAGGACGAAGTCGCGGCCATCTACGAGCTGCACCTGCTTACCATGAAGCCGATGCTCTACATCGCGAACGTGGACGAGGACGCCGTGGACGCCGAGCTGCCCGAGATCGACGGCTGCACCCCGGTGCCGATTTCTGCGAAGGTGGAGGCCGATATCGCCGAGCTGGCCGAGATGGATCCGGACGAGGCCAAGGAGTACATGGAAGCGCTGGGGCTCACCGACAGCGGTCTGGCGCGGCTCATCCGCGAGGCCTACCACCTGCTCGGCCTGCAGAGCTACTTCACGAGCGGCGAGACCGAGACCCGCGCCTGGACCATCCCCGTGGGCGCGAAGGCTCCCCAGGCCGCCGGCGTCATCCACACCGACTTCGAGCGCGGCTTCATCAAGGCCGAGACGGCCTCCTTCGAGGACTACGTGGCCTTGGGTGGCGAGAAGGGCTGCCGCGACGCGGGGAAGTTGCGTCAAGAGGGCAAGGACTACGTCGTCCAGGACGGCGACGTCATGCACTTCAAGTTCAACGTGTAATACGTCGCATTCTGGAAAAGATGCAGGCTGATACCGAACAACGGAAAGGGCGCGACTCCGTTTGGAGTGCGCCCTTTGTCATTCTGATGGCGGTAAACTTCTTCCAGTCCATGGCGGCGTTCATGGCCAATGCCACGTTGCCGGTGTTCGCCGACTCGCTGGGGGCGACGGCCTCGATGGTGGGCGTCGTCGTGAGCTCGTTCACGCTGTCGGCGCTGCTCGTGCGGCCCTTCGCCGGCCCCGCCTTCGACAGCTTCTCGCGCAAGCGGCTCCTGCTTATCGCTCAGGGTATCATCTGCCTGTCTTTTTTCGCCTACGGGTTCGTCGATTCCCTGGGCGTGCTCATCGCCATTCGGCTCTTCCACGGCGTGGGCATCGGGTGCAGCGGGCCTCTGGCGATGTCGCTTGTGTCCGAGTACCTGCCGGCGGCGAAGTTCGCCAGCGGCATCAGCATCTACGCGCTGGCGCAGTCCTTCGCCCAGGTCATCGGGCCGGCGACGGGCCTGTACCTGGTGGATGCTGTAGGATTCTCGGCAGCGTACTTCCTGGCTGCGGCGCTTCTGGTGGTGGCCATGGGCGGCATCTTCGCCATCCGCGAGCCTTATCGCGAGCGCTTGCCCTACCAGCTGAAACTCTCCCGCATGTTCGCGCGCGAGGCCGTGGGCAAGGCGGCCGCCCTCATGCTCATCGCCGTGTCGTTCTCGTGCATGGGATCCTATGTGGTGCTCTACGGCTACGGGCGCGGCGTGGCGGATATGGGGCTGTTCTTCGTGGTGTACGCGCTGTGCCTGGTGGTGACGCGCCCGGCTTTGGGCGGCCTTGCCGATAGGGCGGGAACGCCCCGGGTGCTCGCTTTCGGGACGGTCTGCTTTGCGGTTTCCTATGTGGCGCTCTTCTACGCGCAGGACTTGCCTGGCTTCTTGCTCGCCGCCGTCATAGGCTCGGCGGGGTTCGGCTGCTGCGCGCCGCTTCTGCAGTCCATGGGACTCGCCTCGGTGGACATCGATCGGCGCGGGGCGGCCAGCAACACCATGTTCACGGGCCTCGATTTGGGAATGCTTGTGGGCCCGGTGGCCGGGGGCGCGGTGGCCGAGGCTCTGGCGCCCGCGGCCGGCGGCATCACGGGCGGCTACGGGCTCATGTGGCTTGTCATGATCGTGCCGGCCTTGGGCACGCTGGACATCGCCCTGGGATGGAGCCTGCGGGGGAGAGCCCAGCGACGCTAAAAGGTGCGCGAGACGCGCAATTGCATTATTATGGCGAGCGGATCATTTGAATGGAAGGAGCGCGGTATGGCGGGTTTCAATGACAGGCGTCCGAATCGGGACGAGCAGCGGGAGGAGCGGCGGCGCGAGGCGGCGCGGCACACGGGCCTCATGAAGGCCGCCTTCGGGCGTGAGACCGACGAGGCCATTGAGAACGCGCGCATCTATGAGGAAGGGGAGGGGCGCTCGCTTCTGTGGGGCGCCGAGGCCGCTGCGGCCGCCGAGGCGGCGAAGCGCGCAGCGGAGATGGCCGAGGCGGATGCCGAGGGGGCGCAAGCGGGCAATGAGGAGGCCCGCGAGGCCGCCGAGATTGCCGAGGGAGCCGCCGAGGAAGCAGCTGAATCCGACGCAGTTGCACCGACCGTCACGGAGACGACGGTCAAGGTCGTGACCTCCTTCGCTCCCGAGGCGCTCTACCGCGATGCCACGGGCAAGACGATGATCGTGGATCCCGGCGCCTTCACCCGCCCCGGCGGCGCCTACGAGGACGGCGCTTTCGGCCCGGAGCAGATCCTGTGCTCCGAGAGCAACCTGTACCCGATCCTTGTAGCCCACAAGCGCGACTTCTACGACAAGAACCGCGACTATCGTCGCGGCTCGCTGTTCACCGACCGTGCGCTGTACGTGCCCGAGGTGCTGTTCTCGCGCGGGGGCGATGTGCGCCGCGCCGACGTGCTGGTCATCGCCGAGCCCATCCGTGCCTACGCGCTGGAGAACCACCGCTCCGAGCGCGAGTGCGACAAGGCGCTGGCCGACCGCATCGAGACCATCTTCCGCGTCGCCGCGGCCAACGGCGCTGAGACGCTCATCATGGGCGCCTTCGGCTGTGGTCGCAACGGCTACCCTGTCGAGCAGGTGATCGAGCTCATCCAGAACTGGATCGCGGAACACCCCGGCGCCGTGCCGAACGTGGTGTTCGCCGTGCCGCGCATGCACGCCGATGCCTTCCGCGAGGCCTTCGGCGCCCCGGAGCCCGAGCGCCCCGCGCCGGTCGTTGTCGCCGAGGGCGAGAACGACCGCGAAGGCGATGACGAGGACTGGCGCAACGTGGAACTGCCCGAGGGCGTCACGCTGCGCTAAGGATGGCTGCTCCTTGAGGGGCAGAGCATAGAAGAGAACGAATCGGGCGGTGTGTGGCTTCGGCGCGTCGCCCGATATAGTACAGAAGGCGAGTATGGAAGTAACGAAAGTCGCAGAGATCGAGGAAAAGAGCGCGGAATCGGCGGTGGATTCCGAAAGCGTTGTCGCCGAGGACACCGAGGATGTGGGGCCGGGCCAGCACCTGTTCGGCGAGCCGCTTGAGATGTACCTTCTGCGCGAGCCGAAGCTGGCCGTGGCCTTCTCGGGCGGCTGCGACTCGGCGCTGCTTCTGGCGGCGGCGAAGCTGGCGGGGTGCGAGGTGCGCGCCTATCTGGTGAAGACTGCCTTCCAGCCCGATTTCGAGCTTGATGACGCCCGTGCTGTGGCGGCGGCGCTGGATGTGCCCCTCACGGTAGTGGAAGCGGACGTGCTGGCTCAGGAGGCTATCTGCGCGAATCCCGCCGACCGCTGCTATCTCTGCAAGCGCTTCATCTTCGGGGAAGTGCGCCGGGCCGCGGCAGCTGACGGGTTCACGGTGATCGTCGACGGCACCAACGCCACCGACGATCCCGAGCGGCGCCCCGGCTTCAAGGCGCTGGCCGAGGCCGGGGTGGTGTCGCCCTTGCGCCGCGCCGGCATGACCAAGGCCAACGTGCGCCACGTGCTCGCCAGCTTGGAAGAGCGTTTCGGCCTGCCGTCCGGCGCGCTCATGTCCGCCAAGCCGAGCTTCCCCTGCCTGGCCGTCTACGTGCCCCAAGGCGAGTCGATCACTGAAGCGTCTTTGCGGGAGGCCGCCCGATCGCGCGGACTGTGAGTCGCCCGCTCTGTTAAATCTTCGCGCTCGGTGGGCGCGGGGCGCGCTGGTGGCGCGCCTTTTGCTATCATGGAGCGGTTGACTTAACGAACCGGGGAGTGCCGATCGCCACGGCGCGGCCGCTCCCAGAGAAGGAGCGCGATTCATGACGCAGCATCTTTCCGAGGCCGATGTGCGGGGCATCGCGGAATACACCCGCATTGGCCTTGACGCGGAGGAGGTCGTCGCCATGACGGCCGACCTGAACGCCATCATCGACAGCCTGGCGCCTATCACCGAGTTCGACCTCGACGGGGTCGAGCCGACGTTCCATCCCATCGGCGACTTGTCCAACGTCATGCGCGATGACGAGGTGCGCGGGAGCTTCACCCAGGAAGTGGCGCTGGAAAACGCGCCCAAGCAGGAAGACGGCAGCTTCCTCATCCCGTCCATCCTGGGGGAAGGGGGCGATCGCTAATGGCGCGCACCTTCGGAGAAATGGGCATTCGCGAGATTCAAACCGGTCTCGCCGCCAAGGAGTTCTCGGCCGCCGAGGTGGCCCGCGGCACCTTCGAGCGCATCGGCGAGGCCGACGGGGCGGTGCATGCCTTCCTGGAAACCACCGAGGAACTCGCGCTCGACGCGGCGGCTCGCATCGACGCCGCCGTCGCCGAGGGGCGCCTCGCCGAGATGGGCCCGCTCGCGGGCGTTCCCGTGGGCTACAAGGACAACCTGAACCTCACGGGCACGCACACGACGTGCTCCTCGAACATGCTGCGCGACTACGTGTCCCCCTACACGGCGACCTGCGTGGAAAAGACGCTGCGCGCCGGCGCTCTTCCCATCGGCAAGCTGAACATGGACGAGTTCGCCTTCGGTGGCTCCACCGAGACCTCCGCCTTCGGCCCCACCTTCAACCCGTGGGATGTCGAGCGCGTGCCCGGCGGCAGCTCGGGCGGAAGCGCCGCGGCCGTGGCGGCGGGCTTTGTGCCGGTGTCGCTCGGGTCGGATACGGGCGGCTCCATCCGCCAACCGGGCTCGTTCTGCGGTCTGGTGGCCGTGAAGCCCACCTACGGCGTGGTGTCGCGCTACGGTGTGGTGGCCTTCGGCAGCTCGCTCGACCAGGTGGGCCCCTTCGCCCGTTCGGTGGAGGATGCGGCGCTCGCGCTGAACGCGCTTTCCGGCCGCGACGAGCTGGACTGCACGAGCCAGCCGTGCGACGTGGACTTCACGGCCAACCTCGCTGAGGGCGCGCGCGGCATGAAGATCGGCATCGTTCCCGCGTTCATGGAGGCGGCCGGTCTTGCGCCCGAGGTGCGGGCGAAGGTGGAAGAGGCCGCGGCTGTTCTTCAAGATATGGGCGCGGAACTGGTGGAAGTGGAGCTTCCACACGCCCAGGCCGCCATGAGCGCCTACTACGTGCTCGGCCCCTGCGAGGCCTTCAGCAACCTCGCCCGCTTCGACTCGGTGCGCTACGGCTACTGCGACCCGGACCACAAGGATCTGGCCAGCCAGTACGAGGCCAGCCGCGCCGCCGGCTTCGGCGCCGAGGCCAAGCGCCGCATCCTGCTTGGCAGCTATCTCCTCTCTTCCGGCGTTTACGACACCTACTACTACCCGGCTCAGCAGGTGCGTACCCTCATCACGGGCGACTATGCGGCGGCTTACGAGAAGGTGGACGTCATCCTCGCGCCGGTGGCGCCGCGCACGGCCTACAAGCTGGGCGAGATCGGCGACCCCACTGAGATGTATCTGGGCGACATGTTCACCATCTCCATCAACATCGCCGGCAACGGCGGCCTGTCCTTTCCCGTGGGCCTCGGCGCCGACACGGGGCTTCCCGTGGGCGTGCAGCTGATCGCCCCCCCATTTAGGGACGCGAACATGTTCCGCGCGGCCGCTGCTTTGGAGGCGGTCTACGGTCCGGCTCCGGTCGCCCCCGATTTTGCCGACGGAAAGGTGGGTGCGTAAATGAAGACCCTCGAAGAGGTATTCGAGACCTGGGAGGCCGTCATCGGTCTGGAGATCCACGCGGAGCTGACCACGCTGGAAACCAAGATGTTCTGCGGCTGCAAGTTGGAGTTCGGCGCGGCCCCCAACACCCACACCTGCCCGGTGTGCCTGGGGTTGCCCGGGGCGCTTCCCGTGCCCAACCGCGCGGCCATCGAGTCCATCGTGCTAGCCGGTCTTGCCACCAACTGCGACATCGAGAAGCACTCGATGTTCTACCGCAAGAACTACATGTACCCGGATATGGCGAAGAACTTCCAGACCACTCAGGGCCCCATCGCGTTCTGCATGCGGGGCCACCTTGACCTGGACGTGGACGGCAGGGGCGCGACCGAACGCTACCGCCTGGACGCGCTCGCGCCCGGCGAGAGCGACGGCAACATCACCCGCACCGAGGACGGCTACGTGGCCCACGTGGGCATCACCCGCATCCACATGGAGGAGGACGCCGGCAAGATGGTGCACCTCGGCGGCGGTGAGGGCCGCATCGCCGGGGCCACCCAGTCGCTCGTGGACTACAACCGCGCCGGTACGCCGCTCATCGAGCTGGTGACCGAGCCGGATCTGCGCACGCCGGAGGAGGCGCGCCTGTTCATGCAGAAGCTGCGCCAGATTTACCTGGCTCTGGGCATATCCGACTGCTCCATGGAGGAAGGTTCCCTGCGCTGCGACGGCAACGTGTCGCTGCGCCGCCGAGGCACCACCGCGTTCGGCACCAAGACCGAGCTGAAGAACATGAACTCGTTCAAGAACCTGCACGACGGCCTCGCCTACGAGATCTGCCGCCAGGCCGAGGTGCTCGAGGAGGGCGGCGTCATCTACCAGGAGACGCGCCATTGGGATCCCTCTGCTAAGCGCACCATCGTCATGCGCGTGAAGGAGACGGCCGACGACTACCGCCTGTTCCCCGAGCCGGACTTGGCGCCCTACGACCTCTCTGACGAGTTCATCGAAGGGGTGCGCGCCAAGCTGCCCGAGCTGCCCGACCAGAAGGCCGCGCGCTTCGCCGCCGATTTCGGGCTCACCTCCTACGACGCGCGTCATCTGGTGGAGCACCGCGCCACGGCCGACTTCTTCGACGAGTGCATGGCGCTCGCGAAAGCCGAGGCCGACGGCAGCAAGTTCGCCAAACCGCTCGCGAACCTCATCATCAACGACGTGGCCGCGTGGCTGAACGCCCACGAGGGCACGTTGCTCGCCGATACGCCGCTGACGGCGGTCCGGGCGCTTTCGCTTGTGAAGATGCTTGCGGATGACACTATCTCCTCGAAGCAGGCCAAGGAGGTGTTCGCGGCCATCATGGACGAGGGCGCCGACCCCGAGGCCATCGTGGAGGCCCGCGGCATGAAGCAGGTGTCGGACGCCGGCGCCATCGAGGCCGTGGTGGACGAGGTCATCGCCGCCAACCCCGACGAGGTGGCTCGCTACCGCGACGGCAACACCAAGGTCATCGGCTTTTTCGTCGGCCAGTGCATGAAGGCCATGCGCGGCCAGGGCAACCCCAAGATCATCAACGAGCTTCTGGCGAAGAAGCTCGCCGAATAGGAGCAACCATGGGCATCTTCAAAGACGAGAACGGCAACAGCTACGGCGACTGGACGCATCGCGGTCAGGGCCGCACGCGCGATGCCGCCAACAGCATCGTGACAACGGGCGATGAGAAGAAGTGGTACGACCAGACCTTCTGGATCATCTTCTTCCTCGTGGTGCTGTGGCCCGTGGGCCTCGTGCTCATGTGGAGGGGCGCCTGCACCTGGCACGTGACGGTGAAGATCGTCGTGACCATCGTGCTCATAGGCGTGGTGGCGCTGTCGTATCAGATGTCCCAGGCTGTTATTGCAGCTCAAGGGACGATGGGGGCGTAACGTATTCCGCCGGAGGCGATTGCGGAACAACCCTCCGTGCTCAAGCAATGGCTCGCTCGGCGGAACAGTCCACTGGACTGTTCCGTTTGCTGCGCAACCTGCGCGCGAAGACCTGCCCGCAACCGCACCCTGCATTGTTCGAGTATGGCGGAACAGTCCATTGGGCTGTTCCGTTTGCTTTCGCGCCTGCGTGCGAATGCCCGTCCCGCAGCTGCGTCCTATTTAGCTAAACGCTGTATATGCATAAACAAGATATTCGACCTTTTTCAGATAACCAAGCTGATTACCACATAATGGCCTTTATGTATCAAGAGGTATGGTCTGCAAGGGCCATTTCGAACATTTATATGAGGGGGTAATTGAGGGTCAGCCTTGCTTCTTTGTAGAGTTTGAACCGCAGAATCCCAGGAGAAGGGGTTCGAACTATGAGTGTTCGCCAAGTGGCGAACGACGAGAAAGAAGGAGCAACGGTTATGAAGCATGAGCACTACATGGACATGAATCGTTTGAGCGATTGGAGCGTAGAGCAGATCAACGAACTGCTTGATACGTGCTTGCTGCTCAAGGAGATGGAAGAAAAGGGTGTTCGTCTTCCTCTGCTCAAGGACGTTGTCCTTGCAATGATGTTCGACCAGCAGTCTACCCGTACGCGTGTGAGCTTCGAAACAGCCATGACCCAACTTGGCGGCCATGCCATGTTCCTGGATGGCAGCTCTTTGCATGCCGGTTCTGGCCAAGAGGATATCGCTGAGACGGCTGCCATCATTTCTAGCATGGCTGATGCCATCATGATCCGCAGCCTCAGCCAGCGCGTCATCGATGAGGTTGTTGCTAACTCCACCGTACCGGTAATCAGCGGTATGAGCTGCGCCTTGTTCCAGGAGGATGGCTTCGGCAGCCAGGAGCAGCATCATCCCACGCAGGTTATCGCTGACCTCATCACGATGATCGAGCGCAAGCCGGCGGGCAAGAAGCTTTCCGACCTCACCTTTATGTGGCTGGGTGATGGCGCCGACGGGTTCGACTGCGTGTTCATGGACCATCTGTCCTTGTTCCCTCGTTTGGGCATTCGCGTTATTTGCGCAGCGCCCAAGAAGTTCTGGCCGAGCGACGAGCTGCTTGCCAAGTGCCGCGCTCAGGCTGCTGAAGATGGTAATGGCGAGATCATCTGCACTGAGGATCCGCTGGAGTACGCTGGAGAGACCGACTTCTTCTACACTGGCGTGGTTAACTACCACAACTACGGCGTGAGTGAGGAAGAGGCCTTCAAGGTCTTCTATCCGAAGTACCAGATCAATGCTGATCTGATGGCACATGCTCCTAAGAGCGCCTGGGTGCTGCATTACCTGCCCGGCAACCGCAATTGGGAGTTGACCGATGAGGTTTGGGATGGTCCGCAGTCCGCGCTGCTTCCTCTGGGCGAAAATCGTCTTTATGCCCAGCGCGGCATTCTGGTGTACATTCTGTGGCCGCTTCGCCGCAACACCAGCGAGTACTTGAAGGACTACTACCGCGGTAAAGTTGAGGACCTCCTTACCCCGCGTATTCGCAACTACGATTTCTAAGAGGATCGATTGCGTCCGTCGCTTTGCGTGAAAGCTCGCGACGGACGCTTCGCTTTCTGCGCAGAATCGTTTTGATTCTACCCACTTTTGTTCAGTCGAACTGGAGGTATTGTAATGCGTCAGATTACTGAATCCGAATCTACTCCTCAAGCAGATGGCTTCTATATGCCGGCTGAATTCGCTCCTCAGGAGCGAGTCTGGATGGGCTGGCCCAATCGTCCCGATACTTTTGCCTTTGGTGCCGTACCTGCTCAGCGTACCTATGCGGGAATTGCGAATGCAATTTCCGAGTTCACTCCGGTGGTGATGTGCTGCAACGAGGATGATTATGCCAACTGCAAGGCGGTATTTGCAGACAACGAGCGCGTAACTGTTCTCGAAATGAGCATCAATGATGCTTGGTTCCGTGATACGGGTGCAACTTTTCTCATTGATGGCAAGGGCAATAAGGCGGCTACGGATTGGCATTTCAACGCCTATGGTGGCTTGGTTGACGGCCTGTATTTCCCGTGGGAGAAGGACTCTCAGATTGCTGGGAAAATGGCCGACTACTCTGGCGTTCGCACGTATCGCCCTGATCATGTGATTCTCGAAGGTGGCTCCATTACCGTTGACGGTGAGGGAACCCTGATCGTCACCGATTCCTGTCTCCTGTCTGCTGGTCGTACTGCCTCGGTGCTTGTCGCCGATGAGCCGGATGCAGGCGATTGGCCGCAATACGCTCGCAAGTATGCGGCCTTCAGCGAGGAGCTGCGTGAGTATATGACCCAAGAGCTCGAGAAATACCTCGGTGTTGAGAAAGTTATTTGGGTCAAGGAAGGTATTGACCCTGAGGTGACCAACGGCCATATCGACGACTGCGCTACGTTTATTGCTCCTGGTGTCGTGGCATGCATTTGGACCGACGATCCGGACTATCCCTTCTATCGTCAGTGCCATGAGATTTATGAGACGCTTTCAAATGCGGTAGACGCGAAGGGTCGTAAGCTGAAGGTCTACAAGCTCCCGATGCCGGAAAAGCCGTGCTATATGTCTGAGGAAGAGGCTGCTTCGATTGACCTCGTCAATCCGCGTACGGCCCAGGATGAGCCGCAGATTGCCTCGTATATGAACTATCTCGTCACGAACAACGCCTGCATTGTTCCGCAGTACGGAGACAAGAACGATGCGCTTGCCGTTGAGACGCTTCAGAGTATCTATGACGAAGTGTGGGGCAAGGATGTTTTCAAATGTGTAGGCGTGGATTCCCGACAGGTGGTTTACGGCGGTGGAAACATCCACTGCATCACTCAGCAGGAGCCTTGCGCCTAGGGCGTAAAACGCGTTTTCCATATTGCATCTGATTTCAGGGTCCATTCGCCGTATCGACGATAAGTTGGGTCGAGTGAAGCTGCGAGAACGAAGGGCGCGGGGATGGCGAGGTTCGTGCTTCGCGCCCCTCTTCGAGCTGCGAGATGCGCAGGGAAAGTACCTGTTTGGAAAGTCGACAATGCGTAATTAAACGATACCTCCGATTGCTTTACGCAACTTCAACTCCACCAATCAAAAAGGGAGTAGTCTATGGATGATTTACAGCAAATCACTGCTGAGCTCAGCGGAAAAACGAATTTTGATGCAGAGCATGAAGGAGATCTTTTTGAGCGAATCGCGATTATCGAAAAGCAGGAAGCCGCGGGAGAGCTTATTCCGGGATTAAACAAAGTCGATCATATCTTGATTGCCGCAATGTTCATCGTGCTCGGTGTGTTGCCTGTGATCTGGTATGCGATTACGTACGCTTAAAGGAGGTGCATTATGGCTGAGGCAGATATCAATAGTGAGGCACAAAGCGAGTCCATGCCGGTCTTGAAAAGCGAGCGTATCTACGATTTCAAAGACTATACAGTGGTTATCACTGGTTTTGCGTGCGCGGCATGGTGCTTCATCACGGGAGGAACTTTAGCGCTTTACGTGGGCGTTCAGACAGCACTGGTCGCCTCGATTGCGGGCAATATCATTGCAGTGTTGCTTATGTCCCTTGCGACGCAGGTAATTTCTGGCAAGTATGGCGTCGATGCCTATACGTCTGTCAGAGGTGTGCTTGGCGGAAGGGGGACAAAGGTATTTCTAATCTTGATGTCGATTTTCGTCATCGCTTGGCTTATTATTCTCTGCATGATGGTGGCGAAAGCCGTCGGCAATATTGTGCTGGGATTTACCGGGATAGATATCACTACAGGTATCCCGATGTTCATTGTTTCAGTGCTTGCCGGTGCGGTTTGCTGGCTAGTTGCTTGGAAGGGCCCGGAGCTCCTGAAGAAGCTCAACATCTTCGTTGCGCCGGTTTTCGTCATCATCCTGATCTTCTTGTTCGCGGTGGTGTCCATGAATTACGGTTGGGACACGGTTCTATCCGCGGAGCCTCTTGCGCCGCTTGATAGCGAATGGCTGAACTTTCTCATTGCTTTCGAATTGAGCATGGGCGCCGGTTTTTCTTGGTGGCCGAACATGGGAGGCTTGGCGAAGCTGTGCAAGACAACGAGAGCGGCGTATTGGCCGAATATCATTGGCCTTGTTTTTGCTGCAACTTTGGGTACCGTGATGGGTGTGGCGGCGTCGCTGCTTGTGAACAGCTCTGATCCGACTGCTTGGATGATTCCCATGGGTGGGTTGGCGCTCGGCACCGCGGCTTTGGTTTTGGTAATTGCCGCTGACATTACGGCCTGCTCCGTCATGTTGTATAACTTGGGTATCGGCGTAAAGCAGGTAAGGAGCTTCCTGAAGCTTTCTTGGGGCAAGGTCACTGGCCTGATTACCCTTATCGCATTTATCGGAATGATTTGGGCAGAGCCGCTCTATGACAGCTTCTATATCATTCTGGGAATTTCTAGCATGAGCTGTGCTCCTATCGCCATGATGCAGCTTGTGGACTACTATGCATTTAGGAAAAAGCACATTTCGCTTCGTGATGCGTACAATAACAGCAAGAGCTCCAAGTACTATTTCTGGGGAGGCTTTAACTGGGTTGCCATTGGAGTATTCGCTGCTGCGATTGTGCTATACCTGCTTATCTTCGATCCGTTCTTGTGCGTGCCTCAGCCAGCTTTCGTGTATTGCGGAGCAACGGCCATAGTATGCGTTTTCGTTGCTGTGCTATACTACGTGCTCGGAAAGCTATTGCTGGTGAAGAGGGGAATCGGCGGCTTTTCTGAGTCTGCTGAAAAAGTGAGCACTGAGTCCGTCGGTGAAAATAACCTATGATTGACGGAGCGAAACATATGGTTATCGCACGAATAGTGCAGAAGAAAAACGATTAACGACGCGATGGGACCTTGTGTGTATTGACAATGCGATACGGGTCCCATCATTTTTGATACAGGAGGAACATCCATGCCTTACCAGAAAGGGCCCGGCAAGACCGTCGTCATCGCCCTGGGCGGCAACGCCCTCGGCAACACCCCGCAGGAGCAGCTCGAGCTCGTGCAGAACACCGCCAAGCACATCGTCGACATGATCGAGGAGGGCACCAACGTCGTCGTGTCCCACGGCAACGGCCCCCAGGTCGGCATGATCAACAACGCGTTCGCCTACGCGGCTGCCAACGACGACAAGACCCCGGACATGCCCTTCCCCGAGGCCGGCGCCATGAGCCAGGGCTACATCGGCTACCAGCTGTCCCAGGCCATCCTGAACGACGTGAAGGCCCGGGAGATTCCCCGCTCCACCGCCTGCATCGTGACCCAGACCGTCGTCGACGCCGACGACCCCGCGTTCCAGAACCCCACCAAGCCCGTGGGCGCGTTCATGGAGGTAACGTACAATCTCTTGCGCACTTTCACAGCAGCATAGCCTAGATACCAAAAGACACGGCTCCGGCCTTCGGTATGATTCGAGTTGTCTAGATTCGA
>NZ_CDSBIE010000012.1:0-60903 GCF_977113345.1 Adlercreutzia sp. CNCM I-6216
AAAGGGATGGTTGGGGAATGGGACGATCGAGGCAACAGGCAGTAGCTGGATGACGCTGCTTCCCTTCGAGTCCCGCTCGACCTGCGAGGTGAAGAGCTCGTCCACTGACGGAAGGCTTATGTTCACTTTCTTCTTAGCCATTGCAGATCACCTCATCGGCAAGGCCGGTGAAGACTGATGCGACTTTGCCGCGTTTGTCGTATGCGAAGATGCTTACGCCGACGGCAGGCGTCTCTGCGGCCGATACGGCTCGGGGGATGATGGACTCGAATACGCGATAAGTATTGCCGTATTGGCTGCGAATGGTCGCCTCCACCTCGCGGGCAAGATTCCCAGCGTCGGCGCACAGTCTATGAGGACATAATCGTAGTTATCCTTGATGCCGGAAAGCCAGGTGTTGAGAATCTGCTCCCGCGACATCGCCATGAAGATGCCCATCTCCATGCTCGCAAGGTCGATGTTCGCAGGCATGAGGTCGACGCCTTCTTTATGGCTGAGGATTCCCTCATCTGCCTGCAGGTCTATACCCTCGATCACCGCCTGGATATGGTTCGCGACGGTGACCTCTAAAGAGTCGGGATTTGCCCAGCCGAGCGATTTGGTCAGATCGCCTTGGGGATCCGTGTCCACCAACAATACGCGCTTATTGAGCTTTGCCAAGGCGATGCCGAGACTGAGCGTTGTGGCGGTCTTCCCTGTTCCTCCTTTTTGGTTTGCCACCGCTATCGTTTTACACGTCATGGTGCACCTCCATTCCTGTGGCCAAGCCACGTCGTGGAGGTCAGACAGCCCATTCGAGAAGAAACACACATTTCGGCTCGTTTCGGCACACGGAAGGCCGCAGTGCGGGGCTTCTCGCTGATGAGGCATAACGGCTGCTGCAGTTGTGTCAGTTTGATAATTATTTGATATAACTATTTGCACCCATGGTAAGGTGTCTTCCAAACAACCAAGGAGGCATCTATGAGCAATTTCTTCCAGAATCTGCCGTACAAGCTGGCGAACTTCATGGTGGGACGCAACGGGCCCGACGCCTTGGCGCGCGCATCGCTGTGGGCGGGCGTGCTGTTCACGTTCTTGGAAATCTTTACAGGCCTGGGCATCTGCTCGCTTCTCGGCATGGCGCTCTTGCTGTACTTCATGTTCCGCTGCTTCTCGCGCAACATCGCCGCTCGCGCCCGGGAGAACGCCCGCTACATCGCCCTTACGGCCAAGCCGCGCGCTGCCTGGGCCCGCTTCAACACGCGATGGGACCAGCGCAAAACGACCAAGTTCCTGAAGTGCCCGCAGTGCGGCCAGTCGCTTTCCGTACCGAAGGGCAAGGGCACGCTGAAAATCACCTGCCCGAAGTGCCGCAACCAGTTCACGACGAAGTCCTAAGGAGCGCGCCATGGGAGAGAAGAACGTGGAGGCGAGGCGCGAGGCGGCCAGCGAAACGGTGAATACCTCTGCACCGACGAACCGCGAAGACACCGCCCCCGAAGAGAGCGGCTCCGTGACTCTGGAGGCCACCCCGCTCGCGCCCCCCTTCGAAGAGCTCATCGAGCTGTCCCGCGATTTGCAGGCTATTGGCAACGCCACGCTCGATCCCGTCGGACGCAAATACGGGTTGAACCGGCTCGCCCTGTTCACGCTGCTGAACCTCGATCGGCTGCCCGATCAGACGCCCTCGCACCTCAGCACCGTGCTGCACGCCAAACGCACGAACATCGCGAGTGCCCTGCGCAATTTGGAGTGCAAGGGGCTCGTCACCATCGGCGCCAGCGAGGCTGACAAGCGGCATCGGCTCGTGAACCTCACCGAGAAGGGGCGCGAAGTGGCTCTTGCCGCCGACGCCGATCTGAGCGAGGCGCGCGCCAGCCTGCTCGACCATGTGCCCACCGAGAGCGTCGAGCAACTCATGGAAGCCTGGCACACCTTCCGCGCCTGCGCCCGCGACGTCGCTACCTTTGCAGAGGGGCAAATCGTGCGCTAGCGCTCCGGCTGCAGCGAGCCGTAATAGTTAGCCGTGGTGTCGCCTCTTTCACGGCGGATTCCGCCACGCTGCAGGGCAACAAGTTTTCGTCGCATGTTGCCTTGCGGGCTGTGAACAGGTTCTGGATTGGCAGACGCGACGCCGATGCGGACGGATATGTTTCCTAAAATGCCAGCGAACTCAAATCTTGGCGAACGCTTGAGAAAGGAACCTCATGGACGGAAAAGCCATTCATCGCTGCCTGCATGTGCTGGATCTAGAGAAATCGATCGCCTTCTACGAGAAGGCCCTGGGAATGTCGGTGATTCGCCGCGTGGGGCCCGAGGACGGCTCGTGGACCAACGTGTTCATGGGCGACGACGCCTCGGGCTTCCAGCTGGAGCTCACGTGGAACCGCGGGCGTACCGAGCCCTACGACAACGGCGGTCGCGACTCGCATCTGGCCTTCACTGTAGACGATTACGAGGCCGCCCGTGCGGTACACGAGGAGATGGGCTGCATCTGCCACGTGAATGAGGCCATGGGCTTGTACTTCATCGAAGACCCCGACGGCTGCTGGCTGGAAATTCTGCCGAACAAGACCGAGTTCGCGCCTCAAAGCGGCGTGGACGTGCTGGACGCCCTGGCGCGCCGTCGCAGTCTGCGTCGCTATTCCGGCGAATCGGTTCCGCAGGCGCTGCTCGATCGCATTTTGGAAGCGGGGCTGCGCTCGGCGTCGGGTCGCGGACGCCGCCCGTGGGAGCTCATCGTCGTGCGCGACCGCGCTACGCTGGATGCGCTGGCCGAGTGCCGCGAGCAGGGAGCGGCCATGCTCACCGGGGCCGACGCCGCCATCGTCGTGGTGGCCGATCCGACGCTGGCCGATACCTGGGTGGAAGACTGCTCCATCGTCATGGCGAACATGCAGCTGGAGGCGTCGGCCTCCGGGGTGGGCAACTGCTGGATTCAGGGGCGGATGCGCCAGGCAGCCGACGGGCGCTCGACTCACGAGTTCGTCGCCGATCTTTTGAAGGTACCGGCTCCTTACCAGCTCGAGGCCATCCTCTCCCTCGGCATGCCCGAAGCCGAAGCCCCGCGCCGCCCCTTCGACAAAACGCTGCTGGAGAAGGTGCACGAGGGGCAGTTTTAGGCCCTCGCGCACCTGCGGACGCCCGGGAAGCCGGCGGCATTCGTGATGCCCGCCAAGGTCGATTTCCCCGAGCCGCTCTCGCCCACGATGCCCGAAAACGATCCGGCCGGCGCCTCGAAGTTGACATCTTGCAGCACGGCACGCTTGCCATCGTAGGTGTAGCCCACCCCGCGGCAGACCAAGGCCACCTCGTCGGCTTGGAAGATTTTCAGAGTAGTGAGACCCTGCAGGTTCTCCAGAAACGTCGCGCCCAGATCGGTGTAGGCGCCCCAATACTCGCCCATGACGCGCTTGACGATCTTTTGCACTGCCGCGATGGATGCCGGAATGAGCGGCACGCACAAAAGCAGTGCCACAGCCGCCGGCAGGCACAGCGGCGCCAAACAGGCGAACAGGGTGAGCGGAGCCAACACGGCGTAGAACAACTGGGGCACGTAGGCGCCGAAATAGCCCTCCAGCTGCTCGGTGCCCTCCACGCACACCTGAACGGCCTCGGCCGTGGATGCCGATTCCGTATAGGCCGTCCCCAGGCGCACCAGCTTGTCGTACACCTGGGTGCGCACTTCGCGCTAGCTGGCCGACCTTCATCGCCAGCCGCGTAGCCCGCGAAATAGCGGCCGGCGCCCTCCATTGCGAGCCTCGCCTCCTGCTGGATCCCGTGCCCTTGCGCTACGAGTACGCCGTGGTGAAGCTGCCCTAAGCGGAGCACTTCTACACGTAAGCCGAAATAATGGTTGCACGCGGACCGGTTCGTGGAAAAATGGAAGAGCAGATTAGTCAACGAACGCAACGCCATCGACGAAGCGCTTTCAACCGAGCGGAGGCAACAACCATGACCAACGAGACCATCGCGACCGAAACCACCGAGACCGTCGGGGAATTCCCCATCGACGAGCTTCTGTCTGACGGCATCACCAACACGCCGCCGTCGTTCGTGCGCGCCATTCTGGCCGCCGCGTCCGATCCTGCGGTGACCTCCTTCGCCGGCGGCCTGCCGAACCCCATTTCCTTCCCACAGGAAAAGCTGCTGGAATCGATGCAGCGCGTGGTGGCCGAGCGCGGCCCGGAGGCCTTCCAGTACTCCGTCACCGCCGGCGTGCCCGAGCTGCGCGCCTGGATCGCCGAGCGCTACAACCACCGCTTCGGCACCGACTACACCGAAGAGGACGTGCTCGTGACCACCGGCTCGCAGCAGGTGCTCGACCTGCTCGGCAAGGTGCTGCTGGACAAGGGCGACGGTGTCATCGTGGAAAAGCCCACGTACCTGGCTGCCATTCAGGCGTTCGCGCTGCAGCAGCCCGTCTTCCGCGAGGTGGAACTGACCGAAGAGGGCCTGAACATCGACGAGCTGAACGCGGCACTCGATGCCGGCGCGAAGATGATCTACCTCATCCCGAACTTCCAGAATCCCACGGGCCTCACCTACACCGCCGAGAATCGCGAGCAGGTGCGCGAGGTGCTGGCCGGCCGCAACATCGTGGTAGTGGAAGACGACCCCTACGGCGAGCTGCGCTTCGAGGGCGACTCGCTGCCCTACATCGGCGGCACCGCGCTGCCCCACGGCGTGATCATGGGTTCGTTCTCGAAGACAGTCACCCCCGGCTTCCGCATGGGGTACCTCCTCACGAAGGATCACGACCTGCTGAAGGCGCTCAACACCGCCAAGGAAGCCGCCGACCTGCACACCAACGTGTTCGCTCAGTTCGTGGTGCTCGATTACCTGCGCCACAACGACCTGGACGAGCACCTGGTGAAGATCCGCGAACTGTACCGCACCCAGGCCCGCGCGATGACCGACGCCATGGCCGAGTTCTTCCCCGCCGAGGTGAGCTTCACCAAGCCCGAGGGCGGCATGTTCCTCTGGGCGACGCTGCCCGAGGGCGTTTCCACCATGGAGCTGTTCCCGAAGGCTCTCGAGCGCAACGTGGCCTTCGTGCCGGGCGACCCGTTCTACCCCGAGCCGGGTGCGCGCTCTACCATGCGCTTGAACTTCACCAACGCCGACGAGGAGACCATCCGCGACGGCATCCAGCGCCTGGGCGAAGTCATCGCCGCCGCGCTGTAAACCGTTTCGAAGGGGCACTCGCAGCTCATTCGTTTTCCGTATCTTCCGTAGGGGGCGACCTTGGTCGCCCCTTTTTTTGTCCTGCGAGCAAAACGCGCTCGGAAGGGCTGACCGAGGCCAGCCCCTACGGTGGGGACTGGGAGGGCAGGCCGAGGTCAGCCCCTACAGTGGGATGCGCGATAGGGGGGACGCAGCGGGGAACGCGAGCTCTATCGGCTCGGTTGATCCTTCACGAAGGAGCCGACCGCGATGGCAGCCACAGCGCACAGCAGGCCGCCGATGGCCCACGCGAGCCAGAAGTACGGCGTCTCGTACTCGGGCACGAACAGCATGACCAAGCCGGCAATGGTCGCGACGATCATGATGCAGGCGCACAAGCCGCTGGTAAGCTGATCCTTGCGGCGCTTGCGTTCGATACGGGCGCGGGCACGCTCGATCTCCTCATCGGACGCCTCGGGCACGCCGAGCAGCGCGCAGATCTGCTCGTCGGTGTACATCGCACGCAGGGCCGCCGCGTCGGAGTTCACAATGACTTTACCCTCGTCGCTTTCAGCAATCGCCTGCTCGCGCGCATCGTTGTAGTTGGCGATGTTCAGCCGGCTGAGCATCATGGAACCGTATACGATGCACCACACGCCGACCGCAATGAGCCCCATCATGAGCGCGGCCGCCTCGGTCTGAACAAATTCGCTCAAGGAGTCGGTCAAAGCTGTAAGCACGATGCCCGTAAAAACGAGCGCAATGCCCGCTACAAGCAGCCACGCGAAAAGACGCTGGGTGCGCTGACGATCTTCCACCGTGTAGAAATCCTGGATGAAGGGGTGGCTACGCTGAAACTCCGTATGTTGAAAAGCAGCTGTTACGATAAGGCCGAGACCGACGGCGATGCCCGCGAACAGGGGGATGAGGCTCGCGCCCGCAAGAGAGGGCGCTGTCGCCTCGGCCCAACCGGCCACGGCCATGAGAAGCGCCACACCGACGAGAATAGCGAACACGCCCCAGGCGATCTTCCATGCGAAGGCGCGCATGTGCTCATCGTAGCCGCACACATCTTGGGGCGGCCCACCGGCGGCCTCGCGCAGAACGGCGGCGCGCGCTTGCACAGCGGCCGTGGGCGTGCTGGTCGTCAGGTCGCCTTGCACGAGGTCGTCTAAGGTGACGTCGAATATCTGGCACAGCTTCAGCAGCTTGTCCATTTCGGGATAGGACTTCTCGGCCTCCCACTTCGTGACGGACTGACGGCTGACGCCGAGCATGAGGGCAAGCTGTTCCTGGGTCATCGCATGGGTAGCCCGAAGATGTTGAAGGTTGTCGCGGAAGCTCATGGTGGGCCTACTTTCTCTGAACGAGGGAAGACCGCTGCCCTGTGTTTTCGGGCGCCGCGAAGGAGCCCGTGCCATCAGTCGTCGCCTTCCCCAAAGGACAAGTTCGGTTGATCAACAACGATCACTTTACCTGTCACGCAAGGTGCATTCTACCAACTTACGGCATCAATTTCCGCAACGTACAAGCGCCTTCTGGTTGCAAACCCCAGGTCAAGCCTTTAGAGCAGCACCGCCAGAAAAGCAGCAAGCGCACCCGTGGCAGAGCCGATGAAGGCGCCGGCAACAACGTCACGCGGAAAGTGCACGCCGCCGAGGACGCGGCAAACCGCGAGCGCACCGGCCGCGACCAGCAGCACGACGGCAACGGGCACGCTGGCCACGAACCAACTTGCCGCAATGGCGAAGGCCGAGAAGGTATGCCGGCTCGGAAACGACTTACCCACGCCGTCGCGAGCAATGAGCGGCGCGATGGCACAGCACTCGTAGGGCCGCGGCGCATTGAACCGCCCCCGGAAGAAACTCACTGCGGCGAACCCCACGGCGGTGACGCCGACGAGAGGAACCAGCCCCCACGGATCGCTCACGCAGGCCCACCCGAGCAACAGCGCATAGGCCGCATAGAACACTATCACGATGCCGCGGTTGACGATGTTGAGCGCCCGAACAACGCCAGGGCGGCCCCGCAGGGGAGCCGCCCATTGTTCGTAGCGTTGCTCGTAATGTTGTTCGCAGCGTGCCTGATTCGTTCCCACCGTTGTCGCTTCCTCTTACTGAAGATTGCCTCCCAGAGTGTACAACGAAGAAACGCGCGCTAACGGCGAATCTTGCGAAACGCCATGGCGGCCCCAACGGCGGCAACGCCACTCACAAGAAGGATCACGGCGAACACCAGGCCCTTCTCGTCGCCCGTCTGAGGAAGCGTCAGCACACCGTCTTTGGAAGCAGCCTCCGCTTCGGCGTGATTGGCATTCTCCGCCGCAGCCTCATCGATCACTTGGGTGCCTTGGCTGCCGCCGTTGGAAGTCGCTCCCGCGTTCGGCTTGCTCGCGTCCGAACCGCTGCCCGAGGAGCCGCCCGGCGTCCCCGGCGCGCTGCCCCCATCGCCCGTGCCGCCGTCGGAGGGCCCGTCGGGCGTTGCATCCGGAGCCTCCGGCGCGACAGGATCACCAGGCGTCTCGCCCGCGTCCGGATCGTCGGGCGTCTCGGTCGATTCGGTTCCCACTTCAATCTCATCGGGTCGCACCACAGGACACGTGTAGACGAGGTTGATCTCGTTTTTCGAGGAGTCCATGTTCACGAACACGTCCTCGGGGTAGCTGCCCACATAGGCCAGACCATCAACGGGTTCAGTCGCCTCGGCCAGCTCATCACCCGTTAGAACGTCGGCGAACAGCTCGTTGCTACGTACCTCGCTGCCCATCTTCGTGAACCCCACCGTGTGATCGCCGACCGTCTCGACGATGGTGTGGTTGTACAGCGGCATCGACCCTGAAGCGTCCAGCAAAGACGCCTCGTAGTAGTTCACGGTCACATCGCTGGACTGACGGAAGTAGTTGAGCCGAATGGCGTTCTTCGACGGGTCTTCCGAAACGGTCAGCTCACGCGGCCAGCCGTCGAAGAAGGCGAACCCGGGGTTGGTGCCCACATGATCCCATGCCTTCACCACATCGCCCGGCTTCAAACCTTCCACCGTCGTGGTGCCTAGCAGACGCGTACCGGTCAGCTCAGGAACGCCCCAATCTTCGAGCGTCGGGTCGTCGTAGTGCACGAGCTCGAAATGGTAGATGGTGACCGTTTGCGTCGCCTCCTCATCGGCATTAGCGTCGGCACCGGTCTTCTCGCCGGCCGCCTCATCGCTGGCGGTCGCAGAGACCGTCAAGACCGACTCGTCAGTGCGGTCATCTTCCATGGCCATGGCCGGAAGCGGTGCCACGGCAAGGGCAAGGGCGAGAACGCCGGCCATCACCGGCACGCCGAGGCGACCCTTCAGCGCAGTAAGAGATCGCGAAGCAAAAGTAAGCAGCGTTTTCACGTGAAACTCTTTTCAATCAGCGTCGGCCCGGGGCCGACATCGCTCATCTTATTAATGTCTAGTATATTGCTAGACTTACAGAGGAACTGTACTAAAAACGGGATAGGTATTCAATCACCTATCCCCAGGAAAAGCACGAGAATGCTCCCATTCCATAAGTTAAACATTGATGACTTTTCCGCATTGAATTGGCGATGCTCTCTCCTAAAGTTTCCCGCGCTATAATGCGGACAGCATCCACGAGCGTCGAAAGGGGCATCCATGCGCAGGAAGGACCGCGAGCAAAGCGAGGAATTCGGCTGGGACGTGCTTGAGACGTGCCCCTACGCCATACTTTCGACCACCGACGACGAGGGGCTTCCCTACAGCATCCCCGTGTCTCCGGCGGTGCTCGAGGGCGCCATCTACGTTCATTCCGCCAAGCACGGCACAAAGTCGAAGCTTCTGCGCGAGCACCCCGCAGTGTGCCTGGTAGGCGTGCGCGATGTCGTGCCGCTGCCCGAGGCGTACTCCACCGAGTATGCCAGCGCCGTGGTGCGCGGCACCATCGCCGAGGTGACCGACGACGCCGAGCGCATTGCCGCCCTGCACGCCATCGTCGAGCGCTACGCTGCCGAGAACCTCGCCCATTTCGACACCGCGTTGGCCAGCGAGCTTTCCCGTACCGTCGTGTGGAAAATCACCACGACCGAGATAACCGCGAAGGCCCGCCTGCACGAGTAATCTAAGAAGAGTATGATGGAACCCAGCGCGGCAAGGGGTCGCGCCATCACGCAAGCAGAGGAGGAAACCGTGCAAATCATCGAAGACAGGGTGTACGCGTTCTCGAAGGACAATCCGCCGTGCTACACCGCCCAGCCGGGCGAGGTGCTGCAGTTCAACACGCTCGACTGCTTCTCGGGCCGCCTGACCGACGAAACCGTCACCATGAAGGACATGGACTTCTCCTACAACATCACCAACCCCGCCGCCGGCCCTGTGTACGTGGAAGGCGCTGAAGTGGGCGACGTGCTCGTCGTGGACATCTACGACATCCAGGTGGCCGACGAGGGCACCATCGCCACTGACGACCATTGCGGTCCTCTGTTCGAGGGCACCGATTACCGCACGAAGAAGATCAAGATCGAGGGCGGCATGGCCGACTTCAACGGCGTGCGCTTCCCCATCAACCCCATGATCGGCGTCATCGGCACCGCGCCGGACGAGGGGGCACCGGCCGATGGCTTCGTGGGCAACTACGGCGGCAACATGGACAACAAGCTCATCACCAAGGGCACCCGTCTCTACTTCCCCGTGCGCGTTCCCGGCGCGCTTTTGCAGATGGGCGACGTGCACGCCACCATGGGCGACGCCGAACTGTGCGGCACCGGTATCGAGATCGCCGCGCAGATCACCGTCCGCGTGAACGTGTTGAAGAACTTCGAGCTGCATTGGCCGGTGCTGGAAACCTTCGGCCCGGCGGGCAAGTGGTACGTGAACGCCAGCGCCCAGGAGTACAACGAGGCGCTCGTGTGCGCGTCGAAGGAGATGCAGCGCTTGCTCATGCGCATCACCGGATGGGACGCCGTGGAAACCTACATGTACATGTCGGTGCAATCCGACGTGGAGATCAGCCAGGGCTGCAAGCCCTGCGAGGTGCAGCTGTCCCTGCGCATCGGCACCCCGAAGCTGACCGAGTTCCCCCCGCTTGTAGGGTAGACGCCAGCACCCGCAACAGCACCCTCTCCGAGAGGCCGGCTCGCACGCCGGCCTCTTTCTGCTTTGCTGCTTTTTTATTCGTTTGACGTTCTCGCCTCGCCCCTCTTCCCCGCACTTCCCCCAATATCATGCCTATACAGGCGAGTTTTCCCTTGTTCTTGTCCTTTTACCTTGAGTCAAATGGTAAGCTATGGCCGCGCACAATGCGCAGGAAAGGGGAATCGCCCGACCCGTGTTGGGAGGGATCACGGGCCGCACGATTCACGAGGAGAAGACTTGGAAGGGATAGAGAGGAGACGTCTATGTCACAACCCATCCAAGAGCCGACTATCGGCCTCGGCGAGGACATCGAGGCGTTCGGCTACAAGCAGGAGCTGAGGCGCGGCCTTCAGCTTCACGACGTCGTTCTGTACGGCGTTTTGTTCATGGTGCTCATCGCACCGCAGTCCATCTGGGGCTCGCTGCAGGTTGATTCCGGTGGTCTGACCCCGCTCGTGTACATCATCGGATTCGTTGCCATCAGCTTCACAGCCCTGAGCTACGCCGCGATGTCCAGCAAGTTCCCCATCGCGGGCTCGGTGTACTCCTACGTGCAGCGCGCCATCAACCCGCATGTGGGCTTCATGTCCGGTTGGCTCATCCTGCTGGACTACATCCTGGTGCCCTCTCTTCTGCTGGTCATGGTCGCCAACTGGGGAACCACCCTCGTGCCTGGCTCGCCTTGGTGGCTTTGGGTGGTCGTGTTCATCGCTTTCAACACGTTTGTGAACGTGCGCGGCATCACCATGTCGAAGGGCGTTGACTGGATCATCTTCGCCGTGGAGATCCTGGCGCTCATCGTGTTCATCGCTGTGGGCTGCATGTATGTCTCCGGCGGCGGCGGCTACGGCGAGTTCTCCACCGAGCCGTTCTACAAGCCCGGCGAGGTCGACCTCCACTTTGTGGCCACGGCCGTATCCCTGGCCTGCCTGTCGTTCCTCGGTTTCGACGGCATGTCCACCCTGGCCGAGGAAACCTACAAGCCCGAGAAGAACATCGGCAAGGGCATCCTCATCGCGCTGTGCATCATGATCGTCGTGTTCGTGGCTCAGACTTATGTGGCCGCTCTCATTCTTCCCGACTGGGCGAATACCGATCCCGACATGGGCTTCTTCGATGCCTGCTACGCTGCCGGCGGTCTGCTGCTGCAGAACTTCATGCTGGTTATCAACATCGTCGCCATCGGCATCGCCAACATCATGAATGCCCAGATCGCCTCTTCGCGCCTGCTGTTCTCCATGGGCCGCGACGGCGTGCTGCCCCGCGTGCTCGGCAAGGTGCATCCCAAGTACCAGACCCCCTGGGTGGCCGCTATCTTCCTGGGCGCGTTCTCGCTGGTCCTCACTCTGACCGCCGGTCAATTCGGCGGCATGACGGTGCTCGCCCCCATGGTGAACTTCGGCGCGCTGGCGTCGTTCATCGTCCTGAACTTCGGCGTGTTTTGGTACTTCTGGTGCAAGGAGAAGCAGCGCGGCGCCAAGGCCGTCTTGCGCTACCTCATCTGCCCCTGGATCGGTATCCTTATTCTGATCTACGTGTTCACCGGCTTCGATGCGCTCACCTATGGCGTGGGCATCAGCTGGTTCATCGTGGGCCTCATCATTGCCGCTGTCATTTCCAAGGGCTTCAAAGAAGTGCCCGACGCCTTCAAGAACCTGGAAGTGTAGCCGCTGTTCCTGCGGGCCTAACGGTTCCGAAAGGCATCCACCGATCCAGCAGCTTTGCCCGCCGTAGCGCACGGCATCTTTCGAGCCCCCGGCCATGTCGGGGGCTCTTCTTGTATACTAGGTTCGCCCCTCGAAACTCCCATCTATCTCCAATGCGCTGACCAGGAACTTCTTTGCGTTTTCCCAGATCAGTCTAGTAACCGCAGAATAGAAATAGATGGAAGTTTCGGGAGGCGAACCAGAAATAGATGGGAGTTTCGAGAGAACTCAACACCTCTGGACGCGCGAAAATGATGGAATCAGTTTGCGGGTCCTTGCAGAAAGGAAAGGGGAGGATTCCCATGAAGATCGGTTTCATTGGGCTGGGGAATATGGCCACAGCCATCATCGGTGGCCTGCTGCGCGAGGGCACAACGCTCAGCAGCGAAGACGACAACGCGACGGTGATCACCGCTGCCAACATCATCGGCTCGGCCAAGACCGAGGCCACGCGACAGAAGCGCGCCGAGCAATTCGGCATCGCCGTCACTGCCAGCAACCGCGAAGTTGCCGAAGCGGCCGATGTGCTGGTGCTCGCCGTGAAACCCCAGTTCTTCCCTGAAGTGATCGCCGAGATCCGCGACGCAGTGAGCGAAAACACCCTGGTTATCTCCATCGCCGCCGGCCTCACACTCGAGCGCATCGCGGGCCTTTTCGACCGCGATGTTACCGCCATGCGGCTCATCCGCTGCATGCCGAACACCCCGGCCCTCGTAAACGCCGGGTGCACCGCCGTCGTGCCTGGGCCGGGGGCAACTGCCGCTGATGAGACGCTCTGCCTGCAACTCATGGGCAGCTTCGGGCGCGCCATCGTTATTCCTGAGCGTCTGATGGACGCCGCCAGCGCCGCAGCTGGCTCCTCCCCCGCGTTTGTCTTCATGTTCATCGAAGCTTTGGCCGACGGGGCCGTGGCCGCTGGGATGCCGCGCGCCCAAGCTTATGAGTTCGCCGCCGCCGCCGTGGCCGGTTCGGCCCAGCTCGTTCTGGAAACAGGACGGCACCCGGGCGACCTGAAGGATATGGTCTGCTCGCCGGGCGGCACCACGATCGAAGGCGTGAAAGCCCTGGAAGAGGGTGCCTTCCGTGCGTCGGTCATGAACGCCATCGTCGCCTGCGTAGAAAAGGCGAAGGCCCTTTAGGCGCCGTAAAATCCACACGCAGGCACGTTCCGCTGGAAAACCGTGCAGAATGAGTGAAATTGCGTAGCAAGCCAGGAACGTTTCGCAATCGCTCAAATCCTCCTCGCTTTTCTGTGCATTATCATGGGAAAGTCAACCGCATTAAGGAGGCGACGTTCTGGAACAGCGCAAGGCATTCCTTCAAAACGCCCCTCTGCTCCTCGTTGAAAGGTCTCGCCATGAGGAAACATATTCGCACCTCCCTTACCCTGCTTATAGTGGCTCTCGCCGCCGCAAGCTTTATGCTCGTTCTGCCAGGCTGCGCCGGCGGCACCAACGACTCGCCCGGCAAACCCGACGCCGTGGGTAATCGATCTGCCGACAATACGGGCGACGCGACCCAGGGCGACGTCGTCAGCACCGCTATGGTTGCCTATGCCAACGGCGACCAGGTGCTCTTCGTCGACCAAGAAACGCAGACCCCCTACATCCCGACGGAGATCGACGACGCAACCATCATCGTCGACGGCCAGCAGACCGACGAAGATGCCCTGGTAGCGGGCAACATTGTGCAGGTCACGGGCAACGGCATCATGCTGGAAAGCTACCCGGGGCAGTACCCCGGCATCACAAAGGTCGAGGTCGTTGAAACCGGCAGCCCCGCCGACGCCGAGCAGTACGCCGACATCGTGGACACCGTATTCGCTGCCCCCGATCAGAGCCAAGTACCCGTCGGCAACCTCAGCTACAAAACGGATCAGGCCGACACCTCGGTCGTCTTGAATCCCTACGAGTTTGACTGGCAGTGGCAAACGGAAGACGGCCAAACCAGCACGTCCCAGGTTGATGGGTTTGCCGCCGACGGAAATGGCTTGGTTGCCGAAACGACCATCGACGTGCGCATCCCCCAAGCCGTTGACGCTTTCGCAGCCTTCTCCGTGAACCCGACGTCTGTGGAAATCGAGCGCCAGCCCTTGGTGAAAGGCGATACGGCGAAAGTTGACCCGCAGGCCGATGGCGAGGACGTGCCCTACACCCTGGGCGACGACGGCACGACGGCTCTGCGCATCGAGCCGAACTACCTCTATGAAGTGAAGGCCACCTTCCCCCAGGGCGAGGCCGAGTACGCCTTCTACACGGTGAGCTAGCCTTTCGCGAACATCACAAAACGGCCAGCGCCCGGCTCCTTCGAAGGAAGACGGACGCCGGCCGTTTATCGGAGCGAGGATTAGTCGAGTTAGTCGAGGTACCGCAGCGCCGCCTGGCTTTTGCCGGCACGCTTGGCCACATAGAGCGCCTCGTCAGCCACCTGGTACAGGTCGTCGAAGGTGACGGGCGTGCGGGTGCAGGCCACCGCGCCGATGGTAATGGAAGGGTGTAAGCCCTCGGGCATATCGGCGGGGCGCGGCGTTGTGGCGTAAATGCCGCCGGACAGCTGGGACAGCACGCGGTCTAAAGCCGGCCCAGGCACGAGACCGGCGGCAAACACGGCGAACTCGTCGCCACCGAGGCGGGCCACCACGTCATCCTTACGCATGTTCCGGCTGAGAAACGCGGCAATCTCCTGCAGCACCCGATCGCCTTCCGGGTGGCCGAAACCGTCGTTCACCTGCTTGAAGTTGTCCACGTCCACGAGAAAGAGACTGCAACCTTGGGCGCAATCCTCACTCGTCAGCGCCTTTTCGATGCGCGTCATGGCGGCCTCGCGATTGAAGATGCCCGTAAGGCCATCCAGCTCGGCCTTCTTCCGCAGGGTGGCCTCGCGCATGACCATCTCGTGGGTGTCCAGAAGACGACCCACATGGCGAACGGGACAACCAACGCCGTTGAATAGCACGAAAGACTGGTAGCGGCACCAGATGGGGTCGCCTTCCGCATTGGGTAGCGAGGTTTCCATATCGATGAAGTCGCCTTGCGCAACGATGTCGCGAATGCGCTCGATGTCGTGCACTTCCAGATCGATAGAGCATTCTTTGTCGCAACGCTTCTGCAAAATGAGGTCGTCCGACTGCGGCTCACGGTTGAAGCGCGCCTCGAAATCGCCGAAGATCTCGCCGGTCTGCGCCTGGCAGTCGATATCGAAGATAACGTCGCGCGAGAGCACTGTGAGCATTTCCACCCGCTCTTCGGCCCGTTCCAGCTTGCGCTGGTAGCTCATCTTCTCGGTGATGTCGATGATGGTGACATAGAACCACGCCTGTCCCTCGTCGTCCACCACATAGCGGCCGCGGTCGTCCACCCATACTTCGGCGCCGTCGGGACGATTCAGCCGATAGGTAACCGCGTCGGTGTTGCCGCACTTGATCTGGGAGGTTATCTCGTCGGTGACGCGCCGGCGGTCATCCGGGTGGACCATGCCGATAAAGCTGCTGTCCGTAATGGCGCAGAATTCCTCGTAGGTAGCGCAGCCGAACAGCTCCAGCACGTCGCGGCTCACATAATCGATCGTGCCGCCTTCATCGTCGGCGCGATAGCGAAACAGACCTCCGGGAATGCGATCAAGAAATTCCTGGGACACCTCATCTTCGATCGCGCACCCATCATGAGAGCCGAGCTTGCCCTCGGTCACCCGATGAAATATCGTCATAACCAGCCCCTTTGCGCTTCATCCAAACGAAAAGCCGCCAGCTGCGGTTCCTCGCGCCTCGTTCTCTCCCCCACGATCATACCACCGCTGACGCATTCGGAAGCCGTTGCTGCAACAACTCCTTCCTCGCATGTAATTATTTGTTGCGACACGGAGGTCAACGGCACGATCTATTGCCAATCTATGACGAATGCCGATGTTTCGAAGAGCGCTGCTATACTGGCGAGGCACTATCGATGGGGCGCTATGGGAGCGTACCCGTTTTGAAGGAGAGCCCTATGCGCTATCTCATTGCTTCCGATATTCACGGCGCGCTGCCAGCCGCTGAAATGCTGGTGGCGCGCTTTCGCGAAGAGGGCGCCGACCGACTGCTGCTGCTTGGCGACCTGCTGTATCACGGGCCGCGTAACCCCCTGCCCGAGGGCTACGCGCCGGCCCAGGTGGCGAAGCTGCTGAACGGGCTGGCCGATCGCATCACGGCAGTGCGGGGCAACTGCGACTCCGAGGTGGATCAGATGGTGCTGAACTTCCCCTGCCTAGGCGATTATGCGCTGGTAGTGGACGAGAGGACAACGCTGCTGCTCACCCATGGGCATCTGGATTTGGCGGCCGCCGTTGCGGGGCTTCCTGCAGGATCATTCGTACTCTCGGGCCACACCCACGTGAAAGGCATCGGGCCGGAAGCGGCGCCCGCGTTCGCAAAAGGCATCGCGGCCGCGCGGGACACGAGCGGGGAAGGAGGAGCCGGGACTTTCGCTGCGCCAGCGGTCACCTTCGTCAACCCCGGCAGCGTCGGCCACCCCAAAGACGGCTCCGCCAGCTACGCCATCTACGAGCACGGCACCGTAGAACTGCATCAGCTCTAGGCCGTGCCTTTTAAGATACAGCCTGCGATCTCGGAAGAATCTCTGAATTCTGATATTAATCTCTGAATTCAGAGATTCTTTCTGAGATTCCCCTGAGTCCTGTGGTTTGGAGCAACCGCGAATGATCGCCGTTGCTTTCGTGGGCCCACCAGGGGATTTGTCCAGATACAAAAAGACCCCCATGACTGGGGGTCTTTTCAAATTCATGGTGGTCGGAGGGGGACTTGAACCCTCGGCACGCGGATTTTCAGTCCGCTGCTCTACCAACTGAGCTACCCGACCATAGGCGCGAAACCACTGGTTCCTTGCGCGTCCGTATATTTTAGCGGGATGCCCTCCTCATTGCAAGAACTTTTTTGCCGCATTATGCCGTCAGCGCACGAATGGGTATAACGTAGATGCCCTCCTCAACGACGCGCGCGTACTTCCCTATGCCCACGATAACGGCCATGAACGCTGGGGGCCTCGTCTGAGCTCGGGGGTTCTCGCAGAGTTTCTTGCGAAGCCGTTTGAGATTCGAAACCGCCTGATCGACCTTACTTTCACTCGTCTTGATCTCGAAGGCGGCCCAACGGCCGTCCGCCAGCTCCACGATGGCGTCCACCTCGAGCCCGGAGTCATCGCGGTAGTAGCGAACGGGAATAGGGCGGGCGAGCTCATGCGCACGGGTATATGCAACGAGGTCGCGAAGACATAGGTTCTCGAAAACCAGTCCAAACGTCTGCCAATCCTCGAGCAGGGCAGCCGGCGACATGCCGAGCGCCGCGACGGCAAGCGAAGGGTCTGCCAAATACCGCTTCGGCTTGACCTGCAGGCGTTTCTTCGAGCGTGACGGGGGCTCCCAGCCGGGAACCTCCGAGACAAGATAGATACGATTGAAGAAGCTGAGATACTCGCCAATTTGGCGATCGGCGAGGTCGTCTCCCGTTGACCCCAGGGCGTCTTCCCTAATGGTGCCATAGGTGGCAGCCTGTCCCAAATTGCGAGCCAACGAGGCAACAATGCGCTCGGCAACGAAAGGATCAAGACCTTGGTCGGGAGCGCTCTCATAACAGATCGCAGAGAGGTACTCGCGGACAATCGCCTGGGCATCCAAGGGAGAAAGGTCGACTGCTTCAGGCCAGCCACCCCGGCAGGTCACATCGACGAGCTGCTCCGTATTGCCCCCGACGATAACCGGAACAGGGGGTTCCTCGAAAAGTCGGGCGAGAGAGACGCTTTTCTCGGATTCCCCCGATTCGGAGAGCGTCATAGGGGACATCTTGATGCGGCCGATTCGCCCCGCGCCGCTGTGCCTTTTATCCCCCTCCCCTGCCGCGCTGCGGTGATTGGGCGGCGTCGAAGAGCCCGTGAGGATCCAGGCGCCCCGTAGGCCCCTCGTCTCGTCAACACCATGGCGCACGAGGTTCCAGATGGCGGGTACGTGCTGCCACTCGTCAATGACATGCGGGCGCTCCCCCATGAGCATGAGCGAGGGGTCGTCCTGCGCCAGGGACAGCTCTTCGTCCACGTAGCTGATGGAGGCGCCATGTTGCCGCGCCGTCCATGTCTTTCCGCACCACTTCGTGCCCTCTATCTCCACGGCGCCGAATATCCTCAGACAACGTTCCACCTGCTCATCAACGAGGCGAGGAAGGTATCCTTGGGGCTTGACGGATGCTTGACCCACAGTGACTCCTCTCGGATTGTTTACTAAAATCCGAGTTTCATTTTACCAAAATCCGAATTAAAATTTACTAAAATCCGAATTTATGGGTTGTAGTCCAATGGCGCTTCGCAGAAGGCCTCTCAAGGAGCCCTGCGACAAAACACCCCTAAATCAGCGGCAGCTGAGAGCTGATGTCCTACTGCTGAGCAGCGACACCGGGGCCGCAGCACTGCGGGCGAATTACCCGTCACTTTGACAAATAGGAAAGAAAGGAAAACAAAGGAAAGAAAGGAAAACTATGTATGACGAGGTGTTCTCCCCCTCCTTCGGCAACCGCCCTTCTTTCCTGGTGGGCCGTGAACAGCTACTCGACCAGTTGGAGCAGGGCCTTCAATCGCGGCCGGGCAGCCGCGAGCGAGCTGTTGTGATACTGGGCCAGCGAGGAAGCGGGAAGACGGTGCTTCTTTGGGAGCTGGCTGACCGCATGCGAAAGCAGGGGTTCGCCGTGGCCAACCCCACCATTGTCTCAGATGGCATGCTTGAGCGCATTCTCGAAAAGCTCGAGGACGACTGTCAGCTATCTGCAGACGGAAAGCTGCATCTCACCGGCGGCAGCGTAGGAGCGCTCGGTTTCTCAGCGGGCATCCAACTAGAGAGGGACGCGGCAACAACCAAAAGCCCCCAACAGCGACTCGTGCAACTGTGCCGCCAACTCACTGCAAAAGATCGGGGGGCGCTTATCCTGATAGATGAACTGCAGGCCTCGTCGCCGGAGGTTCGTCACCTCATCGGCACCTACCAGGAAATGGTGGGCGAGAGGCTGAATGTGTCCCTTGTTATGGCCGGTCTGCCGGGAGCTGTTTCCACAACGCTCAACGACAGAGTGCTCACGTTCCTCAACCGAGCGCGGAAGATTACTCTTCCTCCGCTGGAGTAGGGGGAAGTGGATGCCTCCTTCAAGCGATCGTTCGACTCTCTTGGCATCGCTATAGCAAGCGATCTGCGCCGTGACGCGGCGGCGTACACCGCTGGCAGTCCCTATCTTCTTCAGCTTGTGGGGCATTACACCTGTCTCTATGCTGAAAACGGCAAGGTGTCTGAAGAAAGCCTCGCCGAAGCGCTCCGAACCTCGGGCGATGATTTCCAAAGTGACGTCTGCGCCACCACGCTCGCCGCTCTTTCTGAACGCGACGTAAACTTTCTTGAAGCTATGGCCGTACTGGGAGATCCTGCGCCTATAGCCGCCATCGCTGAGGCCATGGGTGCAACGGTCGACTATGCGCAGAAATACCGTCGACGGCTCATTGAGGGCGGCGTCATCAAAAGCGCCGGCCGGGGAAAGGTCGCTTTCGACGTCCCCTTCCTCGCCGAGCACCTTCGCAAACGGAATGAGTGATGAGTCGGGGGGAATGCCCCTCGACTCATGTTTGGTGCTCAGTTTACGCCACGAAGGCGACGAGGGTGCCGAGGGCGATGAAAGGGGCAAAGGGCATCGTGCCGGCGAGGAGGGAATCGCGATCCTGCTCGGTGGTAACTTCCCGAATGGCGCCGCTCAAGAAGGGCTCACTAACAGAAGCCGGATCGGAAGATCCGCGGCCTCGGCCAAGCAACGCGTCGGACGCTCCCGCGCCTTTCCGACAGCTGCGCCGCCCTCGTCCCATCACTCGGCGGCCAATCTCGCGGCCAAACACATAGGCGACACTGAGCACGCACGCCGTCAGCAGGCAAACAACCCCGCGCTCTAACCCGAGAAACAACCCAAGCACGGCCATGAGTTTGATATCACCGCCGCCGAAAGCCTCCTTGCGCCGAACAAGCTCGTAAACCGTCGTCAGCACGAGCAAGCCTCCGCCGAGCACCACAGCGCCTAAGATGCCGCTCGCAAAGGAGATGCCGCCGATTTCCAACCCGGGAGGCACCAGCACATCAGGCGCGGGCCCGAGGAACTCAGCTCGGAAACCCAAGCCCATGTGCGCTCCCGCGAACCCGAGCACCACACGCCAAGCCACCCACAGAAGACCCAGTGCGCCGGCCAGCACATTGGGCACGCGCCGCGACCGCACATCGATAACGGATACGACGGCTAGCAACCCCAGCACGAGGGCGTACGTGACCAGCGTTATGATGGAAACATAAGTCATCGGCGCCGTTTATTCCCCCGAAGCCACGGCTTGAGTGCCATCAAGAATCGCCGAGGCCTCCTCTTCCCGAGCAATTTCCGCCGCGACAGCGTCGGCCGATGCCGGCTTGGCCACCACGGTCCCGCAATCTTTCCCGTCGCCGAAGATAAGCTCGCGCTCCTCTCCCGTGAGCGCCGCGCGAGCCTGGTCGCGCAGGTTGTTCACACCGATGAAGAACTGGCGCATCATGACCACCACCAGATAGCGGCCCTTGGGGGTCAGCGTCAGCTCCTCGGCGTTGTCGGTGGCAAAAGCCCCGCACGCGCGCATGAAGCCCATCTCCACGGGCAGACCGCGCTCGACGGACATGCCGAAATCGCGTTCGAACTGCCGCTTGTCAAGGCGAAGCCCGAACAACTGCATCATGAAGCGGTAGCGCATGCGGTCGCGCAGCGAGAACGTGGTCTTGCCCATCATGGACATGTGCCCCGCTTCGATGGCCTCGTTGTACTCGCGCACCGAGAACGTGTTCACGTACAAATTCTCGCCCAGATAGGTGATGCCGCCGGATCCGATGGCCGGGTACTCCTCGTAATCGACCACGTACTCGTCAATCATGGTGTCCTCGCCGGCAGCACCGGTGCCGCGACGGTTGAACGTCCAGGCGCTTCCCAGCTCGAACAAGCCCGGCTGCCCGCCAGGCAAATCCCCCAGCAGCAAATCGCAGATGATCTCGTAGAAGCGGCGCTCGCGGTTGTAGTCCACCTTGCCCACCGTGGCGGCCAGTGACCGCTGCACCGACGGCGAGGCCATCAGCGGGTAGAACGTCGTCTGGCTTGCGCCGGAGGCCACCACCATCTCAATGTCGCGGATGAGCGTGTCCTCGTTCTGCGCGGGAAAATTAAAGATCATGTCGGCATTCATGGAAACGAAGTGCGGCGACGCCTCCTGAATGCGCTCGAGAATCTCCTGGCCGCTGCCGTACTTCTCGTAGCGATCCATCTGGCGCAGCAAGTCGTCGTCGAAGGACTGCACACCCACGGACAGGCGCTGCACACGGCCCTTCAACTTTTCCAAGTACTCATGGGTGAGATGGTTCGGATTCGTCTCGCTGGAGACCTCTTTGACAGAGAACAGATCGCGGGCCATATCGATAGTCTCACACAGCTCGTCGATCATAATGGTGGGCGTGCCGCCGCCGATGTACACGGAATCGAAGTCGTAGCCAAGATCCTTCAGCATGCGCATCTCGCGGCGCATGTTCTGGAAATAGGGCTTCGCGCGATCCTCGCGGAAGGGGAAGCGGTTGAAGGAGCAGTAGGGGCACAAACGCTCGCAGAACGGCACATGCATGTACAGCATATAAGGCTGCCCCGGGTTGGGCGAGGGCATGAACGCCTCGTCGCAGGGCTTAAGCTGCAGGTAGTTGGCCGTGCACGCCTCCACTACCTTGGAAAGCATTCGTTCTGAAAGCATATCGCGCGTTCCTTCTTTCTTGACTGGTTGCCTTGGTTGAGAAGGGCGGACCTTTGGTCCGCCCCTACGGAATCCATCCCAAGCGCTGAACCTCTAGGCAGCGGCTACTGATCCCAGGCGCTGCGGCCCTGCAAAGCTTTCTTGCCGATGTCGTGGCGGTACATCTTGCCTTCGAAGTTGATGAGGTTGCAGGCCTCGTAGGCGCGCTCGCGAGCCTCTTCGAAGCTGTCGCCTTTGGCCACCACGTTCAGGACGCGACCGCCGTTGGTGAGCAGCTCGCCATCGTAGTTGCGGCGAGTACCCGCATGGAAAACCGTCACGCCGGGCAGCTCCTCGGCCTCTTCAATGCCCAAGATGACCTTGCCCTTTTCGTAAGCGCCCGGGTAGCCCTCGCTGGCGAGCACCACGGAAACGGCCCAATCGTCGGACCATTCCAGCTGCACGTCCTCGGGACGACCCTCGGCCACCGCGAGCATGACCTCCACCAGATCGCTTTCCAAGCGGGGCAGCACGACCTGCGTCTCAGGGTCGCCGAAGCGCACGTTGAACTCCACGATCTTCGGGCCTTCGGGGGTCAGCATGAAGCCGCCATACAGGGTGCCGCGATAGTCGCTGGCGAAGGGCTCGCGCGCCGTAGCGGCGGCCGCCTTCTCCATGATAGCCACCATGGCGGCCATCTCCTCGTCGGTGACGATGGGCACCGGCGAGTACACGCCCATGCCGCCGGTGTTGGGGCCCAAATCGCCATCATAGGCGCGCTTGTGATCCTGGGCCGGAGCCATGGGGAACGACTGCCCGGCGGTGACGAAGCACAGAAGCGAGCATTCGGGGCCCGTCATGCACTCCTCGATGACCACGGTGGAGCCGGCATCGCCGAAGGCACCGTCGAAGCAGGCGCGCACGGCAGCCTCGGCATCTTCCACGGTTTCGGCCACCACAACGCCCTTGCCCGCCGCCAGGCCGTCAGCCTTGATGACAATGGGCGCGCCCTGCTCGCGCACGTAGGCAAGCGCAGCGGCCTCGTCGTCGAAGCGCCCGTAAGCGGCCGTGGGAATATCGTTGGCTTCCATGAATGCCTTGGAATAGGCCTTGGAGCCTTCCAGCTGAGCGCCGTCGGCGTTGGGCCCGAATACCGGGACGCCGTCGGCGCGCAGCAGATCGGCCACGCCATCGACCAGCGGTGCCTCAGGGCCGATGACCACCAGCCCGATGTTGCGCTCGTGCACGAAACTCAGCAGCGCCTCGCCGTCGGCGATATCCAGATCGACGTTCTCGGCGATTTCCGCCGTGCCGCCGTTGCCCGGCGCCACGTACAGCACGTCGGTGTTCGGAGACTTCTGCAGCGCCCACGCGATGGCATGTTCGCGCCCACCCGAACCGATCAGCAGAATGTTCACGTTCGTTCCTTTCCTCGCTTTGCAGCAAGTTGTTTCTTAGCGTAGGGCGCGTCCCCCCGGGAGGGGTGCCGCGCGCAGTTATGCGAAGTGCGCCCCACGATTCCGCGAGCCGGAATCGGATGAGCGCATTTCGCATCTGTCTGAGCACGGCACCCCTCTCGGGGGGACGCGCCCGGACAGCAGGTAAAAGCTACTCGTCCCTCAACCAGGACATGCGGATAATCGTCTGGTCGCGATCGGGGCCAACCGAGATGATGCTCATGGGCACACCGCACACCTCTTCCAAATACTCGATGTACTTGCGCGTGTTCTCCGGCAGCTCCTCGTAGGTGCGGCAACCGGTGATGTCCTCGTCTTTCCAGCCGGGCAGCTCCACGTAAATGGGCTTCGCGTGGTGCAGCACCGATTGCTGCATGGGGAAGTAGTCGTAGCGCACGCCGTCGCATTCGTAGGCCACGCACACCTTGATGGTGTCGAAGGCCGAAAGCACGTCCAGCTTCGTGAGGGCCACGTCCGTAAGCCCGTTCACCTCGGCGGCGTAGCGCCCGATGACGGCATCGAACCAGCCGCAGCGGCGCTTGCGACCCGTGGTGACGCCGAACTCATGACCGGCGGCGCACAGAAGCTCGCCGTCCTCCGCATCCTGACCGGTGCCGCCGTTCTCGGGGAACTTCAGCTCCGTGGGGAAGGGGCCCTCCCCCACGCGGGTGATGTAGGCCTTCTGAATGCCCAGCACGCGGTCGATGGCCTTGGGGCCGACGCCCGTGCCCGTGGAGGCGCCGCCGGCGCAGCAGCTGGACGAGGTCACGAACGGGTAGGTGCCATGGTCGATGTCGAGCAGCGTGCCCTGGGCGCCTTCGAAGAGGATGGACTTCCCATCGCCCAGCGCCTCGTTCAGCATATGGGCCGACTCGCACACATAGGGAGCCAGAATGCGCGCGTAAGGCAGGTACTCGTCGCAGATCTCCTCCACCGTGTAGGTGTGCAGACCGTAAATCTTCTCCAAGATGGGGTTCTTCTGGGCCAGCACCGCCTCAAGCTTCAGGCGGAAGATCTTCTCGTCCAGCAAGTCCTGCATGCGGATGCCCTTGCGACCCATCTTGTCCTGGTAGCAGGGGCCGATGCCGCGTTTGGTGGTGCCGATCTTCTTGTCGCCGAGGCTCTTCTCGTCGGCGCCATCGAGATCCTTGTGGTACGGCATGATAAGGTGCGCGTCGTTGGAAATCTTCAGGTTCTTGCAGGAGATGCCCTCGGCCTCAAGCATGGCCATTTCCTTCACGAGCACGCCCGGGTCTACCACGACGCCGTTGCCGATGACCGGCACGGCGTTCTCGTACATGACCCCGGAGGGCATCAGGTGCAGCGCCAGCTTCTTGTCGCCGTGAATGACGGTGTGGCCGGCGTTATTGCCTCCCTGGAAGCGCACCACGTAATCGTAGTCGCTGGCGATGAGGTCGGTGATCTTACCCTTGCCTTCGTCGCCCCACTGGGCGCCGACGAGCACTGTGCTGGGCATCTTCAAGTCCTTTCGACGTTGGGCGGGGAATGCCCTGAAAACGACATTCCGCAAGGGCTCAGTATACCAGCCGCACAGGCTAATGCTTCGGAATGGAGGGCTTCGTGCTAAGATTTACGGAGTTAAGACGCTTCCGCTTGCGAAGGACCCTCCATGACCGACAACCAGCCACCGCGCCGCACGCCCGCTGCGGCAGATCCTCCCCTGGGCACACCCGAGGGCGATCGGGCCTTCGTAAGGCGCACGGCGCTGCGACGCCTGCAGCGCAACCGGCGTATCTTCAGCATAGTGGTGGGAATTCTGCTCGTGCTGTCCTTCGTCGTCTTTCTGGTGACCGAGTTCTTGCAGCCACACCCGTTTAACCTATAAGTTGATCACCGTCGCCGGGCGTCCTGACTGCTTTGCAGCCTTCTTCAAGGCTCGGGCCACGCCTTCGTGGCAGGTGAAGAGAATGACCTGGCGCTGCTCCGATAGTTCCACCAAAGCGCGGGCGGCGCCCAGCCGGCGCTGTTCGTCGAAGTTCACGAGAATGTCGTCGGCGAGAATGGGAATGGCCCGCCCCACGTTGTCGGCGCAGGTAAGAAGCGCAATGCGCAGGGCCAGATACAGCTGCTGGCACGTGCCGAGGGACAAGTGCACCGGCTGGCGCGTGCGCCCGAGGGCGTCAGCTACCTCCAGAGTGCCCTCGCGCGTAAGGCTCACGCGAGTCCAACGCCCTTCGGTCATGAGGGACAGCAACCGGCTCGCCCGCAGATACACCTCCGGCTGGCGCTTCGATTCCCAGGTGGCAATGGCCGCCTCCAGCATGTGCTTGGCCAGAAGCAATCGCGCGAAATCGGTGCGCGCCTCTTCCAGACGCGTGGTCACTTCCTGCACCTCAATCTTGACGCGATCGAAGTCGCGCTCCGTTTCGGCTTGGGCGAGGACGGCGGCCAATTCCCCTGCTCGCTGGTTCATGGACTCCAACGCCTCAATGAGCCCCGTGCGCTGGCGAACGCGCCGCTCGAGCTCCTCCTCGACATCGCCTACCCCGCTTTCAGGCGACAATCCGGCGCGCTGAAGCGCCGCCGCTCGTTCAGAGGCGATTTCCTGAAGGCGATGCTCGGCATCCGCTCGCCGAGCCGCTGCCGCTTGCTGGCGCTGGCGACACAGCGCCATGGCCTGTCGCGCCTCGCGGGCCTCGTCAAGAAGTGCCCGGGCCTGGCGCATCGACCCTTGGGCCTCGCCCAGCCCTTCCTCATCCAGCGCCTCGCGTACCTGCGCAGACACCGATTCCTCCTCAGCCTGGCACGCTTCAAGTTTCTTCTTATCCTGGATCATCACCCAATGGGCGTCGTCGAAACGGGCCTTGCGGGCGCCTTCCTCCTTGTTAGGCCGGAACAACAGGGCGAAGCCGCCGGTGGCCATAAGCGCCGCGAAGACGGAGAGGAGAAACCCGATAGCCATATAGCTGAGGGCACCGCGGGCGCGGCCCTCGATGAAAAGAGGGACGCCCAGAAGAAACAGCACCGCGGGAATGACCACGCAGAATGCCACCTGAATGCGCCTCTTCGATCGCTCGCTGCGGCGATCGGCCTCATCGTCGGCCGTTTCCTGCAGCGCCTCGTACACCGCCACGGAAGACGTGTAGTTCGCGCGAGCCACCTCCACGGCATGGGCCTGCCGCGATTGGCGGGTCGCGAGGTTTTCCAGACGGTCGCGCAAGGCCCGCTCGTCGGAGGCCGTCAGACGGGCGAGGCGGCGCCCGCAGGAGCGCTCGTGAAGTTCGTAGTTGTTGGCTGCCTCTTCCTCGCTCTTGGCCAGCCGGGCGATATCCCCCTTAAGCTTGTCGCGTTCGGCATCCAGAGCCGCCAGAGAACTTTTGGCCATGGTGAGCGCCTCAATCATGCGGTTGGCCTCTTCCACCCGCTCTCCCATGGCGGCGCGCTCGGGCTCCAGCTCGTGCAGCTCGCGATCTTGGGCGCGATAGGCATCGGCGACATCAGCCGCGCTTTGCTGCTCGGCGCGCAGGGCGTTGCGCCGGGCCAGAAGCTGGGGGATCGACTGCTCGGCCGAGGCGGCGCGGGAGGTGAATGCCGCCAAGCGCTCGTTCACATGAGCGAGGGCGTGGGCCGGCGACGAGCCTGTGCCCGAACCAGCCGTCAGCAACTTCGCCGTCGTGTCCGTCGTGTTGCGCAGCGAGCGCAATTCATCGCTGTTCAGGGAAAACATCGTACGATAGGTGTCCTTGTCGATGTCTTCCACCAGGAAGGTGTCTCCCTGCAGGCCGTCGGCGTTGCGGGCGCGGGAAAGCACGAATGTCTCCTCGTCTTCCCTCGCGCTCGCGCTCGCGTCCGCCCCCGCCGACCGCGCGAAAAGCAGCGAGCCCGCTCGCTCGGCCCCCTCGGGCTTGTAGGTGTTCCGGTTTCCTCGAGCCTCTTCCCAACCGAACAGCACGCCGCCCACAAAGGAGGCCACCGTCGTCTTGCCCGCCTCGTTGGCGCCCAGGACAATGTTCATACGATCGCCGAAGGGCCCGACCACGGTATCGTGAAAGCGGCCGAAGCGCTCCAAGTGAATAGAGCGAAGGTAGATGCGCGGCTCGGTCATCGGTCGTCGCCCCCCTGCAGCAGCAAGTCGAGCACAAGCCGGGCAGCCTCGTCCGTGAGCTGACGCGCCTTCTTCTCGGAAAGCGCCGCCGTAAGGGGAACGTTGCGCGCGAGGTATTCTTCCTGTAAATAGTCGATCTGCCCTTCGACATCCTCGGAGAGCCGATCAACGGTGCGAAGAAACACCGCTGGGAACAGCCCCTCGGCGCGCAACGCCTCTTCATCGATGGGAGCCGTTGTCTCGTCGATGAGACTATCGCAGTAGAATTCCGAGTACGCATCGTTCAAAGAGGCGCGCACCTCTTCCAGCACCCCGGGGCGGCCGAGCACCTCGTGAAGGGAGGTCGCTCCGGTGAGAATGATGCGCGACACCATCATCTCGCAGGAGGCGTCGCCGTTGACCGCGAACAGCTCCCGCATGGTTTTGGACACCAGAGCCGGAATGTTCGTGCAATCGGAGACGTCGATGCGAACCTTTTCCCACACCACCGAGGCCGTGGGAATGAAGCTCACCTTCGGCGGCGCGTCAACCGCCAGCGTGACGAGGTTAACACCGCGCGGACCCGTTTCGCGCACATCGCGCCCTTGAATGCAGCCGGAAAACGCAATGCGCGGCGCGCGCTCGTCGTTGACCCACCGCTTGTGAATATGCCCGAGTGCCCAGTAGTCGAACCCGGCGCGCAGCAATGCCACGGGGTCGGTGGGAGCCTTCACAGGATCGAACGTAAGCCCGGTGTGCAGCACGCCCACCGCAAAAGACGCCTCGGCGGTGCGCGGGCCCAGCGCCCGAATGGCGGCGGCGCGGGTGATACCCTCGGCGATGTTCTCGTTGGGCGACCACACCTTGTTCGGGTAGCCGCGGCCTCCGATGACCGCAAGGGGACGCCCGTCGCGCTCGTACAGGGCGAAATCGGGACGATCGGCGGCGAGCATCGTGGCGGACGGGGGCAAGGCGAAGAAATCCTGCTGCCAAAGACTCAGCGGGTCGTGGTTGCCAGTGCACAAATACGAGGGAATGCCCTCCGCGTCCAGGCGGTTCAATCCGTCGAAGAAACGCAGGTAGTCACGATAGGAAGCGCGAACTGAATCGAAGATGTCGCCGGAGACGACCACGAAATCAACCTTGCGCGACACAGCTGCTTCCACCACGCGATCCCAAGCGCCGGGGATGGCGTCAACCAAACGGCGCGCCCATTCGTCGGACAGCGCCCGCAAACCGCGAAACGGCGCACCGATGTGCAGGTCGGCAGCGTGGATGAATGTCAGCGTTTCCGGCACGAACAGACCCTAGAAGCTGCCCACACGGGAGTCGTCGATGAAGTCCATAAACTTCGTGAACTCAGGGTTGAAGGCCAAGTCGATGTCGCGGGTGGCACCGTTGCGGTGCTTCGCGACGATGAGCTTGGCCATGCCCAAATCGGGGCGCGATTCGCTTTCCGCCTCGATTTCGTTCATAGAGCGGTCGATAAACATGACGATATCGGCGTCCTGCTCGATGGCGCCGGAGTCGCGCAGGTCGGAAAGCATGGGGCGCTTGTCCTTGCCGCGTTGTTCGATGGCGCGGGACAGCTGCGACAGAGCGAGCACCGGCATGTTCATTTCCTTGGCGAGGATCTTGAGTCCGCGGGAAATTTCGCTCACCTGGTCGTTGGTGGATTTGTTGGCCGTCATGGGGCCCGGCTGCATGAGCTGCAGGTAGTCCACGATGATAAGGCCTTTTTGGCCCTCTTTCAGGCCATGCAGCTCGCGGCGCCCCTTGGCGCGGGCCTCCAGCACCGAAAGGCCCGGGGTGTCGTCGATGAACATGTCCAGCTGGGAGAGCTTGCCCGAGGCTTCGGCCAAAGCGCCCCAGTCGCCCTCGGCAATAAATCCGCTGCGTAGCTTCGAGAGATTCACGCGGGCCTCGGAGCACAGGATACGCTGAACCAGCTGCTCGGCGCCCATCTCCAAGGAGAAGAACGCCACAGCGGCGCCGGCTTTCGCCGCATTGGTGGCCAGGTTCAAAGCGAAGGAGGTTTTGCCAACACCGGGACGCGCCGCCAGAATAACCAGGTCACCGCCGCGAAATCCATGAAACAGCTCATCGACGTCCTTGAAGCCCGTGGGAACGCCGGCCATCTTGTCCTTCTGATTGGCGAGACGGGAAATCTCCTCGTAGGCGTCGCTTACCAACTCATCCATCTTGCGGAACGACGAGCTGACGCGTTTCTCGGTTACGTTGAAGAGCGTCTTCTCCGCCTCTTCCACCACCTGATCCAAATCATCGGGCGCGTCATAGGCCAGAGCATTAATCTGCGTGGCGGCGAACACGAGCTCACGCAAAATGGACTGCCGTTTGACGATATCGACATGGCGCTCCCAGCTGGTGAGCGAGAAGGTGTTGTCGGCCAGCTCGGCCAGATAGGCGCGGCCGCCCACAGCCTCCAGCTGCCCCGTGGACTTCAAGGTGTCGGCGAGAGCGATGGGATCAACGGGAATGTGGCGGTTCGTGAGGCTGATGATAGCCTCGAAGATGATGCGATGGGCCGGACGGAAGAAGTTTTCCGGACGCAGCCGCATGACCGCCTCTTCGGTCACCTCCCCGTTGAGCAGGCAGGCGGCGAGCACCGATTGCTCGGCCTCGATGTTCTGAGGCAACTGCGCGCGGGGCGCAAGTCCGGGCGTATTGTTGGCATCCATGGGAGGCTGAGGCTGGTAGGGCATGAAACATCCTTCGCGTCGTCGGTGCGCCTATTGTATCGCGTTTCTTCCCGCGAACGCCGGAACTCGGCTTACCGCCACTGTTTCACGGGAAACAGGCTCATTATAGAAAATGGCCCCTCCGAAGAGGGGCCATCAAAGGGTCTCGCAAGACGAGGACTACTCCTCGGTCTCGGTCACCTCAACCTCGACGGTGCCGTCGGCGGCAACTTCGCCGTCAACTTCAACCATCTCGTCGGCCGGAGTCTCGGCGATATCGATAGCCTCTTTGATAGCGTCGATGGCCTCTTCGGCCTCGGACTCGCCAGCAACGATCACGGTCACCGTACCCTTGATGTCGCGGTACAGAGACACGGGCACCTGGTAGGTACCGGTCATCTTGATGGGCTTGCCCAGTTCCACACGACGACGATCGATCTCGATGTCGAGCTGCTCGGCGATGGCGTCGGCCACCAGAGGAGCAGTGACGGAACCGAAGAGCACGCCCTCTTCGCCCACCTGGGCGATAACGCGCACCGTAGCGTCGTTCAGCTTCTCGGCCAGAGCGTTGGCATCGGCAATGCGAGTCTCCTCGCGCTTGGCGATGTTCTTCTTGCGCTCCTCAAGCTGCTTCAGGTTGCCCGGAGTAGCCTTCACGGCATAGCCCTGGGTCAGCAGGAAGTTGTTGGCAAAGCCGCGGTTGACGTCGATGACGTCACCCTCGCCGCCTTTGCCCTGGAGTTCCTTCAGAAGAATAACTTTCATGGTTCTCCTCCCTTCGCCTAGCGGTTGCGGCGATCGCCACGGCCGCTGACAGCGGGAACGGCATAGGGCATGAGAGCCATGACGCGGGCGCGCTTAACAGCTTCCGCGATGTCGCGCTGGTGCTGGGTGCAGGCACCGGTCACGCGACGGGGCTTGATCTTGCCACGATCGGTAACGTACTTGCGCAGCATTTGAGTATCTTTGTAATCGATATACTCCACGTCGTCCTTGCAGAACTGGCAATACTTACGACGAGGCTGCTTAGCGTAATCGGCCATATTAACCTCTTTCGTTTCGCTTAAAACGGAATGTCATCATCGTACACGGAAGAGGAAGCGTCGATAACCGGAGCAGCGGGCATGGGCGCGGGCGTCGGGGCCGGTGCGGGCATGGGAGCCGGAGCACTATAGGCCGGAGTCGCCGGAGCATAGCCCTGGTTGCCGCCGAAATCGCCGCCGTAGGACTGAGCGCCGCCGCCGCTGCGGCTCGACATGAACTCGAGCTCGTCAACGATGACTTCGAGCTTGCTGCGCTTCTGACCATCGCGCTCCCACTGGCTCCAGCGAAGCTTGCCCTCGATGGCCACCTTGGTGCCCTTGGACAAGTACTGGTGCAGGCTGCGAGCCCGGTTGCCGAACATGGTGCAGTCAACGAAGTTCGGATAATCCTCCCATTCGTTGGTCTGAGGATTACGACGACGGTCGTTCACGGCCACGCCGAAGCTCATGACGTCCATGCCGGACTGGGTGCTGCGCAGCTCGGGGTCGCGGGTCAGATTGCCGCTGATGATCACTCGATTAATGCTCATTTCTACCTCTTCTCATGGTGAGCGCTCCCCTTTGCGGGACCGCTCAGTTTCCAACTAGTCGCGATCGGTGCGGGCGACGATCATGTGACGCACAACGGCATCGTTGATGCGCAGCACGCGATCGAGCTCGGCAATGCTCTGCGGGTCAGTATGGAAATCGATGAGAGTGTAGTCGCCATCAGACAGACCGTTGATCTCATAAGCGAGTTTACGCTTGCCCCAATTGTCGACGTTGTCCACCACGCCCTGGGCGTCGGTGATCGTCGTCTCGATGCGCTTCATAACGCCAGCGCGCGTCTCGTCGTCAATCGTCGGAGCAACAATAAACAGCAGTTCATACGCCTTCATCAGCTCACCTCCTTTGGACTTTACGGCTCCGGGCTGGTGAAGGCACACACCGGAGCAGGAATAGCCTTGCTATCTTAGCAGAGCTTTCCCCGCTGCGGTTGAACCTGCGTTTCTCCATCACGGTAAGCACACATTGCCTCGTTCGCTGGGGCCATGGTAAACCAAGCGAACCGTAAAAATGACGCGGGAATGTCCCGTTTCGTTCCTCGCGCCAACCGTATCAGCGTCGTATCTCCGTCCCCCCAGGGCACGACTTTGGTTGCCCCCACGGAACTAATTTCGATAGCAATAAAAAGGCGGAGCCGAAGCTCCGCCGCTCACATCATGGCGCCCCCGAGAGGACTCGAACCTCCGACGCACGGTTTAGGAAACCGACGCTCTATCCGCTGAGCTACGGGGGCGGATATCTGGATTTCGCCGCTAGATATGCTTGAGCACTTCCATGACAAAATCGCTGTTCAAGGCTAACATGTCGTTGTCGATGTTTTCAATGACATCGTCCTCTTCGGCGAAGAATGCCGGTTTTCTGCCATCCATGCCCGCCAAATGCAGGGCCTGCTGGCCGTGCTTCAAGGCGTAGGCCGATGCGCTGTTGCGCCATTCCATCGTAGCCTCGGGCACTTTCAGCCCGGTGGCCTGACCGGCCTTGCGAACCAAGCGCTTCATGCGGCTCGAGGCCTTCTTGGGAACATAGGTGCCCTCTTTGTCAATCAGCGTCAGCTCACCGGCACCCAACGCCTCCAGCTCCACGATAAGCGCGCCCTTGAGCTCGGCCTCATGAGCAGCCATAAACGCTTTCATGCCGCCATTGCCGGCAAGTTCGGAACCGAGCGCCACAAACCACACTTCCATATCGATGCGGTCGCTGTGGAATTGCTCGATCTGCTCGATTTCCGGCGTCGGCTCGAAGACGAAATCGGCGGGCAGTCCTTCACCGAACACACTGGACGGATCGGCGGCACTGGTCTGGTTTTCTTCGCCTTCAGACTCATCGTCAAATTGATCGCGGGAGAACGCCCCACCCTCGAAATGACGGCCGCGACGATGCGAAGAGCGCGGTGCATCAAAGCCGTCCTCGGCAAAATCGTCATCAAACTCGGGAGAAAACGCTGTCGTTGCGTCGGCGTCCAAATACTCCTCGTCGTAAGCCTGGATATCGCCTTCTTCGCGGAAACTCTCCCAACCGCCGCGCGCTGCTCCTACTTCACGGGCATCGAAGCTCTCCTCAACATCGAGCCATTCCTGCGGGCTGGATGCTTCCTCACGCTTCTTGCGGCGGAATTTGCCGAAGATACCGCCGAAACGGCTCTTGGGCATCTCCACATAACCGGGACCAGCCATCGCTCCCGTCTCGGTGATCTGCTCCACATAAGCAGAGTCATCGACGTCTTCGATATATATATCGTTCTCGGAGGCATTCTCCAAAAGCTCATCGCCGATAGGCGCGGCCGCTCCCGTCGCCCCCATAGAAGAAAACGTGCCCGCAAGACTAATGCTGCCGGAAAGCGCTGGATCAGTCGTCGTTGTCGTTCTTCCCAAAGACGGCAGCGCGTCGAGCAGCGCCGCTTCCCGCGTACCTGAAACGGCCGACGGCGGCTCGGGCGTCGTCACCGAGGGGATGACGGCGCTCAAGTCATGCACGCGACCATCATGCTCGGGGCGATCTTCTGAAAGAGGAGCGGCTTGCTGGCAATCATCCATAGAGATGCGCGGGAGCTCTTGGGAGATGCCGATATTGGGCAGCGTAATAGCGCGCCGGCGGCGGGGGGCAGCGGCTGGAGCCGAAGCCGGAGTCTCAGCCACTTCTCCCACCGAGGGCACCACCACGCGCTGCCCGCCCGCAGGCGCAGCAGGAGCATCAGACGTCGAAAGATCAATGGGAGGAACCGCCACGGTGGCGCCCGTCAACGGACGCTGGCCGTCTCGCACCGTCACATCGGGGTCATCCGTCGGCTGGGGCACAACAGGCGCAGCCGGTACAGCAGGCACGACAGGCTTCGAGGCAGGCGTCCCCGTTTCCGAAGAGGCCGGCTCGGATGCGATGGCGGGAATGTCGGCCAGCATCGCGGAGACCGTGTTGTTAGAAGAAGACGGCAATTGATCGGCCTCAACCGCCGGCACTTCAATGGCTGGCAATACGGGGGCCAACGAGGGCGATGCCTCTTCATTAACGGCCGATGCGGAAGGCGGAGCAGAAATTTCCTCGGAGCTCTCGTCCGCAACCACGCTGCCCATAATCTCGGTGGGTGTTGCGCCAGCTGCTGCCGAAGCTGCCTGCACCGAAGCGCGCATAACACGCATACGCTCGGAAAGCTCGTCGAGGTTGCGGCGCTCATGCTCCTCGCGCGCGTTAATTTCTTCCTCGGCCCGTTCCAAAGCCGTGGCGTACCGCGACCGCTGCACGGGCTTTTCCTTAGCAGGCTTCTTGGCTTGCTCCTGGCCCTTTTTGAACCATTCAGGTACTTGATGCTCAACAGGCGCCGCGTAGGCGGGAGCAGCAACAGGGACGACGACCGCGGCAGAGGATGGAGTTAGGCTCTCTTCCGGAGAAACCTCCACGGCGCCGTTTTCCTCTCCCTTCGCCGGAGATTCATCCTCTGTTGCCACCTCAGCAGGCGTTGCAGACACCGGTTTCCCTGACAACGCCGCTACGGCAGCTTTGGCGGCCGCCAGGCGCTCGGCAGCTGACTCCATGGAGGCTCCCAAATCCTCGGAAGTGTTTCCCGTATGGTAGACAATCTCCGCCCCCTCGGGAACAAGTCCCGCCGACACGGCGGCCGCCTCGCCATGAACCGTTGGCTCGGGGGCATCGGGGAGATCCCGAGCGGCGGCCACGCGAGAGGCGACTTCCAAAAGCACCGCCACTCCTGCAGCGTTGCAGTTTGCGCCCTCGTTGTAGTTCGCGAACTTCTCAAGCAGAAACGACGCAACCGGCAAAACCGCTACCACCATGGCAACAGCCAGAAGGGCGTTGAACACCACGAGCACGCTACCGTCGGGTGCGAGCACCATGCGAATCGCCAAAAGCAGCGGCATGACCACCAGCATCGCCAGCTCAACCCAATAAAGGATGGGGAGCACCGCCGGCATCGCACCGTTCAAATCGCGTCGCACCTTACCGCTGTCGTAGTTCGCCACCACGATCACCTTGCGTCTCCGGCTCGCTCGCGTCGGCGATTTCGCAGGCAGGTAGCGCGCGACGACGTTCTGGCTCACCCCGCGGTTCAAAAGCCGCGAAAGCGCCGGCTTATCGAACACCTCGGCGGCTGCCAACGCAGCGCAGATGAGGGACACCACGATGGCAGGAACAGCCAGCGCCCCCACAATCGTCGCCACCAGCGTCACCAACACAGCTACACCACTGCACAGCGTTCGAGGAAGCGAGCTGTCGGGATTGCACTGGAAATCTTCCATAGCAGTCGTCAGACCGGCCTCGGCGGAAAACTGCTCGCTTATGTAAAGAGCCGCACGCTGTTCTTCCTCAGTACCCGCCGGCCGGGGGCCGATCTCCTGAGACAGATATGCGACATGTTCGTTCAATTCGGCCATGTACGTTGCCTTTCCTCGGTGAAGAGGGTTCTATGGACATAATTATTGTAAGTATACGCCATTACGAGGCCGTTCCGAGATATTCACGAAGAAAGGCATCAGCATTTCCTGCTTTTAGGCGCTCGGCCTCATAGGCGCCTTGGTCGGCCTCAATCTCTTTGTAGAATCGAAGAGCAACGATTTGCTCCGGGTCATCTTCCCCGAGTTCTTGGGCCAAGGCGGCCGATTCCTCCTCCAATGCGTTATAGCGGCTGTTCTGAGCCTCGAGCTCTTCCTTGTTGCGGGAAAGATAGGCATCGTCGGCAGCAAGGGCTGCCTGCTGCGATTCCATTCTTTTAACCACGTAGGCTTCGAAGGCCGCCAAATCGAGACCGGGATAGGCCGCTTCGGCTTGGGAGAAATCCTGCTGAGCCTCTTCCAAAAACGCCAAGGCCTCGTTGCCCTTAGCCTGCGAGGCAAGAATGTTTTCCTTGCTCATTTCTTCAGCCAGCGCCGTGGCCTCACGAATAGCCGCATCGGCGTTTATCACGGCATTCCACCCCGAGCGGGCTTTAAGGAACGCCTCCGTCGCCATCAACGACTCCTCGATGATATTGACCCCCGCATCCAGCATATTAAGGCGCGAGCGAGCGGCCGTCACCACCTGAGAGGCCGCTTCCTTATCGTCATTGTCGCTCAGTGACGACTGCAGCGTTTCCATGGATGCGATAGAGTCCTCTAACTGGGCTCTCATCGGGGCAATCTCCGCGACAACGGCACGATACCCCTCGTTCAGCGTTTCCGCGGAAGGCGCGGCGTCTCCCGTCGCCGAGGGGGAAAGGCGCTTGGCATCGCACTGTTCAATAACCAGTTCGTCGAAGGGGAGAAGGGATTCGTCGCAGCTCTTGATGATGTCGACCTGATCATTCAGGGTATCAAGCAGGGACTTCTGCTGCTCCCTCATCGACATAAGAGCTTGACCGCCCACCAGCGTGATGACCAAAAGGGCGCACACCACCACGAACACGGGCACGATGCCCCTCATTTTTCGATCAACAGCGGAAGAAGAGGCTGACGGGGATGCGGGAGCTTCGCCAGACAAGACGATGGACTGCCCTTTGACCGGTGTTGGCCGAGGCTTCTTCCCTTTTCCCAACGTAAAAAGAGAAGGACCGCTCGAGCCCCCCTCGTGCCGATCGCGCTCCTCGGCATCGCGAGCCTCACGGGCGGCATCGAGCACGCTGAAGGAAATCTCGTTGGAAGATCCCCGCGTGCGCCGCTTTATGTGCATCGGATGATGCGCCCTCTTCGCTGCCATGACCAGAACACTCCCCTAGCGGCGCGCTGCTATCTCGTCGACGATCTGAGCCGCCGATAGGAACCGGATATTCTGACTGGGAAGTGACCTTAGGAACGTCTTGCCATAGCCCTTCGTAATAAGACGCTTGTCCGCAAGGATGAGAATGCCCCGGTCATCAGCTTTGCGAATAAGACGGCCTGCTGCCTGCTTCGTTTCCAATACCGCCGCTGGCAGGACATAGCGCCGCCAGGCGGCATCGTCACGAGCGGCCCGTTCGCAAGAAAGAGGATCAGTTGGCTTCGAGAAGGGCAATTTCGGTATCACGACGCCCTTCAGCGTGGCGCCCGGCGCATCGAATCCTTCCCAGAAGCTCTTCAGAGCGAAGAGAGACAAATGCTCGTCGGCGAGGAAGTCGTCACGCAGCCCCTTCACCGACACGCCCCACTTCTGGCACACGACGCGCAAATCGTCTCCCTTCAGAGCCGGCTGCACCTCTTCGAAGCATTTCTCCATTTCGCGGCGATTCGTGAACAGGGTAAGCATCGACCCGTTCTGGGCACGGTGAGCGTCGATGAGCAGGCGCTGCAGGGCGCCGAGATAACTCGGATCATTGGGTTCGGGCATATCGTTGACGACATAGACAACCATCTGATTGTCGAAGTCGTAGCTTGAGGCAAGCAGCAGCTCGTCGGCAACGGAAAACTCGCTCTCGTTCAGCCCTATGGCCTGGGAGAAGCTGTTGAAGCTGCCATCAACAGTCAGCGTGGCCGACGCATAAACCACCGAATGGGTCCACGCGTACAAGGTCTCGTTCAGCGTCTCCCCCACCGATACGAGCAAGGCCTCCAGCTTGTTCTGCGGACGATCGGTCTTACGACTTAAGCTCGCCGCATACACATAGCGCTCGGGGCATTGCGTGCAGATGACCTCGACGTTCTGAATGATCTTCTTCATCTCCATCGCAATGGAGGCAATTTCGCGCTGAATGACGGCGGCACCTTCGATATCTTCCAAATAACCCACGAGTTCCTGGCAAACCGTCACCATCTTCTCGGCGCGCTCGGCCATGGCGCGGCCAAGACGGGCAATGTTCTGGAAGAGGGAGCCGTGGCGAATCTCGTCATTCAGCCAAAGATCCACCGTCTCGTAGCCCTTCGAGCGCTTATTGGTGTCATAGAAGAACAAGTCGGGCAGTGCCTTGCAGAACGCCTGGGCCGCTTCGCCGAATTCGGCTCCCGCGCGGCGCGCCTTTCCCGTGAGCCCGTAGAACAGCGTCGTCGAGGATTCATTGCCCGGCATGACAACGGTGCGCTCCGCCCGCACGAAGACGTTGCGCCGAGATTCCTCGGAAGCTACGCGGCGCGCGAGGGAGAGAATGTCCTCCTCTGCCAGTTCAAGGGAAAATGCCCGGCGGGCCTCGCTTTCGGCGCTGTGGGCCTCATCCACCACCCAATATCGGATGGGCGGGAGCAAGCCTCCGTCAGCGGCAAGATCGCAGAATAGGAGACTGTGATTGGTAACGACGATATTGGCGGCCTCGGCCTTGCGGCGCGAACCGTGAACGAAGCAGGACGTGCCGAAGAATGGGCATTTACGGCGCAGGCAATCGTGGCTCGTGGTGGTGATCATCCAGCGCGGCAGCGTGCGGTAGTCGATCTTCAGGCCGTCGATGTCGTCGTAAGCCGTCTGCTCAATGAAGGAAAGCAAGGCGGCAAGAGCCGGAGCCTGAGGTTTTTGCTCCTTGCCCACGGTGCGCATACCGGGGCCTTCCACAACGAGGCGCTCCACCTTGTGCAGACAGGGATAATGGGAGAACCCCTTGAGAGCAGCATAGGTGAGGTCGGCACCGAGCTCCTCCGAAAGAGCGGGAAGCTCATGATAGACCAGTTGGTCGAGGAGAGCGTTCGTCTTAGTAGCTACTCCAACATTAATACCGTTATCTCGGGCAATGATGGCCGCCGGCAAAAGATAGGCCATGGATTTACCCACGCCTGTTCCTGCCTCCACCATAAGATTGCGCGATCGGGCAAACGCGTTGCGCACCGCCTCGGCCATAGCAACTTGCTCGCCGCGCTGCTCGTACTCTTCGTACAGGGAGCCTACTACGCCCTCGGCTGTGAACGCTTGGGCCACAGCATCGGCCGTGGGGAGCAAGAAGGATCGCCCTGGATCGGCGGCGATTTCATCGGCATCCACGAGCGGTCTTAGATCGGCTTTCCCTACACGTTCTCGGCGCAGGGTGCGCAGTGAGAACGGAAGCGGTTTCTCCTCGCTCGTCTCACCCGCGCGCTCGGCAAAATATTTGAACACCACAACCGTCGGCCAATCGTTCGGTTCCGCCATAGAGGCGATTTCCCGCAGCAACATAGTCGGCATGGCTTCCACAGCAGCAAGCAGAATACGCAGGAGGGCACAGGTCGCCGCCACATCTTCATCGGCCCGATGCGTTGACCGAGGAGCACCGAAGGCCTTCACGAGATCGATGAGTCGATGGGATTTCATGCGGGGCAGCGCGATGCGGGACAAATCGAGGGAATCGACCCAAGTGTTCTCGAGCAGCGGATAGCCCGTCGGATGCTTCGTCGTGAAATTGCGGTCGAACTCGGCATTATGGGCCACGACGACGGCGTCTCCTACGAAAGCGGCCAGATCGGCTAGAGCTTCGGACGCCGAGGGAGCGTCAGCCACATCCTCATCGTGGATATCGGTGAGATGGGCAACGTCCTCAGGAATGGGCTTTCCCGGGTTCACGAAGGTAACGAACCAGTCGACGATCTCGCCGTTTTCCACCCGCGCCGCTGCAATCTGCGTCAACTCATCATGGGCGAGAGAGAATCCCGTTGTTTCCGTATCCAAAACAACGACATTATTATCGAACCGGCCGAAATCGCTCTTTTGGGCCCGTTCGGGCAGCGACTCGTAGCGCGCGATAATCTCCGGCGGCGTTCCGTCGCTGATAAAGTTCTTCAGCTGTCTTTCGAGGGGGGTGGTGTCACGTGACATAGCGCAGCCTATCTTTCGCGGCGCCCTTGGTGGTGAAAAAAAGGAACCTCGGCCTAGCGAGTGTTCCCTGATTCATCGGGCTCGGTTATGGTGTTCTCGACAACTCACGGTATTGTATCAGCCAGGGCGGAGAGAATATTCATGGAACGGTATTTCGGTACATATCAAACATTTCGAACGGTCTCAAAGAAAGATGCGGCAGTGCTCATGGGTTCCAACACCCTCGTGGGAGACCGATACCGCATCAATCTCACTATGGACGAGGGCGTCCATCGCGCATGGCTTATCAACAAGTTCAACGAAACTATCGGTTACTTCGACGACAGCTTCTCACGCGAACTGAGCCTTTTTGCAGCGGAAGGTCTGGAACTCGTGGGAATTCTCTCCTTTGTCGCCTTCACGGAAACACCTGAGCCAGGTGAATATTGGGGACAGGCCGCAGTTATCGGGTACAGCCCCCATTACTCAGAAGAATTCAACCAGTTCATCGATGGCATCTGCGGGCTTATCGGCAAGGGCATTCGCCCGAAGCTGGCGTTGAAGGGGTCGGCCGTCGACGAGATCATCGACTCGAACGGCACGTGGCTTCCGAGCGAGCGCGAACCTCTCCCCGAGAAACAACGCGGCATGGCGCTACTTAAAACGCGCCGAGGGTTCATCGACGGCCTCGTGGAGGCTGGACGCACGGGCAATAAAGGCTGTTACATTCTCAGCTGGGCCTTTCTTCTTGCCCTCGTTGCCGCCATCATCATCGGCCTGAAGTCTTGCGGAGTGTTCTAAAACGAGAACACTTGTTTTAGTTATCTAACCGGTAACCGTAAGGGGCGACCTTGGTCGCCCCTCGGCCGCAAGCGCTTACTCTCCCTCTTCGAAGGCATACTCAATGAGCCTCGTGCACAACTCAGGGAAGCTGATGCCTGCCGCGCGGGCCGCATCGGGAAGAAGCGAGGTCGCCGTCATGCCAGGGATGGTATTGGTCTCCAGAATCCACGGGATGCCATTCTCGTCGAGAATGAAATCGGAACGCGACACGCCACTGCACTGCAATGCCTTATGGGCGCCGACAGCGGCGTCCATTACTTGCTTGGTTTTCTCCTCATCGAGAGGTGCCGGGCAGATATGCTGCGAACCACCGGGTGCATATTTCGATTCGAAATCATAAAAATCAGCTTTAGGAACAATCTCGATGACAGGTAAAGCGAAAGGATCCCTATTGCCCAACACGGCAACCGTGAGCTCGGTACCTTGAATATACTTCTCAACGACAACAAGCTCGTCGATTTCGAACACACGCTCGATGGCATCTGCGATAGCTTCTTCGCCTTCCACGATGTAAATGCCCAAAGCGCTGCCTTCGGTAGCCGGTTTCACGACACAGGTTCCGCCCATAGCCAACGCAAGTTCTTGAACGGAATATCCCTCTCCCTTCTTGATGTATTGATAGGGAGCAGTAGGAATGCCTTCGCGCTGGTAAAAGAGCTTGGATTGGGCCTTGTTCATCGCCGTCGCGCTTGACCACACACCAGGTCCCGTATAGGGAAGGCCGATCGTTTCCAGAAAACCCTGGAGCACGCCATCCTCGCCACCTTTTCCATGAAGACAGAGAAAGGCAACGTCGAAGGGCTCCTCAATGAGCGTTTTCAGATGGTCCTTCTTCGCCGGATCCAACTCCTGAACAATAAACCCCGCTTCACGAAGCGCCTCCCCGGCGCCTTTGCCCGATGCAAGGGAAATTTCGCGTTCCCCACTGGTTCCTCCAGCTAAGAGGGCGACGCGACATTTTGCGGGTTCAACTACTGCTGCCATGGAGCATTCCTTCCAGACGGTAAATCTCTGGAGGCAGTATATCAGAGCAACGCCACCGTCTATAATGAACCTATGAATAACGAACTGATAAAGCTTACAGAAGCCGAACTCGAGGATCTTGTCACCTCGTGGGGATATCCTCGCTTTCGCGCAAAACAGATTCACGAGTGGGTTCACCGCCATCATGCGGCTTCTTTCGATACCATGTCCAATCTTCCGAAAGACCTCAGGACGAAACTTTCTGAGTTCTTTCCGTTGGAGACGGTAAAAATTTTCGACCGACAAATTTCCTTAGATGGGACACGCAAATATGTTGTGACTCTGGCCGACGGCTCATTAGTTGAGACGGTGGGCATGCCCGTCTACCATCGAGACGGCTCTCTCGATCGGCTATCAGTATGCGTTTCCTCACAAGTAGGATGTCCTATGGCCTGCCAGTTCTGTGCAACTGGCCGCGAAGGCCTTACACGGAATCTCACGGCTGCAGAAATCATCGCTCAAGTGGCTCTCGTCCAAGAGGATTTCCAAGAACGGGTAAGCAATGTCGTTGTTATGGGTCAAGGGGAACCTTTCCTTAACTACGATGAAGTTCTTGCCGCTTTGCGCATTCTAAACAGCCGGGACGATTTCAATATAGGAGCGAGACATATCACGCTCTCTACCTGCGGCATTATAGATGGGATCGATCGTCTCTCCCAAGAGCCAGAGCAATTCACGCTCGCCGTGTCTCTTCATTCGGCTTTACAGAAGAAGCGTGATCGGCTTATGCCGAAAGTGGCAAAGCAACCTCTTTCGGATCTAAAAAAGGCTGTGGAGAGATACACCCAGTCGACCAACCGTCGTGTCTCCTTCGAGTATCTTCTCATCAAGGATATCAACGATTCAGAAGAAGATCTTCGAGCACTTCTCGACTTCTGTGATGGGCTACTCTGCCATGTCAACCTTCTTCCGGTGAACACCGTAGAAGGATCCCCTCTGCAAGCTGCCTCGCCAGCAACTGCAAAACATTGGGTCGAGACGCTGATCCATTATGGTGTGGAAACAAGTTTCAGAAAATCCCGCGGAGCTGATATCGATGGAGCATGTGGTCAGTTAAAAAACAAGTTAGCGCAAGGTTCTCTTCGTTAATTCGTCTTTCTCTTCTCTTGTTTCACGTGAAACAAAGATAACTAATGGCATGTTATGTAAAGCATTTCTCTTACCTCATACTAGGGTCTACAACGACTTCTTTTAACAAAAGAAAAGAGTCTGTTTCACGTGAAACAGACTCTTTTCTTAGTCATTAAATGCTATCGAAAGTTACTCACCAACAAGCTCACTGAAGAGTCGCCGCAAATCTTCCTCATCTTTGAATTCAATCTCGATTTTGTTCTTCCCTTTAGACGATTTCACACGCACGTTAGTCTTCAGTGTCTCGCGTAAGGTCTTCGCCACAGACTTGTAAACCGCAGGCATCGGCTCACGAGGAGTCGAGGCAGAGCCGTCCTTTTTACCTGATATAAGGCGAGCAAGATTCTCTGCTTCGCGTACGTTCAAACCGTTATCAATAATCTTCTGAGTCAAGGAAAGACGACCTTCAGCTGTGGGCACTGAAAGAATGGCACGTGCATGGCCCGCCGTGATCTTCTCCTCAAACAGAAGCTGCTGAGCCTCTTCAGGAAGATCGAGAAGTCGAAGTGCATTGGCGACAGTCGAACGACCTTTGGAAACTGCTTGTGCCACTTCCGCCTGAGTCATCGAGCGTCGCTCCATCAACCGACGGTATCCGTACGCCTCTTCTATCGGGTTCAAATCAGAGCGCTGGATATTTTCAATTAACGCAAGCTCAAGGGCTTGGTCGTCATCAACCTCTTTTACACGAACGGGAACCTTCTTAAGACCAGCAGCCTTAGAGGCTTGCCAACGGCGCTCACCGGCAATGATCTGATAGGTACCATCGGCCATTTGCCTTACAAGAATAGGTTGGAGCAGACCATCCTTTTCAATAGAAGCAGCGAGTTCTTCTATTTCCTCTTTTTTAAATTGGGTTCTCGGCTGATCAGGATTAGGGGCGATTCTATCAATCTCCACCTCATCAGTTCCCCGTGCAGGAACCTCCTCAGTCCTCGATTCCTCAATGATGGCTTCTCGCACAATGGGTTCAGAGACCTTAACTGGTTCTTCCTCTATCTCAACCATCGTCCGTACGGGCCATGTGGAAACAGGGGCCTCTCGCGCCGCCTCTTCATCTACTTCAATTGTCACTCTCTGGCGCTCGGGCGCAGGGGAAACAGGGGCAGGTGATTCATAGGAACCGGGGAGGAGGGAACCCAGACCTCGACCGAGTCCTCCACGACGTTCGGGCTTAGCCACGTGCAATCACTTCCTTCGCTAATTCAATATAGGAAAGAGCGCCTCTTCCCTTGGGATCGTATTGGGTAATCGGCTGCCCAAAACTCGGAGCTTCCGACAATTTAACCGTGCGAGGAATAGGCGTGGCGAACACCAGGCGCCCAAAATACTCACGCACTTCATCGACAACCTGCTTCGAGAGCGTCGTACGGCTATCGTACATAGTAAGAAGAATGCCGTAGATATCCAGAGTAGGATTAAGGCGAGATTTGACACGCTTCATTGATTCGAGAAGTTTTGTCACACCCTCCAAGGCATAGAACTCGCATTGGATAGGAATAAGCAATTTATCGGCCGCCACCAGAGCATTAACTGTTAAAAGACCCAAAGAAGGCGGGCAGTCGATGAGAATGAAATCATATTTGCCCCGCATACCGCCCACAGCATCCTTGAGGCGATTCTCTCGCGCCATTTCCGAGACCAGCTCGACTTCCGCCCCCGCAAGATTAATCGTAGCCGGAGCAATGTCTAATCCCTCGGCGATATCAGGAATAATTACCTCTTCAAGAGGAACATCGTTAAGGAGAACATCGTAGATGCACTGCTGTATAAGACTCTTCTCAACGCCTAGGCCACTGGAGCAATTTCCCTGAGGATCAAGATCGACAAGAAGCACCTGTTTGCCCATCTCTCCCAGTGCAGCCCCAAGGTTGATCGCCGTTGTCGACTTCCCTACGCCACCTTTTTGGTTAATGATGGCAATGATCTTCGTCTGTCCGACAACATGACGCACCGGTGCTTTGTCTTTATAGCTCTTCAAAGGTTCTCGAGGAATCACAGGAGCTGCGTAATCCTCAACCTCCCTGACAACCACTTCAATATTTTCAGGATCGTCAACGAGTTCCTCTTCAGCGGCTACCACTTCTTGTTCCTGAGTCTGAGGTTGATCAACCTCTTCGACAGTCCGGGCTTGTTTTGTGTCTCGTTTAAGACCATCAAAGAATCCCACAGGAACCTCCTTCCTTGATTGGAGCACAGTATATCATCGCCTCAAGCTGGTTCAGGCGATGTTTGACAGAAGGATTCAAATTGATCGTGTTTCACGTGAAACACGATCACATACTACATTCAGCTACGGGGACGCAGTGGCTGTTTCTGAGCCAAGCCAATTCTTCGAGGAAGCTTGATGCGTGACTTGCCGACTTTCTCAAACACTACAATGGTTCTCATGGTCTCTCCATCGCTCAAGCAAATCTCACGCTGGGAGATCATTCTCATACCCACAAGGTCTTGCACAGCAAGAGCTTCATCAAGTTCTTCCGATGATAGCTGGGCTTTATAACAGACTAACCGACCGCCCTTTTTCAAAAGGGGCGAAGCAAGCTCTATAAGAGAAACTAGCTTAGACAGAGCTCGAGCTGTGAGGACGGCGAATTTCTCCTTGTACTCCAGAGGAAGATCCTCGATGCGTTCGCTCGATGTGAAAATTTGCTCACTCAACGAAAGATCATCAAGGACAGATTGGACGATGGCCATTTTCTTCTTCACCGAATCAACGAGAAGGGTCGTTCTTCCTGTCGCAAGCGCAAGAGGGACGCCGGGGAACCCCCCTCCTGAGCCAAGGTCTCCATAGAGACCGTCAGGAGCTTCATTGACCTCCGGCAAACCTACCAGCGAATCCTCTATATGAAGGAGACGCGCCTGTTCCCCACCAGTAATGCGAGTAAGATTCGTAACTTTGTTTGCTTCAAGGATTGAAGCAAGATAGCACTGCATCAAGCTCATCGTCTGATCATCTGCCATCTCAACTCCTTTCCATAGGCGAACGTGTCCATAATAAAGGAAATGGGACGTGCTTTGCGCGTCCCATCAGCACATTGAAAGTATTAGAACAGTTTTTACAGAGGAACCACGACCACATGGCGGGAAGGACCCTCCCCCTCAGAAACGGTCTCGACGCGATCATCGTCTCTCAAAGCAATGTGGATAATCCGACGCTCGTAGGGGGTCATCGGGCGCAATCCAACTTTACGGTGCTGAGAAGCAGCTCGATTAGCGGAGCTGTGCGCAATCGACTCGAGCTTTTGGCGCTGGCGGTTCTTGTAGCCCTCAACATCGACAATAACTGGATAACGGAAACCGATAGTGCGTACCGTTATCATCGACACAATGAATTGCAGCGCATCAAGAGTTTTTCCATGACGACCAATAAGGACAGCCATATCTTTGCCGCTGATATCAAGAATCAGTTCGCCCTCGTCACCCTCGTATTCGTCAATAGTCACTTCGCCGACATTGAAATACTGGAGAATATCTTGGAGTGCCGCGATAGCAGTGTCGGCAATAGTATCGAGCATCTCGTCCGTCACGATAAGCTCGTCCTCTTCAACAACCTCTTCGGTATTAATGGGATCCGCAGAAGACTGAGATTCTTCCACCACCTCGTCTTCTACCTCTTCAATCATGTCCTCGAACTCTTCAGTCATTACAGGCTCCTAACCTTAAACACCGCGGTTGAAATGATGCCGCGGAACGTACAAAGGGAGTGTTTCATGTGAAACACTCCCTAAAATCAGTAAGGTCTAGCGCTTTTTCTTAGGACGCTTCTTCTTCTCTTTGCGCGTGACGTTAACCTCGATCGGCTTGACGACGAGAGCTTCTTCCTCCTCTTTACGCCGATCGGCAGCGCGGCAGCGCGCAAGCGTCAACTGGTTCTGCCCGATACCGATAAGGGAGGATGCGCCCCAGAACAGCAACACACCCGCCGGCGAACCCCAGGAAATCCAAAGCATCATAAGAGACATGATCGCGCCCATCATGAGCGTCTGATTTTTCTGCTGGGTGTTTTCAGTTTTCAACTGCTGAAGGACCATCGGAAGGAAGGTAGCACCAGCAAAGATAATCATGAGAATGAGATAGGGAACAAATGTTCCGAATCCCTCGCCGAAAGCCTGGGAGGGCGTCGTGACGAGATTCGGAACCAAGTTGTAGAACGAATACGTGCCCTCGCCAATACGATCGCCCATCTCGCGAAGCACCTGGAACAGAGCAATAAAGATCGGCATCTGGAGCAGCATCGGAAGACAACCAGCGAGCGGGTTGAACTTCATCTCCGCGTAGATCTTCTGCATCTCCTGGGATTGACGCGTGGGATCATCGGGGAAACGATCTTTCAGGGCCTGAATCTTCGGCTGCACCTTCTGCATAGCATAATTGGACTTCGCTTGCTTATGCATGAGGGGCGCGACAATGATACGAAAGATAATCGTGACGATGATGATCGCCAGTCCCCAGTCGTGGCAGAAGTTATAGAAGAACTGGATGATGTCGAAGATCCAGTCTTTAAAGATATCCCACATAGCTTACCTTTCCAAATGCACCAGCGACTCAGGGAACGGGATCGTACCCACACGGACCGCCAGGGCGGCATCGCAGTATCCTCTTTGCAGTGAGCACGAACCCTTTGCAAAACCCATATCGCTTGAACGCGGTGAGTCCGTACTCGGAACATGTGGGAATGAAGCGGCAAGAAGGGGGAAGAAGGGGTGAAAGAGCCATTCGGTAAAACATAATAAGACCGATAGCGACCAGAGTCGGAATCCTCTTAATGCGTACGAGTAGCTTCTTCAACGGTGTTCTTCCCTTCGCCTTGGGCAAGGCGCTCAGCGACATTTCCGCATGCTTTCAGCACTTTACTATAAGAAGCCCGGGTGAGGCCTGATTTTGCCAGAAATATCACGTCAAAGCCGGCCCACGGCCCACCCATTTCCATGCAGAGTGCTCGCAAGCGGCGCTTGGCGCGGTTTCTCCAAACGGCATTCCCCAACTTCTTCCCTGCAATAAAAGCGACACGACCGGAATGGCCGTGTCGCTCATGATTGCTCTGCTTGTCGTCCTGGACGCCTACAATAACCGTAAAGTATGGCGTATGAAGACGATGCCCCGTAGAGAAGAGCTGGGAGATTTCAGTGCTGGATTTAATAGTCTGCACCTAAAGATCTCCTAGACGGTGAGACGCTTGCGCCCCTTAGCACGACGGGAAGCGAGAACAGCGCGACCACCCTTGGTAGCCATACGGGCACGGAAGCCATGGCACTTGGCGCGCTTGCGTTTGTTCGGTTGATAGGTGCGTTTCATTGTTTCTTTCCCTTTCATGGTTTAAAGAGTAGCTTTTGAATTATACAACGCAAAAAAGTACTGTCAACGGGGCGAACAGAAGAATAAGGAAGATGGCTGCGAAGGGAGTTGCGATAGGGAGGTGGAACCATGAAGTACAGGTAACGGCTGTGCAGAACTAAAAAGTAGTTCCCATTGAAGAGGGATTCTAAAAATAGAATTCAAATAGTAGTCTCAATAAGACGAGTGGATTAGTCGATAACTGGCATAGCCGCAGGTGGGGAGCTTGCTAGCGTACTTACTGCTTGGTGAGTTATCGAGCGCGCTTGTGAACCATGCGCTAGCGGCCATCCTCTGCTGTCTCCCGTTGTCGTTGAAAAGTCGTCCTGTTATGCGCAGGTTTTCCCTTCTTATCAAGAGTTTGTGAACAAACTAGTCCAGCTCGCAGATGATCTTCTGCAGCACCTCGATCTCTTCCTGGGTATCGCGATCGGTCTTCAAACGCTCTTCGATGCTTGTTGCCGAGTGGATGGCGGTCGAATGGTCGCGATTGAATTTCTTGCCGATATCGCCGTAGGGGAGGTCGAGCAGTTGTCGGCACAGGTAGATGGCGATCTGTCGCGGTCTCACAATGGATTGGGATCGCTTGGGGCCTACCATGTCGCTATGGCTCACCTTGAAGAAGTTCTCCACTTCCCGCTGGATGTCCTCCACGGTCAAGCTTCGTGACATGCCGCCGGTGAAATGATTGGCTAGAAGCTCGCGTACTTCATCGATGGAGATATCGCTGCGATCGCAGTAGATCATGCGATAGATGACGGTATTCACGGCGCCCTTGAGCTCGCGGATGTTGGATCCGGAGTTCTCGGCGATGTACATTTGAATGTCGTCGGAGAGGGTGAAGTTCCCCAGGCCCTCGCTGCGGCTGAATTCGTCGGTGAAGGATTTGACGATGCCGAGTTTGGTTTCCACTTCCGGCGGCTGGATATCGATGGTGCCGCCGCTGTAGAAGCGAGATTTCAGACGCTCGTCGAATTGGATGTTCTTGGGAGCGCGGTCGGCGGAAAGCACCACCTGCTTGCCCTGGCTGGTCAGCGTGTTGAACAGCTGGAAAAGCATGTTCATGGATTCCTTCTTGCCTTGAAGGTGCTGGACATCATCGAGGAGGAGGATGTCCGCCTGCTCGTAGTAGGCGCGGAAGTTGCGGAAGCTGACCTTCTCCTGATCCTTGATGGCGCCGGCCTCTGAGTACTTCGAGACAAAGTCCTGAGCATCCACATAGACCGTTCGCATCGAGGGACGCGTTTCCTCGATGTAGTTCTGAATGGCCCTCATGAGGTGGGTTTTCCCCAGGCCGCTCTTCCCGTAAATGAACAGGGGATTAAGGGGAAGCCGTCCGGGGGACTCTGCAACTTCGACGGCCATGGAATAGGCCATGCGGTTCGATTCCCCGATAACGAAGTTCTCGAACGTGAGGGAAGACGAGGGATTCGAAGACCGCTCGGCGACCGGCTCCTGGGAGAGCGGTGCGGGCGCGGGAGGCGCGTAGTGATCGACCATGACGTCCTCTACGAAGGGATGAGCGACCATGCCGGATGGTTCGAAGGGGGTCGCCTGAGACAGGGGAGCACCGTAGGCCGGTGAGGGGGGCGCAGCTGCCGCGATGGGCTGAGAAGGGAGAGACTCCATCGTCGATGCTGCTGGCTGCGCGGGTGCTGGCGTCGGCATCGGTTGGGCGGGCGCCGAAAGGGGCGACGCTGGGGATGGTTGGCCCGCAGCGGCGCTTTTACGCTGCTCTTGGGTGGGGTCGACGGCGATGGCCACCGCGAATACGACGCCGGTGAGATCGCGCAGCGCGCGTACGATAACCTCGATGTAATGCTGCTCGACCCATGTCTTTATAAAGTCGTTGTCGGCGGTGAGCATGAGAAATGAATCGCTCATGGCCTGGGGGACGAGCCGCGAGAAAAAGGCGGAAACCTGGGAGGGGTCGATATCCTGGTAGCTTTTGACCTGGGCGCAAATGCGCGCCCATTGTTCGTTGAGCGTCTCGCTATCCATACATCATCCTTCCGCCGGCGTTTTTGCCGTGGTTCTCCGCTTTCAGGGCAATTCTAGCAAATTGGCAAGGCTTGGGTCTTAGAGACCCTGTGCGATCTGTCGGCCGTAAGGGGTGAGGGCCCGCTGTTTCCCGACCATTTCCACCAAACCTGCCTCTCGCAGCCGATTGAGGGTGGTGTTGGTGGTGGAGGCCGGCGTCTCGGTCAGGTCGCTGAAATCCTTGTTCCGGAGGGTTCCTTCCTTAAGGAGAAGCTTCAGGAATATTCGCTCGCGTTCGGAGAGGGCGGGCGCCGGCATGACGGCACTCGGGTAACCCGGATACGCCGCCGGTGCTGGCGCTGCTCCGTAGGCCGGATAGGCAGTTGGGGCGGCTCCATAGGCCCCGTAGCTCGGATATCCCTGGTAAGGGGTTCCGTAAGAGGGAGCCGGTACGGGAGCTGGAGCCGCGGGTACTGCGCTGTAGCCTTGCGGCGCGTAGGCGGGTGGGTAGGGAGTCTCCCCTGGTGCGCTGGATGAGCCCATGGAGGGATAGATTCCGGCTGGATTGGAGGGGTAGGGTTCGGCGCCAGCTGTGAGGGGCGCTCCGTAGGGCTGATGGACCACGGCGGTTTCCGAAGCGTAGGACGAGCTTGGGATATACTCTCCCTTGCTGCTCAGCACGTCGGTTTCGTCCCAGTCGTCCAGAGGATCGTCTTCTTCACGCACCAAGCTGACGGTGACGACGGCGCCGGTTCCCAAATTGTCCTCGATGGTAATGGTGCCATGGGACGATTCGAGGTACTCCCGCACAATGGGAAGGCCCGACCCGACGCCCCGAATATAGTTTTTCATAGGCTCGACGGCAGAAGAAAACCCTGGCATTTGGGCTTTTTCTTTCGAGGGGATGCCGGGGCCATGATCGGCGAAGCGGATGGTGTTCCCTTTGTCGAGAATGGAGACCACTACCTCTTTGAAGCGCGCATGGATGAAATTTTCGGAAACCTCCCGAATAACGGTGTAAGGGATGGTTCCCCCTGCGCCATGGGACTGTTCGTACACCGTGGAGGCGAGCGCCTCGATATAAGCCGCCGTGTCGGCGGGCTTTATCTCCACAACCCGTGGTGCGCTGCGCAGGTCGTCGTAGAGAGCGATGCGCCCCACGGTGTCGACGAAGGAATAGTCGAAGGAAGCCCCCTGGGGAGTTTCGTCGTGAAGAGAAGTATGTTGTTCCATGGTTTCCAAGATCATTCCGTTTTGTTCGCCGTTCAATTCGTCGTTTCAAGAATTTTTCAGGATATTGTAACGTGTTTCATCATTTTACAAGGTATCTACCTGCGCATTTCATAACCAGTGATGAGTAATTCACTATTTGTTCAGTAAAAGTGGAAAACCGAAACTGAACTACCTGCGATTTTCTGAAGAATTCCGACTTATCAACCAAATATTCAGTAAAAGTGGAAAACTCGGAATTCGAGAATTCCTAACGGCTGTCATTCAAAGAGGAAAAAGTGAAAAACTTTGCCCAAAAACCTTGACAGAGGCTCTCGATAACCCTTCTCAGCTGCTTCCCATGCCTTTGAGAAGAAAATTCCCATCAAGCACGATCTTGTTCGAACATAGGTGCGTTTAAAGAGAATTACCCTGACATAATTTACAAAACCCCAGCTCACCGCGTCGTTTTTGAAAAGAAAAATCGACAGTGAATTGTTAGCTAAAACTGTCAACCATCTTTACCTTCGATATCCACTCAGTGAAAAGGACGGTTATCCACTGCTTGCGCTGGGGAAAGAGGAAGTTATCCACTTTTTCCACTAGCGGAGCGAGAAAAGGGTGTAAAACTAATCAACCATTAGTCAGACAACTCTGCGCGGCCTCTCCGTTTCCCTGTTTTCCGGCGTTATAATACCCGCACGATATCTTCTGTTTCAGCTCAGGCCATTACGAAGAGAGGCATCCCTTGAAATTCAGTATCAATCGCACCGAGCTTGCCAACGCCCTGTCCATTGTCCTCAAAGGGGTTTCCACTCGATCGACGCTCCCTGTCTTGTCCGGTATCCTCATCGAGGCCGCCGGCGACAAAATCATCCTCCAAGCCACCGACTTGGAGCTCTCCATTCAATACTCCGTGGCCGCGCTCGTTGAGGAGGAAGGCCGCACGGTGGTGCCCGGTAAGCTGTTCTCGGAGATTGTGAAGAACCTTCCCGATGCTGCGGTCCATGTCGAGGCTACCGATGAGCAGGCTTTCGTCACCTGCGACACGTCTTCGTTCTCTATCCGCGCCTTGAACGCTGAAGATTTCCCCGGTTTTCCCCGTGTAGACGTTCACCAGAAGATAGAAATTCCCTTCCATCAGTTTTCCACTATGGTCAAGCGTGTTTCTCGCGTCGTATCCAAGGATGAGTCCCGCGCTATTCTCACAGGCGTCCTCATTACCCTGGAGGCCGGCGTGCTGCGCATGGTGGCCACCGACTCCTATCGTCTCGCCATCACGGATGCGCCCCTGCCGAACTCCTCAGCCGATGAGTTCCATGCGGTCATCTCGGGTAGCTTCCTATCGGAAATCGCGTCGCTGCCGAAAACGGAGTCGCCGGTGTCTCTGGCCTTGGCCGACAATCAGATCGTCGTGACCTGCGAGGACACGGTGTTTATCAACCGCCGCATTGAAGGCAACTTCCCCAATTACAAGCAGCTGCTTCCCGACGGCTACGCTACTCGCGCTACCATCGAGGTGGATAAGCTCGTGGCCAGCGTCCGTCGTGCCTCGTTGCTCGGCTCCACCTCCTCGCCGGTGCGTTTCGATTTGAACAATGCCTCCCAAACGGTGCAGATTTCCGCAGCATCCCAGGATGTGGGTAGCGCCCAGGAGATCATCTCCTGCGCTATCGAGGGCGAAGATGTGGAAATCGCTTTCAACTACGCCTATGTGTTGGATGGCCTCGGATCCATCGCCACCGACGAGGTGTATCTTGAAGTGCAATCGGCGTTGAAGCCGGGCATCTTCCGCGCGCTTGAGCCGGAAAACTTCCTCTACCTCGTCATGCCTGTGCGCATCTCCTAAATGACCCTGCGTATTGAAAGCCTCTCTTTGCGGAATTTTCGCAACTATGAGGATGCGGCTCTAAACGAGCTTGGGGACATCACCGTACTTGTGGGGGAGAACGCTGTTGGCAAAACGAACCTCATCGAGGCCATCCAGCTGCTTACGGCGCTCACGTCGTTCCGACATGGTACGGCTGATCAGTTGATTCGCCACGGCGAGGAGCGTAGTCGCGTATCCATGCAGGCAACTGACGGCAATCGGCGTCTTGATATCGACCTCACGCTTGATGGTCGTACGCGCAAGTATCGGCTCAATGGAAAGGCGAAACGGCCGATCGATTTGAAAGGAGTCATTCCCTCGGTCGTTTTTACGCCTGATGATCTCGATTTGGTAAAAGGGCCGAACAGCGGGCGGCGGTCATCGTTGGACACGTTGGGCGCTCAGGTAAATAAAAGCTACTACACGGTACGGCGTGATTATGAGAAGGTGATTCGCCATAAGAATCGCCTTCTCAAAGAGGAGGCCGATGTTGCCCTTGTGGAGGCCATCAATGAGATGATCGTCACGGTGGGAGCTCAGCTCACGATCTATCGCATCGCGTTATTTGAGCGGCTGCTCCCTCATCTGACTGCAAAGTACCAGGAGATTTCTCAAGGACGCGATTGTTTGAACGCCGTCTATGTTCCCTCGTGGGGAAAAGGAGCGCCAGAGGAAACGGTTGAGCCCCTTACCCGCGACGAAGCCCGCGAGGCGTTGGCCCGCGCGCTTCATGAGCGCGCGGAGGAAGAGCGGCGGCGCGGCCGGGCAGTGGTGGGACCTCATAGCGATGAAATCGTATTCACTCTCGATGGGGAAAACGCTTCAATCTACGGAAGTCAGGGACAGCAGCGCTCCATTGTACTCTCGTATAAACTGGCTGAAGCGGCCGTCATCGAGGAGATCATCGAGCAGAAGCCGGTGCTCCTTCTTGACGATGTGATGAGCGAGCTGGACGGCCGACGACGCGATGCGCTGGTGACCGCTATGGAAGGTGGTAGCCAGACCTTTATCACCACAGCGAACATCGATTACTTTAATGAGGCCATGTTGAACAAGAGCAATGTTATCCACTTGCCGTTGGTGTGACCCGCCAAAACCGTAGGATCGTCCCATTCGAGTCCCTAAAGTATTAACTCTGTGCATTTCTCGCGTGATTTAAGCCCCATTTTCCACACTTCCTGGCAAAGTCTTCACCGAACCGCAACATAGGCCCTCAAACAGCCTCATAACAGCCCCGTTCCGCGACTTTCGGTCGAAATACGATTTCACCATGCTATAATTGACACTCATTCGGCGCCCGCATCTGGGCGCGTTCTTTTGTTCCGAGAGCGAAGGAGTGTCAGTGGCAAACAAACCAGATCACTACGACGGTTCTGACATTCAAGTTCTAGAAGGACTTGAAGCTGTTCGCAAACGCCCGGGCATGTACATCGGCTCCACCGGCCCCCGCGGTCTGCACCACCTGGTTTACGAGGTGGTCGACAACTCCGTGGACGAGGCCCTGGCCGGGTACTGCGATACCATCAAGGTGACCATCCATCCCGACAATTCCATCTCCTGCGAGGACAACGGCCGCGGTATTCCCGTGGACAAGCATCCCAAGGAGAAGATCCCCACCGTCGAGGTCGTGCTTACCATTCTGCACGCTGGCGGCAAATTCGGCGGTGAAGGCTACAAGGTTTCCGGCGGTTTGCATGGCGTCGGCGTTTCCGTTGTGAACGCCCTTTCCACTAAGGTGGAAGTGCAGGTGCGCCGCGATGGCAAGGAATACGAGATCGATTTCGATCACGGCAAGACCAAAACCAAGCTGCACGAGATCGGTAAGGCAAAGCACACGGGCACCACGGTCACGTTCTGGCCCGACCCCGACATCTTCACCGAGACCACGGTGTACGACTACGACACCCTGGCCGCCCGTTTCCGCGAGATGGCCTTCCTGAACCGCGGCTTGAAGATCATCCTCACCGACGAGCGCATCACTGACGCCGACGGCAACCCCCGTACTGAGGTTTTCCAGGCCATGGGCGGCATCGTCGACTTCGTGAAGTTCTTGAACGACGGCAAGGAAACCCTGAACAAGCCCATCTACTTCGAGGCCGAGAACGCCGACGGCACCGTGGAAGTGGCCCTGCAGTGGTCCAGCTCCTATTCCACCAACTCCGTCATGGCCTTCGCCAACAATATCAACACCCATGAGGGCGGCACGCATATGGACGGCTTCAAGCAGGCCATTACGCGTACCATCAACGATTACGCCCGCTCGAAGGGCCTTCTGAAGGAGAAGGATCCGAACCTCTCCGGCGAGGACGCCCGCGAGGGTCTGGCGGCCATCATCTCCGTGAAGCTGCACGATCCGCAATTCGAGGGCCAGACGAAGACGAAGCTCGGCAACACCGAGATCCGCCCGCTGGTGCAGAATGCCGTCGCCCAGGGCCTCGGCGAGTACCTGGAGGAAAACCCCACGCCGGCCAAGCGCATCATCGGCAAGGCCACCCAGGCGCTGAAGGCCCGCGAGGCTGCGCGCAAGGCCCGCGAGATGACCCGCCGCAAGAACGTGCTCGATTCATTCAGCATGCCCGGCAAGCTCGCCGACTGCGCCAGTAAGGACGCCTCCCAGTCCGAAATCTTCATTGTAGAGGGCGATTCCGCAGGCGGTTCGGCCAAACAGGCCCGCGACCGCAAGTTCCAGGCCATCCTGCCTCTGCGCGGTAAGATTCTGAATGTGGAGCGTGCCGGTCTGCACCGCTCGCTGTCCTCCGATACCATCAGCTCGCTCATTACCGCGATCGGCACCAACATCGGCGAGGACTTCGACGCCGAGAAGGCCCGTTACCATCGCATCATCATCATGACCGATGCCGACGTCGACGGAGCGCACATCCGCTGCCTGTTGCTGACGTTCTTCTACCGTTACATGCCCGAGCTCATCAACCTCGGCTACATCTACATTGCCCAGCCGCCCATCTTCGGCCTGAAGAAGAAGAATTCTCGCAGCCCGAAGGTCGAGCGCTACATCTACGACGAGAAGGCGCTGTCCGCCACCCTGGCCGAGTACGACGACCCCAGCAAGTTCGATGTTCAGCGCTACAAGGGTCTCGGCGAGATGGACCCCGAGCAGCTGTGGGAAACCACCATGGAGCCGGCAACCCGCACGCTTTTGCAGGTGAACATCGACGATGCCGTGGAGGCCGAGCGCGTGGTGAGCGAGCTTATGGGCGAGCAGGTGGAGCCTCGCAAGGAGTTCATCCAGAAACACGCCCGCGACGTCCGCTTCCTGGATATTTAGGAGAGCTAAATGGCTGATAACTTTGACGAATTCGACGACGACCGCGACGAGGTAGAGGCCGCCGAGGAGGACGCCCTGTACCTGGCCGAGGAAGTGAACACCGACGATGAGGGCGACGACGACGCGGAACTCGCCAGTGCCAGCTCTACCCTTGATGAAGAAGAAGACGTGGAAGACGCCGACGAGGACGGCAACGAGCCCGGCTTCATCTCCGAGGAGGAGCGCGCCCGCTCGCTGATGGTCGACATGCCAAACCCCCACGGCTCCATCATCGAGGGCGCCAACGGCGGCGAGGGCACCATCGTGCGCGCGGCATTCCTCGGCAAGGAGATGCAGACCTCCTTCCTCGAGTATTCCATGTCCGTTATCGTCTCCCGCGCCCTGCCCGACGTGCGCGACGGTCTGAAGCCGGTGCACCGCCGCATCCTGTACGCCATGAACGAGTCCGGCTACACGCCGAACAAGCCGCACATGAAGTCGGCCCGTACCGTCGGCGACGTGATCGGCAAGTACCATCCCCATGGCGACTCCGCCGTGTACGACACCATGGTGCGCCTGGCGCAGCCCTTCAGCCTGCGCCTGCCTCTCATCGACGGCCACGGCAACTTCGGCTCCATCGACGGCGACTCCGCCGCTGCCATGCGTTACACCGAGGCGCGCCTCGACAAGCCGGCTATGGAACTTCTGCGTGACCTGGACAAGGAGACGGTCGACTTCCAGCCCAACTACGACGAGTCGCTGCAGGAGCCTACGGTGCTGCCGTCGCGCTTCCCGAACCTGCTGGTCAACGGCTCGAACGGCATCGCCGTCGGCATGGCCACCAACATCCCGCCCCACAACCTGGGCGAGGCCATCGACGCCACCTGCCTCATGATCGACAACCCGGACTGCACCACGGAGGACCTGCTCACCGCCATGCCCGGCCCCGACTTCCCCACGGGCGGCCTCATCATGGGTAAGAAGGGCATTCTGGATGCCTACGAGACCGGCCACGGCAACCTCACCATCCGCGCGAAATGCGAGATCGAGGAAAAGAAGAACGGCCGAGCCTCCATTGTGGTGAAGGAAATTCCCTACCAGGTGAACCGCAAGCGCCTGCTGGAGAAACTCGGCGAGCTAGTGCGCGACAAGAAGCTGCCCGAAATCAGCAACATCCACGACGCCGCCGACCGCAAGGGCATCGACATCATCATCGATCTGAAGTCCAACGCCATCCCGCAGGTGGTGCTGAACAAGCTGTTCAAGCACACCCAGCTGCAGGTGGGCTTCGGCTGCAATATGCTGGCCCTGGTGAACGGCACCCCGCGCGTGCTCTCGCTGAAGGAAATTCTCTTCTACTATATCGAGCACCAGAAAGATGTCGTCACCCGCCGCACCCGCTACGAGCTGGCCAAGGCCGAGGAGCGCGAGCACATCCTCGAAGGCTATATCATTGCGCTCGATAACATCGACGAGGTCATCCACATCATCCGCTCCTCCGAGACGGACAAGGAAGCCGCCGCGCGCCTCACCGAGCGCTTCGGCCTTTCCGAGAAGCAGACCAACGCCATCCTGGAAATGCGCCTGCGCCGTCTGACCGGCCTGGAGCGCACCAAGATCGAGGAAGAGCTGGCCGAGCTGCGCGAGAAGATCGCCTACTACAAACAGATCCTTGCCGACGAGAACCTGTTGAAGCAGGTCATCAAGGAAGAGCTGCAAGAGATCAAGAAGAAGTACAACACCCCGCGCCGCACCCGTCTGACCGGCGAGGCCAAGGATATCGAGGTGGAGGACCTCATCGCCGAAGAGAACATGGTCGTCACCATGACCAAGGCCGGCTATATCAAGCGCCTGCCCGTGAGCACCTACCGCCAGCAGAAGCGCGGCGGCAAGGGCATGCAAGGCGTGAACTTGAAGGACGCCGACTTCGTGGAGCACCTGTTTGTGGCTTCCACGCACTCCTACATGCTGTTCTTCTCCACCAAGGGCAAGGTCTACCGCCTGAAGGTGTACGAGATCCCCGAGGCCGGCCGTCATGCCCGCGGCACGGCCATCGTGAACCTGCTGCCGCTGGAGAAGGGCGAGTCCATCTCGGCCGTTATCGCCACGAAGGACTTCCCGGCCGAGGAGTTCCTCATGTTCGCCACGGCTCAGGGTAACGTGAAGAAGACCTCCATGGATCAGTACGACCGCACGCGCCGCGACGGCCTCATCGCCATCAACCTGAAGGACGGCGACGAGCTCATCTCCGTGAAGCGCGTGGCCAAGGGCGAGAAGGTCATCATGGTGTCCAGCGCCGGCAAGGCCATTCTGTGGGATGAGTCGGAGGCTCGCGCCATGGGCCGCGGCACCATGGGCGTGCGCGGCATGAACGTGCCGGCCGACGCTCACGTGCTCGGCATGGAAATCGCCAAGCCCGGCACTGACCTGTTCGTCATCACCGAAAAGGGCTACGGCAAGCGCACGAAGATCGAGGAATACCCCGAGCATCATCGCGGCGGCCAGGGCGTCTACACCATTACGATGACCCACAAGAAGGGCCTGCTGTCGGTCATGAAGATCGTCGGCCCCGATGACGAGATCATGATTGTCTCCGAGGACGGCGTCATTGTGCGCACCCCGGTGAAGGGCATCTCCGAGCTCGGCCGTTCCACCCAGGGCGTGAAGGTGATGAACGTCGCCGACAAGGACAAGGTGTGCGCGGTGGCCATCGCCTCCACCGGCAAGAAGAAGGCCAAGAAGGCGGCACCCGCCGACGAGAACCAGATGGGCCTGCTCGAGGAGGAGAGCGAGGAAGGCACTCTCGCCATCGACGACCTCGACGACCTCGACGACGATCTGGGCGACGAGGGAGAAGCGACGGAAGAGTAGCAAAACGTTAGAAAACGTGCTATAGTAGAAACACCAGCAAAGCCCGTCGTTTGGTTAACGGTTGAGCGGGCGGAGCGGGTTAACAACTTGAGGGACTAGTTGCTGCTAGTCCCTCTTGTCTATCCTCTCCATCCGTTGGTGCTTATACTCCCGCCACAGTGATAGCAAAGCTGTCACCACGTTGGCCATGGCGGCCAAAGCAATCAGGAATTCATTCATAGGCGAAACCTCCTTTGTAGTAGGTCCCGCCCGCACACGGACTTTGCTGGTTCAGTTATATTATCACAGATGAAAGAAAACTAAAGCTGTTCGATATCTCCGAAATCCTCGGGGGATATATGGTCGAGGAATGTCTTGAACGCCGCCAGTTCCTCTTCCGTCTGCTTCTCACCCTTGAAGAGAAACGGGAACGAAGAAGCGTCAAGTACCGTCTCTTCAATATAGAGCGGCGCATCTTGCCGAAGCGCCAGGGCAATGGCGTCGCTCGGCCGGGCGTCTAAGGTGATGAGTCGTCCTCCCTGGGAAAGAACCAGGTGCGCGAAGAACATCTGCCCCTTCGATCCGTAAATCACCATGGAATCGACGCGCGCATCCAAATTGGTGAGCGCATCTAGCATGAGGTCATGGGTCATGGGCCGCGCGAACTTCACATGCTCCAGTGCCATCCCGATTTGTGCCGCCTCGGTGGGGCCAATCCAAATGGGCACAACGCGCGCCTTCCTCGCTGGTGTCTCCTCTACGGGTTGCAGAACCAGCACGGACGGCTGGTTCTGCCCCGCCACCACCAATGTCAACACTTTCAACGGAACCATGCTTTGTCCTTTACTCTAGTTCGATGAGAACATGATTACAGATTGAGCTTTCTATGTTTGATGTCTATTGTCTCATTATTGAACCAAGCTTATTTAAACTTTTGGAATGTTTAACCGCTTAAGTCCATCTTCCGGTGACAAAAACATTGAGTCCAGGACGCGAAAAGCGACTTATACAGGCATTTCCGAAATAAAATAGGAGCAGGTTTGCCTGTATAAGTCAAAATTCTTGCATCCTGGAGTTTCGAATGTCTGTATAAGTCGCTTTTCGCGCATCGAAAGGGAGGATGCTGTCACGGAAGGTGAAATAATTCATATTCTGATTAAGAGGATACTACTCGTGCCGTTCGCGGCGTGTCGTGTACATTTTTGAAATCGGGAAAATTTTTCTTGACCTCACCTATGAAACAGGCTTAAGATAGTCAAGCACTTTTTCAAGGGCCCGTAGCTCAGTTGGTTAGAGCGCACGCCTGATAAGCGTGAGGTCGCTGGTTCAAATCCATTCGGGCCCACCATTACTTTGCGATAAACGCTCCACCGTGAGCCGAGTTAGCCGGTGGAGCGTTTATTATATTTCGGGCCAGAATCGGCCGATTTTCTTTAAACTGACGAAATCCCGAACGAGCAAAGTGATGGCTGCTAGTGCATGCCATGGGGCGTTAGCTCAGCTGGGAGAGCGCGGGCTTTGCAAGCCTGAGGTCAGGGGTTCGATCCCCCTACGCTCCACCATAGATGAATCGGACGAACACCTTCGGGTGTTCGTCTTTTTTCAGGCTCGTGAGCCTGCACGGCGCGCGAAGCGCGGCGGGCAAAAAACCACCCGCTATGCGGGTGCGCGTCGAAGGCTCCGCCCTTGCGTCAAAACGC
>NZ_CDSBIE010000013.1:0-59685 GCF_977113345.1 Adlercreutzia sp. CNCM I-6216
CCGCCGGCCAAAGTCCGGTAGCGCGATCGGCGCCTGTGCGGTGGCGCGATTGGCGGGAAGCGGGGGCCCAATCGGCGATTATTACGGTAGCGCTAACACCGTCCGCGAGGACAGCCTCCTTCGTGTTGCTCGTGTTCGTGATCTGCGTGTTGGTCACGGGGTCTGCCGCCACGGCGTCGGAGACCGCATTGACGGCTCGGGCCTTCACGAGGGGGTCGCCCTCGTCGCCCCACGTGCGGTTCAGCCTCTCCACGATCCTCGCCATGGTGTCGCGCTTGGGAGCGGCGCCTGAGCCGCCCGCGCCCATCGGCATGAGCTCGCCGCCCTCGACCCCCTCGGGGACCTTCTGGGCCGATATGCGGAAGTCCCGGAGCACGAGGCCGCGCACGTCGACGTCGTCGAGCGAGGTGCCCGCGATCCTGTGGCCGAGCAGCTTTGCGAAGCTGTAGAACACCTCGAGGTCGGGGTCGCCGAAGTCGAGCGCCTGGGACAGGAACGTGTAGGCGGAGCAGTACTTGGAGAGCTTCTTCCTGAAGGTCATCAGCTCCGCGACGCGTCCCGCCGCCTCGTCCGCGCTCCTCTTGGCCCTCTCCGCCTCCTCGGCCTCGCCGGCCGCCTCCGCCCGGTTGGCGCACTCCAGCCAAGTCTCGTAGGAGTCCCTGGCCGCCGCGAACCTCTCGCGGAAGATCTCGGCGGGCCCGGAGACGGCGGAGTAGAGGGCGGTCCTGTAGGCATCGCTCTCCCCGCCGGCTGCGAGGCCCTTGGACCTGTAGAGCGCCTCCTTGAACCCCTCGACGTCTCGCGTCGCGAACACGTCGGCCGCGTCGAGGGCGTCCTTCAGGTCGTAGACGACGTTCGGGTCCTGGGCCGCGCTCATCGTCGCGCCCTTGTCGTAGGTCTTGAAGGCGGCGAGAACCGTCTCGGGGTCGTTCACGAAGTCGACGACGAAGACCCTGTCCTTGCCGGAGCACGTCCTGTTGACGCGCGAGTAGGTCTGCACGATCTCGATGGCGTTGCCGAGCGGCTTGTCGACGTAGAGGGCGACTAGCTTCTTCTGGTCGAACCCGGTCTGGAACTTGTTGGCCACGATGAGCAGCCTGCTCTCGGGGCGGTCGAACGCCCTCTCGACCGGGCCCTGCCCGGTCGGGTTCATGTTGGCCTCGGTGTACTCGTATCCGCGCTCGATGAGGGCGAACGGGTTGTCCTCGAGGTACTCGTCCTCGGGCAGGACGCACCTGTCGCCCAGGACCTTCTGGGAGAAGGCGACGAGCGGCTCGCCGGGCACCTTGAAGCGCAGCCTCGGCTCGACCTTGGCGGGGTCGAGGTCCGGGCGGGCGCGGAGGTACGCCTCTATCGCGTACTTGTAGCGCACGACCTCGGGACGCCCGGAGGTGACGATCATGGCCTTGGCCTCGCCGTTCAGGAGCGGCGCCACGTTGTCGACGAAGTGGTCGATGATCCACTTGGCCTTCTCCATGACGTTCGTCGGGTGGAGCGAGCGCCACTTGGCGATCTTCCTCCTGGCGCGGCGCTCGTCGACGAGTCTCCCGTCGGCGTCCTCGGACTCGTCCTCGATTCTCGTGAGGGTCTTCAAGGGCACGTATCCCGAGAGCGGGTCGATGATGTAGCCCTCCTCGATCGCCTGCCGCATCGGGTAGAGGTGGAAGCTGCCCATGACCGGGTTGCCGTCCTCGTCCTCCTCGCCCGTCGGCGTGCCGAAGAGGGTCTTGGTCTCGGCCTTGGGGGTCGCGGTGAACGCGAGGAAGGAGACGTTCGGCGGCATGAGGTTGCTCGCCTGCATCTGGGCGAAGTAGGCGTCCATGACCGACCCGTCGTCGCCCGAGTCGTCGTCGAAGTCGAGCATCCTCTCGAACTTCAGCTTGTCCGCCGCCGCGTTGAAGGCGGTCTTGAGGGACGCCGCCGAGCTGCCCTCCTGGGAGCTGTGCGCCTCGTCGACGATCACCGCGAAGCCGGCGCCGTCGAGCTCGGGCAGCACCGCGATGTCCGGCCAGGCGTAGAGGAACGTCTGGATGGTGACCACGACGATCTCCCTCTTCTGGCGCAGGGCCTCGACGAGCTGGGAGCTCTTTGAGCCGTCCGAGACGGCGTTGCCCCTCTCGTCGCGGCCGATCATGACGACCTGTCCCGTCACCTTGGAGAGCTGGGAGATGGTCTTCTTTATGTTCTGGTCGAGCGACAGCCTGTCGGTGACCACCACGACGCTCGAGAACATCTTCTCGCCGTCCGCGCGGCGGAGCCTCGCGAGGTCGTGCGCAGCCCATGAGATGGTCTCGGTCTTGCCGGAGCCGGCCGAGTGCTCGATGAGGTAGCGGCGCCCCGCCCCGTGCTCGCGCGCGTCGGCCAGGACCTTCCTCTCGGCGTCGAACTGGTGGTAGCGGGGGAAGATCTGGGTCGCCTGTCTGCGCCACCGGCCGCTCGCGTCCTGCCTGTCCTCGACCTCCTCGAAGACGAAGCGGTCGAAGATGGACAGCCAGTTGTCGCGCTGGAGGATGGTGTCCCAGAGGTAGTGGGTCCTGTACTCGCCCTCCGGCGCGTCCGGGTTGCCCGCCCCGCCGTCGCGTCCCAGGTTGAACGGGAGGAAGCGGGGCCTCGCCGACTTGCTCGGGAAGGGGCCGAGGTTCGTGCACATCCAGACCTCGTCCTCGGAGACGGCGAAGTGGACCACGGCGCCCCTCTTGTACATGAGCAGCGGGTTCTTCCTGCCGCCGTCGGGCTCCACCGGCTTACGCTCGTCGGCGTACTCGTCGATGGCGTCACGCACGGTCTGGGTGAGCTCGGTCTTGACCTCGCCGGTGGCGACGGGGATGCCGTTGACGAACAGGACGAAGTCGAGAGACTTGCTCCCGGCGGTCTGGTAGTGGACCTGGTGCATGAAGCGCAGGATGTTGGCGTCGTAGCGCTCCCTCGCCCCGGGCACGCGCTCGTCGTCCGGGTAGCCCGCCATGCACTCGATGGTCTGATAGCCCGCCATCTGGAAGCCCTTGCGCAGCGTGAGGACGGTGCCGTTCCTCTCGAGACTCTTCACCAGGGCGCGCTTCAGCTGGTCGGCCCAGCGGGCGCCCTTCTCTCGGCGCATCTTGTCGAGCTTCTCCGGCGCGGTGGCCTCGAGCCAGGCGACGAAGTCGTCGAACACGAGTGCGTCGTTCGGGTCGAACCCCGTATCGTCAGGTGAGAGGGCCCAGCCCGAATGCTCCAGCCCTGCGACCTTGCGAGATATGTAGCGCTCGAACGGCGCCTCCTGATGGATCTTCCGGCTGCCGTCGAAACTGACGTCGAGATCGGATTTGCCTGGGATATGCATATCGACCTTTGTCATGGTTAGGCCTCCATACAGTCGATTTTGCCGGTCACGGCGTGGTGGATGACGGACTTGCGGTACTCGCCGAGCTTCTCGATGAGCTGCTCCTGGCGGGCGATTGCCTCGTCGATGGCCGCGCAGCGCTCGTCGAGGTAGTTCGCGACGGTTATTTGCGTTTCAAATGGGGGTTCAACTATGGTGATGCCCTTCATCTCTGCCCATTTTGTGGTCCAAAGGTCGTCTACTATTCCGTGACCGTTCTTATAAAACTCATCAGCAAATAGGGTCGTGTGAAACAACCAGTCATAGAAGCGTGGCTCCATATGTTCTCGGGGGATAAGTACCGTATTGATAAGGGATACGGAGCCATCTTGTCTTGCTATTCCGCATGATCCACGTCTATCTGACCTGCTGTTGATTACGAAGTCTCCCTCCATAACCAACTTCCTATCGTCATGCGCATCGGTCTTGGCAGCGCTATCAAGTTGAGGAACGATGCCTTGCATGGTTACGGACAATGGCTCGTAATCGCAATCGCTGACTTTCGTGTTGCGCAGGTCATAGACCTGTCCGATTTTCGTTAGACGCCAATTCGCCGGCACCTCGCCGATCCAGTCGACTCCGCTGTCCTTCATCTCTGTGTTCGGGTCGAGGCCCTTCGTCACGGCATGCGCAATGAGTGACTTCTTGTATTCCTTGAGCTTCCCGATGACATCGCGACGCTTCGCGACATCCTCGTCGATGGCCGCGCAGCGCTCATCGAGGTATGAGATGATTCGTCGCTGCTCCGCAAGTGGAGGGCGGGGGATTCTCGAATTGTCCCAGTCAAATTGAGTCATACTCGGCTTAGCCGTGTTGGTCATATATGGCTTAATGTCAACACAGGTTGCAGCATAGTAGAAGAACTTCAGTGAGAGCTTTTTACTTGTGATTTTCGCATCAAAAGCTGTATCGACGTTCCAGTAGAGCCCGGTAACAAGTTGGGGGCAATCTAATGTTCCCTTTCGTCCAAGAAGCACCGCTGGCCCATTCTTATGCTCGCCACAGGTTTTAAAGGGTTCGCCCCCGCTGCCCCAAACCGGAATATCACCAGGCGTTGTGGGGTCGGAGCCATGTCCAATTGAAACATCCGCCTTTATCGGAACGATTTCCCAGTTGACCGGCACCTCGCCGATCCAGTCAACGCCACTGTCCTTCGTCTCCCTCATGCCAGGAACCCCCTCATGAGCTCGCCGAGGCCGTCCTCGAGCTCGAGGATCTCCTTAGCGATGACTTGCGGGTCGCGAGGCTTCTCGTACTTGTAGAAATACCTGTTGAACGAGATGGTCGTTCCGACGACGCCAACCCCGCCGTCGCCGAGCGGGTTGGCCGTGAGCCCGCTCTTGGCGTCGTACTTCGGCTCGTCCTTTACGGACTCGTCCACCACGGCGTCGGGAGCGTAGGGCAGCACCTCGGTCGCCATGTAGTCGTTGATTTCCATGCCGATTGGAACGTTCTCCGTGTCCTTGAGCTCGGGGTCGAACACCGGATTGCCCTTCGCATCGATTGCGGGAGTCGCGGACGGGTCTCGACGTCCGAAGACCTTGACGAGGGCGTCGGCGAGGGCGGCCTTCTGTGGCTTGGGCTTTTCGATCGCTTTGTGAAGCTTCTCGGTCGCAGCCAGGACCTCGCTGTATGTGAGCGAGGCGCCCTCGTTCTTCTCAACCCAGGAGCGAATGGCGGCGCGGCTCGCGTCCGACAGCTTCTCCATGGGCTTGCTGAGGGTAAAGAGGGCATCCAGCCCATCGACCGAGGGCTCAATGACAACGCGCAGCGGGCGCTGCGTGGTCACCTTGCGGTACATGAAGTTCTCGACCGGGACGATGACCGACCTGCCGTGGTCGTGCCCGTCTACGTAGGTGCGCACGATCCACGCGGCCTGGTCCTCGCCGATCTCGTAGCGCTTGTTCCCTTGGCTCTTGCGCAGGGCGGTCTTCTCCTCCGAGGCGTCGATGAGCTGCACGTACCCCTTGCGGTTCTCCGGCTTGTGGTTGTTGAGCACCCAGATGTAGGTTGCGATGCCCGTGCGGTAGAAGATCTCGGTCGGCAGCTTCACGATGCAGTCGACGAGGTCCTCGCTGAACAGCCAGCGGCGGATGCCCGATGGCCCGCTGCCGGCATCCCCGTTGAACAGCGGGGAGCCCGAGAGCACGATGGCGGCCTTCCCGCCGCCCTCCTTGGGAGGGGCCATCTTCGCCGCGACGTTCTGCATGAAGAGCATGCTGCCGTCGTCGATGTCGGGCTTGCCGGCGCCGAACCTGCCATCGAACCCACGGCCCATCTCCTCGAGGACGGCGTCCTTCTCCTTCTTCCACTCCTTGCCGTAGGGCGGTTCGTGAGCTGGTAGTTGAAGGTGCGTCCCTCGAACCTGTCGTCGTCGAGGGTGTCGCCGAGCATGATGCCGGCCGACAGGTCGGTCATCTGGTCGAGCACGTCTCCCGAGCCCCCGGCGATATTGCGCAGCATGAGCGCGGCCTTGCCCATGGCCCAGGTCGCGTCCTCGAGCTCCTGGCCGTAGGGGACAATCTTGGTTGGGCTCTTGAAGTGCCCCTTGTCGTGCCACTCGTCGAGCTGGTCGAGCGCGTCGCAGATGAAGCCGCAGGTGCCGCAGCTGCCGTCGTAGAGCGTGCGGATGTCGCCGTTGTCGGCGTTGAGGAGCGTGTCCTCGTTCGCGAACAGGAGCGCCGTGGCGAGCCTCGCCACGTCCTTCGGCGTCATGAAGTCCTCGGCGTCCTGCGAGATCTCCTCGCCGTATCGCTGGATGAGGTGCTCGTAGATGTCGGTCATCATGCGGTCGGAGACCGTCTCGGGCCCGAGGTCGAAGCCCGAGAAGCGTGTGCACACCTCGTAGAGCATGCCCTTCTCATCAAGCTTCTCGCAGGTCTGGCGCATCTCGAAGCGCTGCAGGACCTCGCGGGCGTTCACGGAGAAGCCGTTGATGTAGGCCATGAGGGCGTCACAGGTCTTCGTCGCCCCGAGGTTGGAGAGCGTGAAGCTCGTGACGTTGTAGAAGCAGTGGCCGGAGAGGGCGCAGTACTTCGGGTCGTCGTCGTCCCAGACTCCCTTGGCGGCCTGTCTGCTCACGGCCGCCCGCGTAGGCTCGAGGGCGCACTCGAAGCGCCTCAGCACAGCGAAGGGAAGGATGAGCTTGTTGTAGTCGGCGGGGCGGATGACGTCGCGCACGTAGTTCGCGATGCTCCATATCTCATTAACGTAGTCGAACGCGGTCTTATCGGCCATGGTCGGACCTCTCTGCGTAAAATACATTCCCAACCATGTATTTTACAACCTAGGTCCCTCATTTGGGTTAATGGCCAACCAATTGTTCAACAAATCTGGTAAGTGGTATCACCAACCACTGATTTAACGAACTCAACCAGTATATTTACATACCCCAAAAAAATAGGGCAGAAACGCTTTCGCGATCCCGCCCCGCAAACCCGAAGGTTTCTGTCTGGCTATAATTATCGTGATTGCGGCCCGTTTGTCAAATCGAGCATATAGGATTTACCAGTATCACCGTTGGCTCAGCCATGCCTGGAAGACCTTTGACAGAAAGTCGTATGCCGAGATGATAGTCGTGTTCCCCCTGTACCAATCCGAGTTCTCCTCTGCACGTTGCCTAAATGCCAGGAATCCGTCGTATGCTCTCGCCTGCCTTTCTCGGGTGACGAAACGGTTGCAGGCATAGGCGAGCACCGTCGTCTGGAGCACTCGCGGATTGCGCATCTTGGATCGTCTCAGGCGCTTCGAGACACCTGCGTCGCCGAGCGCTTTCGCGACCGATGCGGGGTATCTCGTCGACGTGGCCGAGGAGATACCCAAGCCGTTGATGATGGCGCTCGAATGGGCAGCGGCGTTCCTGAGCGAATTCGCTCGCCTGAGAAGGTAATGGTCATCTCTCATTTCCGTATCGCCCCATCGGTTTGCGCAGAAGAGGTAGAAGCTGGCAAACGCGCCGAACGACGACAGCTCCAGGAACACCCATGCCGGCATCTCGTCTAGCGGATAGCGCTCGACGAGCGGTCCGAGGTAGGCGTCGTTCTCCAAGCGCGAGATCTCGCCTTCGCGCCTGTTGCGCTCGGCGTGGTTGAGGTGCGTGAGGTAGTCGGCGAGGACGGAGTAGCCGTCCTCGTTGCGATTGTCGGTTATTTTCTCGACGAGTTTTGTCTTGGCGGCGTTCTCCACGTCGAGTGTGAGCGGCAGCAGGAACCTGCGCAGTTCCTGGTCTATCCCCGCGAGGTCGACCAGTTGCCCGAAGTCGAGCTCGGCATACTCGCCGTCGTGCTTGCCGCCCACCCGTTTGGGAAAGAGCACGCGGTACGCCGCGAGGCGGAAGTAGTGGTCCTGCTCGGAGAGGATGCGAGAGGCCTCTCCCTCGTCGCACAGCTCGAAGGTCACGCCCTTGGACTTCAGGTGCTCTATCTGCTCCTCGACGGTGAGCTTGGGCTTTCTTTTATTATCTTCTGCGATTTCGTTCATAGCTTCGATCTTTCGTGCTTGGATAGGGATCGGTCTCGAGGGACGGAATGCGCGCCGTTTCTCAATTATCCTTCTTTTCGCATGCAATTGCGCGTGAAACGGCGATTGGAAGGTGCGCCTTGCCTACATGAACCGGAACACCGCCTTGAACATCCAGCGGACGAACGCCCCGATTCCCCTGAACACCGCTTTAATCATTTCCGAATCCTTCCATCCAATCGTCTTCCATGTCGTCTGCTGGCACCTCCTGTGCCGCTTCGGCCTCGACCGCCCTTTCGAGTGTAAGCGGAGTGACGCCGACCGCCTCCGCCATGAGCGCCTGGCTTGCCGCCAGCCTCTCGTCGTCGTTCGCCAGGTAGCCGCTCAGCCTCACGATGCGGCTGGCGAGCGACCCTCCGGGCCCGACGAAGAGGGCGCAAGCGCGATCTACCCTGGCGACGTCCACGAGCTCGCCGAAGAGCCTCGCGAGCACCGTCGAGCCGTCCAGGGTGACGCTCTCGATTCCGGCGGCCTCTCTCGGGGTGGCGAGCTGGAACCTCCAGCCCTTCTCGCGCCTCGCCTCGGGGGCCTCTCCGCCGTCTGTCCGGTAGGCCTCGTTCGCGGCGTAGCAGTGCGCCGTGAGCCAGAGGCCCTTCTTCTCGACGTCTGCGTAGTCGAGCGTGAGATCGGCGAGCATGCTCTTGCCCGAGAACGGCTGCGCCTCGGTGAAACGGTCGGTGTCGAACGCCTCGATGCGCCCGCGGTAGGCGACCTCCACCCTCATCGGAGCTCCCTCCTTTCTCGCCGCCGTTCCTGCTGTGCCTGCGTCTCGCGGCTACGCGGTTTCGCGTCGCCGCGCCTGACGGGCGCTTCCTCGCCCTGCGGCTGCCTTTGCCGCCTTGTCTGCGCGGTTTCGGGCAGGAGCCTGTTCGCCGCCGCGTATGCGCGCACCTCGCGCAGCGCTTCCGCCCGTTCGGCGGAATCGCCGTCGGCGCGGCCTTCGAGCCTTTCGATCCTCCTGTCGAGGTCTGCCAGGCTGTGCGCGTTCGCGGACATGAACGCCTCTATCGCGCCGGCGAGACGTTCCAGCTCCGACAGGTCGTTCAGCTCGATGGCGCTTTCGGCTTCGGAGAGTATCCGTCGGGATGCCGCCGGGGCTGGGTGCCAGGCGGCGATCCTGTCGAAGCGCCGCCTGAGCGCCTCCTGGCCGAAGGAGAGCCCCAGCTTCTCGCCTCCGATGCGCCAGGTGGGGTGGTCTGAAAGCGAGTAGATCCAGTCACGTCGCCACGACTTCTCCGAGTTCTGCGAAACATCCACTTCGAGCGCCTCGAGCACGGCCATGAACTCGTCCTCGTTGCGGGCGAGCGCCTTGGCCACCGTGACCCGGTTGCGGATGTCTGCGACCCACGAGTAGCCACCCTCTTTCTGGATCTCCCGCTCGGCGCGCCGCATGTATACGCTCTGCAGCGTCGCGGGCGTCGCCTTGCGCGTCTGCCCCTCGTCCTCCTCCCTCACGGTGTCGTTGCGCATGAAGCGATATCCGCGTTCCTCTGCGAGATCCTGAAGGCTGCGGTTGAGCTCCAGCGGGTCGGGGGTCTGCAGCCTGCGTTCGGTGGCGAGGTTGGTGTTGTTGACGACGATGTGGGCGTGGGGGATCCTGCGCTCGTTGTCGTCGTGCAGGACAATCGCCGCCTCGAAGTCGGCGAAGTGCCTGAGCGCCCAGGCGCTCGCGAGCTCCGCCACCTGGTCTGCGGTCAAGCCGTCTTGAGGATCGGGCGACATGACGAAATGCTTGAAGGTCCTCGCCGGCTTGCCCCGATACGGGGTGTCGTTGCCGCAGGCGCGCCTCGTCGCGTCCATCGAGTCCGCCCAGTCGAACCCGGCCGGGGCGGCCGAGACGTCCTCGAAGGCGCGCTCCTCCTGCCATGCGAAGTTCATGACCATGATCCCGAGGGCGCGCCCTCCCTTCTCGAGGTAGTGCTTTATGCCGGCGCATCCCGTGTGGCCGGCTATGGGCTTCAGCAGCGGCATGCTAGTCTCCGCCCACTATGGCACGGCCTTCGAGCGAGGCAAGCTCGCCCGCCATCTCGCAGCGACCCTCGTCGACCTGCGCGAGCAGAAGCGCGCACTCGTCGAGCTTGCTGGACACCCACTCCAGGTCGCCCCTTCCGTGGTCCAGCGCGAACTTGATGGAGTTGAGGGCGTGCACGCCCTGGTTGTAGTGGTGCCCCCACCTGACGAGCTCGCGGGAGAGCCTGCGCATTGAGAGTCCGTCGAGCAGCACGCCTCCGCGCTTCGCGTTCTCGGCATCGTCCGCGACCATGCGGGCGACGTAGCGCAGGTACTCGGAGCGGGTGAGCCCCTCCTCGTCGGCGCGCTCACAGACCGCGCGGAAGTCCGCGTCGCTCACGCGGGCGGTCAGCACGTTGTCGTATCTCAAGACCTTCGTCATCTTCTCCATCCTTCGCATCCTCCGCCGCCCCGATGCGGTGGAGGCTCGGGCGGCGCTCTTTCCAGGGGCGCGGGGCATCCCCCGCATGGCGCGGGCCGGGGAGCTTGCGGCAGCTTCGCGCGCCCGGCGGCGTCGCCTCCGCTTCGGGCTCTGGGCTCCGGGGCGGGGTGCGCCGTGCGCCCAGGCCGCCATCTATCTCGTGTATACGAGATAGGCTACTTGCTGGAAACGGTGCAGGAGCCCCTTCGGGCGCCTGCATGGGACTAAATGCGTCCAAGGAGCCTGCTGGCCGTTCTCGAGATCTTCTCGAGCACCTGCCTGTCCAGCCCGCTCGGCGGGTTTTCCGCCTTCGACTCGTAGCGCCTGAGCGCGCGAAGGGCGCTTGCGAGCGCCGCCGCGGGCTTGGGCGCGGGGCCCTTCACGTCTTCTTCGGCGGCGGGCTCGGCGGTCGACTTCTTGAGGAACTCGGTCGTCTCCTTCTTGCCCAGGGGCTGCGCCCGCCATGTCGCATGGAGCCGGTCCTGCGCATCGGAATCCAGATCGGCGAGGATCCCCACGGCGTCCGCCGAGAGCGCGTCCGCGAGCGCGGCCTCGCGCCACTGGGGCGTGAGCCTCTCCTCGATCTTGCGCGCGAGCGACTCCTGGCGCTGGATGGTCTTGCCCGATACCTTGCGTCCGGTCTGCTCGGATATGATCGCCGCCTTGATGTCCTCGGTGCGCACGCCGGAAAGCTCGGGGTTCTCGGCGCGCATGCGCTCGACCTCCACGCCGAGCGCACGGCTCGCCGCCGCGCGCTCGGTCACGGTGAGGCTGCGCACGAAGTAGTTGGCGGCGTGCAGCAGCATGACCGACTGCTCGTCGGTGATGCCCCGGATGACGCGGCAGGGGATCTGGGCGTATTTCTCATCTTCTTTCGCGAGGAGTGCGTAGGCCGCCTTTCGGCGGTGCCCGCTCACCATCTGCCAGCCGCCGTCGTCGAGCTTGCGCACGAGCGGCAGGTCGGTGAGCCCCTCCTCCTCGATGCTCTTCGCGAGCTGCGCGATGCCGGCCTCGTCCATCGAGTAGGCGGCGTTGGCGGGGTGATCGGCTATCTCTTCGATGGGGATCCTCTCGACGGGGTAGTCGTTGCGGGTCGATGCGCTCCTGTCGAGCAGCCCGGAGATGGTGAACCCCGATGTCGTGGGTTTAGCCATGGAGCACCTCCTCGGCGAGCGCCTCGTAGTCCTTGGCGGGCCGGCTGTTCGGCTTGAAGGCCGCGACGGGCTGCCACTGCCAGCTTCCCTCGCAGACCTTCGAGCTCGCGTGGATGACGGTGGCGAACTGGTTGTCGGGGAAGTACGCGTCGAGCACGTCGGCCCCGGTGGCCTCCGCGTTGGTCATGAGCCCGGGCACGCACGTGCGCAGGATGCGCCATGCGGGCGTGGGCACGCGCAGCGCGTCGGAGATGGACTCGATGGCGCTGACCGTGAGGGCGGTGCCGCGCATGACGGTGGAGTCGAGCTTCACCGGCACGATCACCATGCCGTCGCCCGCAGCGGCTAGGTAGGCGTTGAAGGCGAGGCGCTTCATCGTGGGGCTGCAGTCCACGATGCAGACGTCGTAGTCGCCCGCGCAGTCGTCGAGCGCGAAGCGAAGGCGCTGCTCGCGCAGGAGCAGCTCGTTCTGGTCGACGAGTTCTATGGTCGAGGGCACGACGGAGAGCCCATCGGCCTCGGTTTCGAAGGCAACGTCGCCGACGGGCGCGTTCCCGTAGAGGAGCTCGACGGCTCCCCGACGCTCGGCCGCGGCGCGGTCGTAGAGCCCGAAGAAGTCCGTGGCCGACGCCTGCGGGTCCAGGTCTATCAGGAGCGTCCTCAGGCCCCGCCTGGCGTAGATGGTGGCGAGGTTGACTGCAGTGGTGGTCTTTCCGACCCCGCCCTTGTAGTTCGATATCGCGAGCGTCCTCATGCTTCCTCCGTCCTCTCTGCGATCGTCGATGGCGTTTACCCCGAGTATACAGAACGGAAACGTTCTGTTAATACTGACCGTTCGCCATGGGGTGGCGGTTCGCCATGGGGCGAGCCGCCTGCAAACGGCCCCCTCCGTCCGGAGGGGGCCTGCCCAGGCGGGCCGGAGGTCCTAGGCCTCGCCGAAGGCGTTGATGTGGTGCCTGAGCAGCGCGCGGTCCTCTCCGACGACAATCATGCTGATCTTGTCGAACCTCACGCCGACCGATTCGGCGAAGTCGTTCTCGACGAGCCAGGAGACCGCGAGCAGCTCCATCGTCTCGCGATCGTTCCTCCCGTCGCCGAAGCCGGCGCCGGAGTTCGGGCGCGCGGAGACGTCGACGAACACGAGGTCGTCGGACTCGGGGTCGCGTGCGACCAGGTCGATGGTTCCTCTCGTCTCGGGCGACTTCCACCCGGTCGCGAGCGTCTCGTAGCCGCGGACCTCGAGGAAGCGGGCCGCCGCCTCGACCGCCCTGTCCTGGAGAGTGGGATTGGTGTTCATGGTGACCTCCGTTCGGTTGGGGCGGAGCCCCTTGCCCCGCCTTGTGGCATCGGGGCCGCACCGCCTGCCGCGCCCCGCAAGGGAGGAAGCGAAGGCGCGTTCCTCGCCCCATCGGGCCGTTGGTTTTCCGAAGCCCGGAGGGCGCTTTGTTTTGCCGCTTTCGCCTTTTCTCTCGGGCGGCAAAAGAAATCGGAAAAGCATCGCGACCCTTGCGGGGCGCATCGGGCGGCTGTGCGAGCCTTTGATGCCCAAGGAGGAGGCAAGGCGATCCGATCGAACGGAGCCCGCCGTGCCGCGAATGCCCCCAGGAGGCTGTCTGAGGGTCGGCTGCTCGGGGGAAGCCCTTGCCGGGCCGCCCGGCGGAGCTAGCCCCTCGCCATCCTGAGAACCGCCGCGTCCTGCTGCGCCACGTCGTCCCCGACCGCCCCGAGCTCGTCGGCGCCGAGGTCGACGAACACGCGCGTCAGCACCTGCATGAGCTCGATGAGGCGCTCGTCGATGCCGTCGGCGCTCCTGAGCCTCCTGAGCTCGACGTAGACGGATTTCATCTGGTCGCGCAGCATCCTATAGACCCTCACGTTCGGGCTGACGTTTATGTCGCGGCACTCGAGCCTGGAGGTTATGTAGTCCTGCTTGGTCATGCCGCTTGCCGCGACGAGGGCGTTTATCACCTCGTCCTCCTCCGGCGAGACCCGGAACGCTATCGTCTTGCTGCGCCGGCGCCCTTTGTAGTCGACGATCGGCCTGGACATCAGGGCCTCCTTCCCTGGTCGAGCGCCGCTGCCATGTCCGACTGCTTGCTGGGGAAGAGGTGGGCGTAGCGAAGCGTCATCTCGTAGGTCTCGTGCCCCAGCCGGTCCGCTATGGCGATCGCGCTGAACCCCATCTCTATGAGGAGCGAGACGTGGCTGTGGCGAAGGTCGTGGATCCGGATGGGCTCGAGCCCGCATGCGGCGCAGCCGCGCTTCATCTCGTGGTGCAGGTAGCTTTTGGTGAAGCAGAAGATGCGGCAGGCGCGCCGCTCCTCAGGGATGGATCCGAGGAAATCGGCGAGCTCGTCCGCGAGGAACTCCGGCATGACCACATCCCTCTTCGATTTGGGCGTCTTGGGGGAGGTGATGACGTCCCTCCTCCGAATCCGCTGGTAGCTCTTGGTGACGTGGATGAGGCACTTTCCAAGGTCGATGTCGTTCGGTTCGAGGGCGAGGAGCTCGCCGACCCTCAAGCCGCACCAGTACAGGATCTCGAACGCGTAGAAGCTGGCTGGCTTGTCCATCACCTCCTCGCTGAACGCGAGGTACTGCTCCTTCGTCCAGAACCTCATCTCTGCGCCTTTCCGCTCGCCGATCTTGATTGTCGGGGTGGCGGGGCTCTTTCCCAGGCCGTAGTACTTGACCGCGTGGTTGAAGATGGCGCTCAGCTGGTTGTTTATGGTTCTCAGGTAGGTGCCGCTGTACGGCTTCCCCTCGTCGTCGTACGAGCCCACCATCCTGTTCTGCCAGTCAACCACGTCTTTGGGGGTGATGTCGCACATCCTCTTCGGCCCGAAGAACGGCACTATCTTCGTGCGGATGATGTGCTCCTTGGTGAGCCAGGTGTTGAGCTTGAGCCTTGGCCTCACGTCTTCGGAGTACCTCTTCACGAACGCCTCGAAGGGCATCGACATGGACCCGTCGGCAGAGGCCAGGAAATCAGCCTCCCACGCCAAGGCATCGCCCTTGGTCGCGAACCCCCGTTTCACCTTGTGCTTGCGGTTGCCGTCGATGTCGCTGTAGTAGCACTGGACGTACCAGGAGCCCGTCTTCCCGTTCATGTAGGCGGGCATCAGCGGGCCTCTTGTCTGGGGGCGGCGTCTCCGCAGTGGAAGCGCTCGTAGAAATACTTTCGGCTCACCTTCCCTTTGATGGTGGTGTAGCCTCTCTGCTCCATCTCGGAGTTCAGCATCCTGATGATGCGGTAGGCGTAGGGCCTGCTGATGCCGAGGGCGTGCATGACCTCCTCGACGCCCATGATCACCGGCTTAGAATTCTGCTCCATATCTTCCTCCTTCGTTCGATGAACAGAACAGAAACGTTCTGTAATTCGTGACACTAACAGAACGAAAATGTTCGGTCAAGACAAATTGAGAACGTTTTTGTTCTCTAGTATCATGGGGAAAACGATCAGAGGAGGAGAGATGACGACGGGAAGCCGCATACGGGCATTGCGCGAGTCGCGGGGGATGACGCAACGGCAGCTCGCTGAGAGGGCCGGCTGCACCGACGCGGCCATCAGAAACTACGAGGCGGGCAGGAGGGCGCTGAAGGGCTCCGCCTTGGATGCGATTGCAGGCGCCCTCGGGGTCGCCCCCGAGGCCCTCATGCCCGTCCAGGCTGAATCCGTCAGGGACGCCCTCGAGCTCCTCTTCAGGATCGAGGAGGAGTTCGGGCTCAGGCCCGTCGGCGGAGGCAGGCTCGCCGTCGCGCCCGGCGCGGAGAAGGCGCCTAAGCTCGCCGCCGCCATCAAGGCCTGGGAATCCCAGGTGGATGCGCTCGACCGCGGAGAGATAACCCCCGAGGAATACGAGTCCTGGAAGATGGGGATTGGCGGATGCTAGGCGATTCGAGGAGGATTTCGAGGGCGCGCCTTATCGGCAGCCTTCTATCAAGAATCCAAGAAGAGGCTCCGAAGCTCATCGCATTGAAGCGCGAAGGCGCCTACTGGGACTTCAAGAAGGAGTGGCACAAAGACAATTCCGAGCTGATCCACGACATACTATGCCTTGCCAACAATCTCGAGAGCGACGTGTCGTACCTCTTCATCGGCATAGACGAGGAAGAGGGCTATTCGGTGTGCGATGTCGAGAACAATGATCATGCCGAACGGAAGGCGAACCAGATGATCGTCGATATGCTCTCGAAGACAAAATGGGACAACGGTCAGCCTCCCTTCGCGGTCGTGGAGCCAATGGAGCTTGACGGGGGAACAATAGACATCCTATGCGTCGTGAGCAGGCGGGAGGATATGCCTTATTCCCTCTCGAAAGGGTCGGGGAAAGTGCGCGCGCATATGGTCCACACGCGACGCGTCGACTCGAACACGCCCATAGACGAAGGAGCGTCGTGGAACGAAGTGGAGGACATCTGGCGCCATCACTTCTCGCTCGACGAATCTCCTCTTGCGAGGGTGAAGGTGATGCTCGAAGACAAGGAGCATTGGAGGTTTCTCTCCGAGGTGGTCGGCACGGAGGACAAGTATTATCTGTACGCTCCGGAGTTTACCGTCTGCCATTATTCGGACGACGAGCGGGACGGCTACGAGTACTACATGCTGAACCAGACAGACCCTAGTCCGAGCTGGTATATGATCGAGATCCGCTATTTCCAGACTCGCATATTCGACACTCTCGGCATCGCCCTCGACGGCGGCAGGTATTTCGCGCCCGCCCCGTCGCGTTCCTTCGTGCGCTGGAATCGGCGCAGCCTGGATTTCAATCTCATGTATTGCTACTACACAAGGGATTCTTTGGATTGGAACCTGAACGAGTTCTTCTTCGACGAGAACTACGGCGATGCCAGGATAGCGCGCAGGCGGTTCCTCGAAACCGTCGTCATCTTCCAAGACGAGGAAGAACGTAAAGGCTTCGAGATCCTTCTTCGCGAACGTCATTCCGAATTCGAGGAGGAGATGTCAGAGGCCCCCGACCCGTACGGCGCAGAGCGACTTCCCGAGGACTATCCCCAGGAGGCGAAGGACCAAGCCACCCGCGAGCTGAAAGCGATTCCCATCCTCAAGCGCATGCTCGAAGAATTCAGGGACGATCTCGAAGGGTTGCGCTTGCCCACTTCCAGGGATTGGTAGTTTGGCCCGCAAGCCCTCTGCTGCTACTCGGGAGGAGTAATAGCGAAATCCGACCGTCTTCGTGAGTTTGCGAGAATGACACTTCCAGGCTCTCCGCCAGGGGCATCCGTCATTCTTGAGTTTCGTTTTTCCGGGTGAGTTTCGTTTGAGTTTCGTCGATTTTCGGCGGCACCTGCAAGCCTCCCGCCATCATTGCCTCTCGTCGGCTTGCAGGTTCTTCGGTTCGCGTCGGTTCCCTTCGGTTCCGTTCGAGTCGTTTCAGGCTCGTTCGACCCATGCCCGTTTGCCATGGGGTGACAACCGACCATGCGTCTACCTGCGGAAACGAAAAGGCTCCTCGATTCTTTCGAGGAGCCTTGTGAGTTTCTATCTGATTTCGGAATCATGCGGTTTGCAGGTGCGGACGTTCTGAAATGTCGTCATCGGTCGCCATTGGAACCGCTAGAAACCGTATGAAAATCACAAACAAATGTTCTATTACTATTCCCACTCGATCGTTGCGGGCGGTTTGCTGGTGATATCATACACCACTCGGTTCACGCCGGGGACTTCGGCTACGATGCGGCCGGAGATGCGGGCTAGGACGTCATAGGGCAGGCGGGCCCAGTCGGCGGTCATGGCATCCGAGCTTTCTACGGCGCGCAGGATCACCGGGCGCGCGTAGGTGCGCTCGTCGCCCATGACGCCAACGGACTTGATGTCTGGCAGCACGGCGAAGTACTGCCAGACACTGTGCTCGCTGTTGCGCTCGCCTGTCTCGGCGAACAGGCGCTCGTTGTAGGTGTCCAGCTCCTCGCGGACGATGGCGTCGGCGTTCTTCAGGATGCTCAGCTTCTCGGCGTCCACGTCGCCGATGATGCGGATGGCCAGGCCCGGCCCCGGGAAGGGCTGGCGGTGCACGATGTAGTCGGGCAGCCCCAGCGCCGTGCCCAGCGCGCGTACCTCGTCCTTGAAGAAATGATCCAAGGGCTCAATCAGGTCGAAATGCACGCCCTCGGGGAACGGAATCAAATTATGGTGCGACTTGATGGTGCTTGCCTTCCCGCCGGTCTTGCGCGCGCCGCTCTCGATGATGTCGGGGTAGATGGTGCCCTGGGCCAGGTACTTCACCGGACGCCCGTCCTGGGCCAGATCCTCCGCCACGGCGAAGAACTCCTTCCAGAACTGCGTGCCGATGATGCGACGCTTCTGCTCCGGGTCGGTCACGCCTCGCAGAAGCTCAAGATAGCGCTCCTCGGCGTGCACGTGGATGAAGTCCACGTCGAACTGCTTCGTGAACACCTCTTCCACTTCCTCGGGCTCGCCCTTGCGCAGAAAGCCGTGGTTCACGAACACGCAGGTCAACTGTTTGCCAATGGCGCGGGCGCACAGCGCCGCCACCACGGACGAGTCCACGCCGCCCGAAAGGCCTAAAATGACGCGGTCGTCCCCCACCTCGGCGCGGATGGCCTCGATGGAGTCGTCGATGATGGAGTCCATCGTCCAATCCGGCTCAAGCTCGCACACGCCGAACAGGAAGTTCCGCAGCATGGTCTGGCCGAACTCGGTGTGGCGCACCTCGGGGTGGAACTGCGTGGCGAACAGGCGCCGCTCGGGGTATTCCATGGACGCCACCGGGCACACCTCGGTGCGCGACGTGATGGAGAAGCCCTCGGGCACGCGGCTCACAGCATCGCGGTGGCTCATCCACACGGTCTGTTCGCCGGGGGTGCCGTCGAACAGCGCCGACTCGCCCGCCCGCGTGATGACCGCCGGGCCGTACTCGCCCTTCTCGGTATGTCCCACTTCCCCGCCGAGCGCCACGGCCATGGCCTGCTGCCCGTAGCAGAAGCCGAGCACGGGAATGCCCAGGGCAAGAATCTCGGGATCGATGGAGGGGGCGTCCTCCGCGTACACCGACGCCGGGCCGCCGGACAGGATGATGGCCGCCGGCGCGATGGCGCGCACCTCCTCGGCCGTGATGTCGCAGGGCACGATTTCGGAATACACGTGCAAATCGCGCACGCGACGGGCGATGAGCTGCCCGTACTGGGCGCCGAAATCGACGACGATGACTTTCTGTTCCGGGGTAGCGGACTCGGCCACAATGCCTCCTTGGGTCGCGAAATGTTCGAGGGCGATTTTACACCTCCCCGCGCGCTGAGGTATTTCTACGAGGTGAAATGTCGAGAAAGTGCGGAATGGATGGAGGATAGGGAGATTAGGGCAGACCAAGGTCTGCCCTTACGGGCGGACGGGCGAGATTGCTCAAGGCCGCACGAGCAGGCGCAGCGCGAGGGAGGGCGGGCTACCGGAGATACTTCGCGCGGAGAGCTTGGCGTTTTTCGGGGCCAAAATCCAGGGCCTCGGCGAGGTAGGCATCGAAAGAGCCGTAGTTGGCGTTCACCGCCGCCATGGCGCAATCGTAGTAGTCGTTGTAGGCGTAGAACAGCGAGTCGATGTCCGCGTCGAGCCCCTTCATGAGACCCAGCTTCTTGCTGATGGCGTCGACGATCCCCTCGGCGCGGTTGCGCACGAACAAGTTCGTGGCCAGGTAATCGGCGCGCACGTAGGCCTCGGGCACCCCGAGCGCCCGCTCCACGATAACCGCGCCCAGACCAGCGCGGTCCTTGCCCTCGGTGCAGTGCCACAGATAGGCTCCGCCGGCGCCTTCCAGAAGCACCTCGAGAAACGACGTATAGGCCACCCGCCCCGCCTCGTCCAGCAGAATCTGCGGGTACATGCCGCACACCAGCTCGTGGGGGCCGGCGTTGTAGCTGGCGAAGGTCTTCAGGTCCTCGGCCATGCCCGCACCGTGGGTGATGCCGATGGTCTCGCCGGTCAGCGCCGGGAAGTCGTAGAAGACCACGCCTTCCATAAGCTCGCGAGGGTCGGGCTCCTTGTCGCGCTCGAGCTGGGTGCGGAAGTCGATGACGCCGGCGAGGTCGTAGTCGCCCACGAGCCGCGCCAGATCCTGCTCGCTCGCCTTGTGCAGCGCGCCGCTGCGCAGGAGCTTCGCCGGCGCGATGGTGCGCCCGTCGGCCGTCGGCATGCCGCCCAAGTCGCGCGTGTTGTGCAGCCCCTCAAAGGGAATGTGCCCGAATTCGGGGAACCCGGGAATGGGCTCGGGCCTATCGAGCTGCGAGGACTTCTCCTCGTCGATGCGCTTCTCTTCCGTGGTCATGGCAGCCTCCCGTCTTCGCGAACGCGGGCCTCCCGCGTCGATGTCTCCCGCCTATGGTAGGACAGCGAAGGGCCGCCTGCCACGGACAGACGACCCTTGTCATCGTTTCGTCGCGACGGGTGCATCGGCATCGGCATCGGCACCGGCAGCCCCAGACGTCCGGCCCGCAGGTCTTCGCGCCCTCCTACGACGCCTTCGCGAAGGCAACCGACGAGGCCTCCACGGGACGCGCCGGGTCGCGCATCCAGTCGTTCATGCTGCCGGCGTACAGATACAGTCTACTGTAACCCGCCGACGCCAGGTAATCGCAGGCGATCTTGGCATGCACGCCCATCTGGCAGTACACGATGACCGCGTCCTCGGGGAAAATGCCGTTGTCCTGGAACATCTCGGCCAGCTCCTCGGCAGGATCCTCCGAGGCGGCGGCCACATCGAGCCGAATGTTGATGGCCGAGGGAATATGGGCCGTGTCGTAGCGCAGCGGCGGCCGCACGTCCACGATGGGCATGCGCCCTATCTCGCGCTTCACGAAGTCGGCATCGACGATTTGGTAAGCCTTCATTGCAACACCTTTCAAATTCGCATCGGGCGCGACGGGACGACCGACCGCGCCTTCTTCCCCAGCTCATATCAATGATGGGGAATTGGCCGGATCGTGCAAGGCAAAAGCATGCGGCACTGCGTCCTATCGCGTTTTCTGCTTTCAATGGTAGCTTTGGCGCGCCTTCCGATGGCGACGGAGCCGTTACGCTTCCCCTTCCGTTGCTCTTCCAAACGAAATCTTTTATTCCGCCCCTTGACAGAACGGTGGCGGTGCCTATACTTATGAACAGTTGCTCATATGTTTAATAGTTTGCAAGGAGCTGAGATGAGCGAACCGACAGCCATAGAGAAAGAAGCCGGCAAAATCGTGGAAGGCGCCTGCGCATCGCTGGAGGCCTGCCCCTGCGGCTGCAACCGCGAGGCCACGGCCGGCTTGTTCGCGGAAATGCCCGACGAGGAGCTGCTGTTCGACGTGGCCGACCTGTTCAAGGCCTTCTCCGACACCACCCGCATCAAGATCCTGTTCGCGCTCATGGGCGGCGGCCTATCCGTCGGCGACATCACCGCCGTCGTCGGCTGCACCCAAAGCGCCGTGAGCCACCAGCTGCGCACGTTGAAGCAGGCGCGCCTTGTGAAGGCCACCCGCGACGGCAAGAACGTCATCTACGCCCTCTCCGACGACCACGTCTACACCATGCTCGCCCAGGGCATGACCCACGTGTGCGAGTAACCCTGCCCCCGATTCACCGAACCGGCCCCTCCTAGCGAGTGGGAACAACACTGAAAGGAACCACCATGCGCAAGTCATTCAAACTGGAGAACCTTGATTGCGCCAACTGCGCCGCGAAAATGGAAGCCGGCATCAACGAGCTGCCCGGCGTGAACAAGGCATCCATCAGCTTCATGACGAGCAAGCTGATGATTGACGCGGACGCCGCCGACGCCGAGGCCCTGTCCGCCATCGTCGACGCCGCCCAGGCCGTCTGCACCAGCTACGAGAAAGACTGCCGCATCGTCCGTTAGGATTCCCCATGAACCCGAAGCAGAAGAAACTCCTCACGCGCATCATCGTCGCCCTCGTGCTGTTCGTCGCCATTGAAGCGGCGACCCAAACCGGCATCCTGCGCGCCGCCTTCGGCACCCCCGGCGATGTGTACGCCGAGTTCGCGCTCTTCCTCATCCCCTATCTTATCGCCGGCTACGACGTCATCGCCGGCGCGCTGCGAGGCCTTGCGCACGGGCACGCGCTGGACGAGGACTTCCTCATGACCGTGGCCACCTTCGGCGCGTTCGCGCTGGTGCTGTTCCCCGACACCGAGCCGCACATGGCCGAAGGCGCGGCGGTGATGCTGTTCTTCCAGGTGGGCGAGCTGTTCCAAAGTTACGCGGTTGACAAGTCGCGCCAGTCCATCGCGGACATGATGGACATCGCGCCGGAGTACGCCAACGTCATGGAAGAGGGCAAGCTGAAGCAGATCGATCCCTTCGAGCTGGCCCCCGACGACGAGTTCATCGTCATGCCCGGTGAGCGCATCCCGCTCGACGGCACGGTGCTGACCGGCGAAAGCCAGATCGACACCGCGGCGCTTACCGGCGAGTCGGTGCCCCGCACGGCGCACCCGGGCGACGAGGTCATCTCCGGCTGCGTGAACCTGACGGGCAAACTCGTCGTGCGCGCCACCAAGCCCTTCGAGGACTCCACCGTGAGCCGCATCCTGGAGTTGGTGGAAAACGCCGCCGAGAAGAAGGCCCGCACCGAGAACTTCATCACGCGGTTCGCCCGCGTGTACACCCCCGTCGTTGTGGGCGTGGCCGCCGTGCTCGCCGTCGTGCCGCCGCTGCTGTTCGGCGGCCAGTGGTCTGACTGGGTGCTGCGCGGACTCACCTTCCTCGTGGTGTCGTGCCCCTGTGCGCTGGTCATCTCCGTGCCGCTGTCGTTCTTCGGCGGCATCGGCGGCGCCTCGCGCCTCGGCATTCTGGTGAAGGGGTCGAACTACCTGGAGGCCCTAGGCTCCACCGAGACCGTCGTATTCGACAAGACCGGCACGCTGACCGACGGCACGTTCTCCGTGACCGAGCTCGTTTGTGCCCCCGGCGTAAGCAAGGCCGAGCTTGCTGACATCGCCGCGGCGGCCGAGACCTTTTCCACCCATCCCATCGCGCAATCGGTGCGGGCCTATCGCGGAGCCGCAGTGGCGGCCGAGCGGGTGCGCGACGTCCGCGAGGTGAGCGGCCAGGGCGTGGAGGCGGTCGTGGACGGGCGCGAGGTGCTCGTGGGCAACGGCAAGCTCATGGCGGCCCACCATATCGCCTTCACCGCCGTCGAGGCCCCGGGCACCGTGCTCTACGTGGCCGCCGACGGCACCTACCTGGGCGCCATCGCCATCGCCGACACCGTGAAGCCCGGCGCCGTGCGCGCCATCGCCGACTTGCGGGCGGCCGGCGTGAAGAAGACCGTCATGCTCACCGGCGACCGCGCGCCCGTGGCCCAGGCCGTCGCCGCCACACTCGGCATCGACGAGGTGCACGCCGAGCTGCTTCCCCAAGACAAGGTGGCCGAGGTGGAAGCGCTCCTCGCCCAAACCGAGCGCGACACCCACGGCAAGGGCAAGCTGGCCTTCGTGGGCGACGGCATCAACGACGCGCCGGTGCTCACCCGCGCCGACATCGGCATCGCCATGGGCGCTATGGGGTCGGACGCCGCCATCGAGGCCGCCGACATCGTGCTCATGAACGACAACCCCGCAGACATCGCCCGCGCCATTCACCTGGCCCGGCGCACCATGGGCATCGTCTGGCAGAACATCGTGTTCGCCCTGGGCATCAAATTCGCCGTGCTGGTGCTGGCCGCCTTCGGCATCGCGAACATGTGGATGGCCGTCTTCGCCGACGTGGGCGTGGCCGTCATCGCCATCTTGAACGCCATGCGCGCCATGAACGTGAAGCGCTACCTCGACTAAAGGCAACTAAAGGCGAGCGGCCAAATCAACTTTAAACTGCATTTCGGCAACCGCCCGTTCACAGGCTGGCTCATAGCCCCCGATTTTCCTCGTCGGGGGCTATGCTCTTTCCAGCACATCAGTTGCACCACGCGCCGTCGCCTTCCAACGTCAACGGCGCGGCGACACTGCTGCGCGCACTTTGTGTTCCCGACCACTTTGGAGGTTCGTCATGAAAGACGAGAAGGAGACCTTGCGGAAGACCGCCGATAGCATTCACGTGATGGAGGACTTCGATCCGGCCATCCTCGCCGATGTGACCGCGCCCGTCGTGTCGCTCTACATCCCCGTGCACCACACCGAGCGCGAGGAGCGCCGCGATATCTGGGATCGTGACATGTTCAAGGATCTGATGAAGGACGCCGAGCGCACCCTTGCGGAAACCTACGACAAGGACGCCTATAAGGGCATTGTGGAAAAGGCCGACTACCTGCTCGAGCATCCGGACATGCCGCTTTGGCTGCACGCCGGCGAGGGCCTGGGCTTCCTCATGAGCAACGACGACATCTACGTGTACAACCTATTCTTCGCCCCCGACCCCATGGTGGCCGCCGGCGACACCTACTTCGTCAAGCCGCTGCTGCGCAATTTTCAGTACGGCACCGAGTACTACGTGCTGGAGCTGGGCAACGACCGTTTCAGCTGGGTGAAGGGCGACCGCACCCATGTGGAGCGCCAGCAGCTGCCGCAGGAAGTGCACGACTTCTTCAGCGAGCTGTTCGCCAACAGCGACGACACCGCCGCCGACATGAAGAAGGGCGAGCTGGGCGCGCTGGACTACATCACCCTGGAAGGCCACATGGGCCAGTACCATGACCGCCAGTCCCGCAACGAGGTGAAGAAGGACGACGCCCTGCCGTGGTTCCGCTACGTGAACCAGGCCGTGAACGACTACCTCGTGCGCGATGACGCCACTCCCATCATCCTGTGCTGCGACGAGGAGTACGAGCACGCCTTCCGCAAGCTCTCCACGCTGCGCCACCTCCTGCCCGTCGGCATCAAGAAGGATCCCGCCGGTCTTGACGGCAAGGCGCTTCTGGAAGAGTCGCTGACCGTGATGGACGGCATCCGCGATGCGAACATCAAGGAAACCGCCGAGAAGTTCGGCGCCGATGCGGCCCACGGCAAGGCCTCGGACGACTTCGACGCCATCGGCATGGCACTGGCCGAGCGCCGCGTGGGAGCGCTGTTCCTCGTGAAGGGCAAAATCCTCCCCGGCGGCTTCGACATCAACACCGGCACCGTCACCTTCGACGGGAACCCCAACCCAGTCGACGACGGCTACATCGACCCGGCCGCGCCCGACATCACCGACGCCTTCGCCCAGGCGGCACTGGCCCAAGACGCCCACATCTACATCGTCGAGCAGGATCAGATGCCCACCGACCAACCCGTCGCCGCCCTCTTCCGCTACGCGGAGTAGGAAAGGGGGCAGCACGGCAAAACCCGCGACGTGCCGCCCCCTCGCACCCGCCCTTCCAGGAGCCACCTTCGGATGGCTCCTTTTTTGTTTCGCCTGAAGCGCCATCGAGTTGTCTATCTCAATGAGCGGCTAACTCCCCCTCGATTAAATCGTGCAGTTCTTGGCGGCCGGAAACTCCGGTCTTCTCATAGATGTGCCGAACATGGGTCTTTGCCGTCGAATGGGAGACAACAAGCTTTTCTTCAATATAGGGAAGAGACCTCCCATTGGCCAACAACGCAAACACCTCGGTTTCCCGCGGAGAGAGCCGGAAGCGCAGGGCAATCTCATTCACAAGCAAATCGCGATTGCATGGGACGGCGACCGCGCCCCCAAATGCATGGCCAGTAAACCCGATTACGTCCATCTCCTTGAAAATAAAGAAGAACAAAATCGCAAGGGTCAGAAGTGCCGCAGCCGAGAAAAGCACTTCGTATTCCGTTGCCAGTGACGCAAGAATATCGCCCGCAACAAGCCCTAGCAGCGAACCTACATGAAGAGCGACGGCTGTCCACCCGAAAAGACAAATCGTCCGTGTCTTCGTATGCACCGTAATAAAGGGAAACAGAAGAAGCATAAGTCCTTCGAACAAAACGCTTCCTCCCATGATGAACCCCAAAGAAAGCAAGGGGGCGGCCTCCACGCTGAAGAAAATCGTTGCATAACCCACGATCAGAAGAATAGAGCATGCCCTATACAGGGACACTACAGGCGACTTCCACCCCACTAGCAGCAGAACTGTCAGCACGACTGCAAAAATGGCAACAACCGTGCCACCCACCATTACACGATCGTGGGAAAGAATGGCGCCATACACAGGAAGGGCGCGTATTATCCCCAAAAAGAAAGCGGCCACGAGGCAGGAAAGGAGAATCCTCGTAAACCCTGTGCGCCAATCGAGAGGTTGCGCACTCGCCTCAACGCTCGAGGGAATGCCAGCACATATTACAAGGGTGACAGCAGAGGCAATGGGACATGCCACCACGATTCCAAAAGCCAATTCAGAAGGAATAAATTGCAGGACCGCATAAACCGCACCGGCAAACAGACATGAAATGGCAACATGCCCCGCTAAACGACCCGCCCCAACTCCTACAAGGTGGCGGCCCCAAGAAAGATAAAGGACACTGTTGCCCATGCCAAGTAGCACAGTGGAGCAGAATATCAGCGCAAACGAGTCCACATAATTCAGCGAGAACACCAAAACGACGGTGCCAAGTGCCGATATTCCTCCCGCCAAGGCCAGCGCCCATTTTCCTGTGTTCAGAAAATCGAAGCGCTCCGAGGCAACCATCGCAAGAATCATGCAAGCGGCAATAGTCCCTGATAGCATCATGCGAACTAAAACCAAGGAATCGCATCCGCCATCCGCGAAAACAAGCCCTTGCAAATCGAACACCACGTAGAGCATCCATGCAAAATAATACCCAATGCCGACCAAAAGCCACGGCTTAAAGTGCCACGAATCAATTAGTGTCGCCCGGCTTGAGAGTCTCGACTCTCCCAATAGTCCGCCTCCTTCCGTTTTCTCTCAATATTGTAGAACACCAGGCCCAATTCGTTATCGACCCTTTTGGCCGATAACGAGACTGCGGCAAATCGGAAGGTATGGACGATGCTGCAGTTGTGCTTCAGGCCATACATTCACTGCGGGATCTCAAAGCCCTAATACAAATTCTTTAAGAGGAGGAGGAACGGAAAATGGAGAAGCAGTTTTCTAGGCGGTCGTTTATCAAAGGTGCAGCCACCGGCGCCATGGCAACCGCCGGCGCAACCCTGCTCGGCTGTGCACAGCCCCAGGTTAAGCAGATGGACGGAAATTCCCTTATAGCCGAAACCGGCAGTTCGTGGCGCGATGCGCCAGCCCCTATCGATAACGCACAGATCACCTCGACCGTGGAAGTAGATCTTGTGGTGGTAGGTGCCGGCCTGGGAGGAATCACAGCCGCCCTCACGGGCGTGGAAGAGGGTGCCAAGGTGCTTCTTCTGGAGAAAGACGAGGGTCTGGCTCCCGGTGCGCACTGGATTGGCGCCGTCAACACCAAATACTACCTTGACGAAGGCATCACCTACGACCGTGCCGCCATTGTGAACGACCTCATGTGGCATGCGAACTATCGCGCCGACCAGCGGCTCATTCAGCTCTGGTACGACAAGAGCCCGGAGGCTGTTGAGTGGTATCTCGACCGCTGCACCTCCGACGGCACCATGAGCGTCATGATTGAGCTGGACCAGAAGGACACGGGCGGCGCTCACATGAGCCCCTCCATTGCCCACGTGCCCATTCTTGGCACACCCACCGAAATGGGCCCCAACGAGTCCGGTCTTCACTATTCGAACCGCGTGCTGCTCGACTTGGCCATCGCCAACGGTCTTGACTATCGCGACCACACCCGCGCCGTGCAGCTCATCAAAGACGATAGCGGCCGCGTGACCGGCCTTATCGCCGAAGGGGCAAACGGATACATCGAGTGCATAGCTTCGAAGGGCGTCGTCTTGTGCACGGGCGGCTATATCGCTAATGACGAAATGCGCGAAGATCTCAACCCCGCGCAGAATGCTAGTTCCATAGCGGCCGCCCCTGTGGCACCCGGCTGCACGGGCGACGGTATCCAAATGGCTCTGTGGGCCGGCGCGGCGCTGTCGGACGTGCATTGGTGGATGGACTCCGACCGCGGCATTCTCACGGGCGGCAACTGGCGTCCGGGTAGCCAGCCTTGGCTAAAGCTCGACTGCTTCGGAAACCGTTTCTGTAATGAGGACACGCCCTATGACTACGGTGCATACGCCGGATCGCTGTGCCCCGGACACGTTTGGTGGAACATCTTCGATGATAACTTCTGGGAGGCCATAGAGTCCTATGGCACCACCATCTGCTCCCGCATGTATCCCAAGGCGGGAGCAGTCAACTCCGAACTCGTGATGCATAGCAAGGAGGAGTTCTACAGTGAGTATATCGGCCCCAACATCGAGCGAGGCGTGATGATTCAGGCCGCCACCCTCGATGAGTTGGCCGAAGCCATGAAGGCCCAGGACGATCGACTAGATGTTGCGCAGTTCAAGAAGTCTATCGAGCGCTACAACGAGCTGTGTCGCAAGGGCGTCGATGAAGACTTCGGAAAACTTGCCCGTCGCATGAAGGCAGTGGAAAGTGGTCCGTTCTACGCTATTCAGCTGACCGGCTCGTCTATTTGCACCCTGGACGGCGTACGCATCAACGAGAATATCAATGCCATTGACGAGAACGGCTATCCCATCGAGGGCCTTTATCTGGCCGGCAACGATCAGGGCGGTTTCTACGGCATGAGCTATCCGTGGTACTACGGCGGCTTGAACTGCGGACGCACTGTCACCTTCGCGCGCCTGGCCGCTAAAAACGCCCTTGGCGCATAAAAGACCCCTATCCCCTCCCCATGAAAGGCGCAGAGCAATTTGCGCCTTTCTTTTGCTCCTAGCGGCTTACTCCACCGAGGCTTCCAAGAAATCCAGCAACTCCTGTCTGTTGTGCACGCCCAACTTCTTGTAGATATGCTTCACATGAGTCTGCACCGTGGTCGGGGCAATGTAGAGCTTCTCGGCCACATAGGGAAGCGTGCGACCCTGGGCGATAATCTCCAGAATCTCCGTCTCGCGCTTCGTTAAGCCGCCCTACTCCGCAATCGTCCGAAGCCGATCGGCGTGATGGCCATTAGGCGATTTGACCAACTTTTCTTCATTCTCATCCTGCACGCCAGGCGAACCGGAAACGGTCACCAACCACCCCACGGACAGCACCATGGCAAGCACAGCGACGATGGAAAGCGTCGTCAGGCTGAGAGCCCCTGCCAAATGAAGCTCCCGCAGTGCGATTCCGCTGGCCGCACCAGCAGCGCCGCCGAAATAGGAGAACATGAATCCAACACAGAACACGATTCTCCATGCGCCGCCATTTCGCGAGGCTAGCGCGATGAAACTCGCCCAGAACAGCAGCGAGGCGCATCGCGTGCCCGTCATGATGGATGCTATGGCCAGCACGCTGTCCTCGCGGTCGATAACCGAGAACACCAAGGCTCCGAGCACCACCAAAGGCAGGGCGACCTTGAACAGAAGCGAGAAGTCGATGCCCTCCCCCATCGCCAGGCTTATCAAAAGCAGCAGAATACCCAGCCCCGCGCTAAGCGCGAACACGATATCGGCAGACTGGGCCGCTTCCAGCCTTGTTTGAAACGGCAACAACTCGCGAAATATGCAGAACATGAACGAAGACAGAGCCGCCACAGCACTAAGGCGGATGAACAGCTGCTTGTCGTTGTGCTTCCATGCTCGCCCATCGCTCGAGTGATCTTGTTCGCCAACGGCAGCGGACAAACGGCCCATGGCAACGCCCAGAACCACGGGGAAAATCGCTACGACGCCCATCCGCACACCGTCAGGCACGCGACTGAGCAGAAAGTAGAGCAGCACAGCGCCCAGAAAAGAAAGCAAGAGAGCGACCTGAGACTGCTTGGCGCCCAGCATGGAAAGCTGTCGAGCCCACGGCAACGCAAAATAGGCCAGGGTCAAGCCTCCGAGGGTGGAGCCAGCTAAGACAGCCCATCCCGCTGTTTCGGGCATGGCAATCGACCATGTCAGAAGAACCGTCGATGCCACCATGACGACGGTGACGCCCCACCGAACCGCGCGGCTCCATAATCTCGCATAGACCGACCCCTTCAAACCATAGAGCAGCGCGAAACCCACAGCCGTCGACAGCATGGATGCGACCCACACCGTCTGCGACCCCGCAGCGGCAAACCCCTCGCTTATTCCACTCGGGCTGAAGATGACAAGGAATATCCACCCCCACCAAAACGTGAAGCCGTAAGTGGACAGCGGTATCTCGGCACAGTGTTTGAATGTCATACTGCTACCCTCCTACGACCGACAGCCCTCGCCTATTACTGCGGCACTACTGCGCGGAAATTCTACCAAGAAAAAGAGTCCTGTTCTCGAAAAGGCCTTAGGAACAGCCGGTTCCCGGCCAAAATCCTAGCAAACAGGGTACCCCGAAACGACGATTTACCCCACTTGCCACGATAGTCAGCGGCCCCGGTGCCCCCTAGGATTCATCTCGTCCAGCCAATAGGAGCCCAAAGCACGGGCCCATGATACAACAGGAGGGATCATGGACAAGCAGAATCAGAACATCGCAAGGGGAACGACCGACTCGCTCAGCCGCCGCTCGTTTCTCTCGGGAGTTGCAGGCGTAGCCGGCGCTGCGGCGCTCAGCGCAAGCCTGGCCGGGTGCGCGCCCCAGGGCAAAACACCCACGGCCAATACGAGTGGGAGTGCCAGTATCACCATGAAGCCGGGGACGTATTCCACCGAAGGGCATCCAGGTGCATGGCAGATTTGGAACTTGCCGGTCACCATTACCGTCAACGAAACCGCTCTTCTCAAGATTGAGGTGCCCGAGTATCGCTTCGACCATGGTGAGACCGAAGTCGTGCTGGAAAGTGTCAAGGAGAAGCTGTTCCCCCGCATCATTGAATCCCAATCGCTCGATGTGGACGTCATCGCTGGCGCCACCATGTCTTCCATGTCGGTGCTGCAATCCGTCGAGGACTGCCTGAAGGAGGCCCTTGCTGCGGGCGGCTCCGATGAGTCCGCCATCGACCACTTCCATCAAGACGTCGAATTTGAGGCCGGCGAACCCGAGACGATTGACACCGACCTGCTTATCGTAGGCATGAGTACCGGTGGCATGATCGCCATGTGCAACGCCGTCGAGACCATCATGTCTCTGAATGGAGACAAGCGCGTCAGCGTGCTCGCCATCGACAAGGCCGGCAAATACGGCGGTCGCTCCGCCCTCGCCCACGAGGCCCAGTCGGTGAATCCGAAGCGCTACATCGAGACCCACAACAACGGCGAGCTGTTCATCGATCCGGCAGCATACAAGAAGATGTGGATCGAGTCCGTCACCGACGCGGAGGGCAATGTCCGCGCCAAGGAAGACGTCATCGACATGTTCATCGAGAAGTCGGGCGACACCATCGACTGGCTCGTCGAGCACGGCTGGCACTATGGAACCATGCACTCCCTGTCGGATGTGGCCGGCGGCCTGCTGGAGTTCAATACCGCTCTCTCCTCCAACATCGACATGGGCACCTACGAAGACCGCCGCACGATGCTCGATGGCTACTACAAGGGCATTCTCTCCAAGTCCTGCGCCCAGGGCGCCGACTACATGCTGGAAACCGAAGCCTACGACTTCATCTACGATGAGGCCACCAGCACCGTCAAAGGCGTGAAGGCGCGCAACGTGGTAACGGACCAGGAGTACACCATTAACGCCAAAGCCGTCATCATGGGTTGTGGCGGCTTTGGCAATAACCCCGAGCTAATGGACAGCTTGCTGGATCCGCGCTGGTCTGGCATACACAAGAATCTGGGCTTCGGCACCGATACGGGCCTCATGATGCAGGCTGCCCTGAATATCGGCGCCGGCACCTGGAACGCAGACATGTCCCCCATCATCATGCACCTAGGTCTTCCCCACTACCTGAACAAGTACGAGATCAACCAAGACGAGAGCAAGCTCGTAGGTCGTACTGGCCGCTACGCCACCTGGACGCTCGACGACGTGCCCCTGGGCCTCGGCCTGCGCGGCGACTCCATCGCCATCGACACAGCAGGCAAGCGTTTCGGCAATGAGGCGACGCTCATGTCCTTCGCACCTGACATCAAAGGCCAGTCCTTCAACTCCTACATCACAGGCCCGTACTTCTACTCGCTGTTCACGCAGTCCCAGGCCGATGAAATTTCCGCCAACGGCTTCACCACCATCCCTCGTTGGGAGGGCTACGTGTCTCGCGGCGGCGTCCCCGACGAGCTGCCCATTCCCGAGATGAACGACATCCTCACCCACACCATGGAAGCCGACATGATGTGGAAGGGCGACACCCTCGCTGACCTGGCTGCGCAAATCGGCGTAGAAGCCGCCGCCCTGGAGACCACGGTGGCCGACTACAACGCCGCCTGCGCCGCCGGCGAGGACGCAGCCTTCGGGAAGGCCCCCGAGTTCATGGTCGCCTACGATGACGGCCCCTTCTACGCGGTGAAGATCATGAACGTGGCTTTCTCCACTATCGGCGGCCTCGATGCCGACCCGGACATCCGGGTGCTCAAAGACGACCACACTACCCCCATCAACGGCCTATACGCCATTGGCAACGATTCGGGCGGCGTGCTGCTCACACCTGAGAACAACTACACGGTGTTCCCGGGCATTGCCCAAGGCTGGAACCAGACGTCTGGCCGCCTAGCCGGCGAGAACGCAGCCCGCTACATCGGCGATGCCTACGGATTCGCGGAGGTAACCGGCGTGCTCATGGAGATCGACTCTCACACGGTCTAGCCTCTGCCGCATACAACGGGCGGGCGAGTCCCCTCCCTCTCGCCTGCCATTATCCGACGGCCTCCGCATCGTTGTTCTGCGGGGGCCGCCTGGCATTTGCCAATGGATGTAAGCACTCGCTCGACAGGCTCGATAGCCTTCCGTCGAGTCCTCGATGAAATTTTGTCGAGTCCTCGACAAACCACTTGTCGAGCCTGTCGAGTCGGTGCATAATGCCAGGTAGATCTTCAAGGAGGGTGCCATGGCCATACCTGTCAACATTGATGACCTGCTCAACAGTCGCGTTGTTGAATCGACGCGCATCGAGTTGAAAGCGGGATTCAACCCCAATCCCATCATTCACACCATATGCGCCTTCGCCAACGACATCGACAACATCGGCGGCGGCTACCTTGTCCTGGGCGTTGAGGAGCAAGATGGTGTGCCCGTGCTGCCTCCGAAGGGCATCCCCCAAAACGAAATTGACGGCATCCTGAAGCGTCTCATTGGCCTGTGCCACTGCATCGAGCCTTTGTACTACCCCATAGCGGAGCCTGTTTTCTTCCAGGGAGCGCATATTATCGTCATCTGGGTTCCTGGCGGCCACGGACGTCCCTACAAGGCGTCGAAGGACGTGTTCTCCGCCGGCTCCGCCAAGCTGTACTATATCCGCCGTCTGAGCAGCACGGTCGTCGCATCGCCCAACGAGGAGAAGGAGTTGTTCTACGTTTCCACCGACATTCCCTTCGACGATCGGCCGAACCTGCTCGCATCGGTGGACGAGCTCGACTTGGGTCTCATGCGCGATCACCTCTCGCGCGTCGGCAGCAACCTCTACGAGCAGTCGGAAAGCCGCGAGGCGCTGGCTATCGCCCGGGATATGCAGCTTGTTGCGGGACCGCCCGAAGATTTGCATCCCCTTAACGTGGGCATCCTCATGTTCACCGAGTATCCTGAGCGTTTTTTCCGCTATGCGCGCATCGAGGTGGTCTCTCTGCCCGACCCCACGGGCCAGGGCATGACCGAAATGGTGTTCACAGGACCCATTCAGCGGCAGCTACGCGACGCGCTGGCCTACATCAGAAACAGCGTCATCGAAACGCGGGTGGAGAAACGCCCCGATGAAGCCGAGGCCGTGCGCACGTTCAACTACCCCTATGCTGCCATAGAGGAGATTCTCGCCAACGCGGTCTACCACCGCTCCTACCAGGTGAACGAACCCATCACAGTGCGCATTACCCCGGAGGCCATCGAGGTCACCAGCTTCCCTGGATTCGACCGCAGCATCACGCGGGAAGATATTGAAGAGAGGCAGTTTAGGGCACGCAGCTACCGCAACCGGCGCATCGGCGACTTCCTCAAAGAGCTCCGGCTCATCGAGGGGCGCAACACCGGTTTCCCCACCGCCTATCGGGCGCTCGAAGAGAACGGGTCGGGAGATCTCGGCTTCGACACCGACGAGATGCGCGGGTACCTGTCGGTGACCATCCCCGTGCACCCGGATTTTCTGCCGAAAGCACCTGCAAGCAACGTGAAGGCCGCCGCCTACACGGACGCGCTGATCGATGTGCTGAAGGACGAGGACCTTACTCTGACTCAACTCGCCCATGCCCTGGGCTATCGCTCCATCTCAAAGAAACTGAGCAGCACCGTGAACGCCCTCGTGGCCCAAGGACGGATCGAGCGCATTCCAGCCGCCGGCTCCACCATCTTGCTTCACGCTACGGAAGGGATCTCCCATGAATAACGACCTTGCCATCAACCAGCCCGATGTGGCGCTCATTTTCGAGGGCGGCGGGATGCGCAACAGCTATACGGCGCCGGTGGTGGTGGAGCTGCTCGCGCGCAACATCAACTTCGGGCGCGTCTACGGCATCTCGGCCGGGTCCAGCCACACGGTGAACTATCTCGTGCGCGACGCCGTGCGCGCCCGGGCCAGCTTCGTGGAGTTGGTGCAGTACCCGCGCTTCGGCGGCTGGAAGAGCTTCCTTGCCGGCCACGGCTACTTCAACGGACCCTACCTGTACGAGGAGCTCATCGAGACCGCGCCCGCCGGCGACCCCATGCGCTTCGACTGGGACACCTTCCGCGCCAACCCTGCCGACGTGCACATCGAGGCCCTGGACTGGGATACCGGCGAGACCGTGGCCTTCACGAAGGCCGACATGAGAGAGGCCCGCGACGTGGGGCTCATGGTGCGCGCATCGTCCACCATGCCCATCTTCATGCCGCCCACCACCATCGGTAATCGCACCTACGTGGACGGGGGCATGGGAGACAGCTGGGGCATCCTGCTGAATGCCGCGCGCGCCGACGGCTTTACGCGCTTCTGCATCATCCGCACTCAGCCGCGCGGGTACCGCAAGAAGCCCATGAGCGCCCTTGAGCAGCGCCTCTTCCGCGCCGCCTTCCGCAAGCACCCCGTGGTGACCGAGCGCACCATCGCCCGCTGGCAGCCCTACAACGAGCTCTGCGACGAGATCGAGTGCTTGGAGGCAACCGGCGCCGCCTGGGTGTTCTATCCCGATGCCATGGAGGTCACCAACAAGACCACCGACTACGACGCCCTCGTGCGCTCCTACGAAGCCGGCCAGGCCCAGGCCCGCCGCGACATAGAGTCCCTGGAAGCGTGGCTCGGCTAAGCTGGTAAAACCGCGCCTTGGCCAGCGCTCAAAAGCCGACACCGCATCCCAAACGCAAAAAGACCCCCGCACAAGACGGGGGTCTCGCAAAGCCTTATCGGCTGAAGAAGTATTCGCGAAAGCGAATTTACTTCAGGGTCACAGCGGCGCCGGCTTCCTCCAGCTTGCCCTTGATCTCCTCGGCCTTGTCCTTGGCAACGCCCTCGGCCACCGGCTTCGGAGCGCCCTCGACGACCTCCTTGGCCTCCTTCAGGCCCAGGCCGGTGATCTCGCGGACAACCTTGATGACGGCGATCTTGTTGTCGCCGAAGCCCTCGAGCACGACGTCGAAGTCGGACTTCTCCTCGGCGGCAGCGCCACCCTCAGCCGGAGCAGCGGCGGCCACGGCCACCGGAGCGGCGGCGGACACGCCAAAGGTCTCCTCGATGTCCTTCACGAGCTCGGAAGCCTCGAGCAGGGACATCTCCTTCAAAGCCTCAATGATCTCTTCACGAGTAACAGCCATGTTAGTTTCCTTTCAAAGGGGGCCGGCACCTCTTCGCGCCGACCGTTATTTCTTCTTGCGTTACGCGACCCGTCTCAGGCCGCCCGAGCTGTTAGGCAGCTTCCTTCTGCTCGGCCACGGCCTTGACGACCTGGGCCAAACCGCGCGGCACACCGTTGATGGTGGTAGCCAGACCGCGAGCGACGCCGGAGATGGCACCGGCGATCTGAGCCATGAGCTGCTCGCGAGAGGGCAGAGAAGCGATGGCCTCCACCTCTGCGGCCGACACGGCAGCGCCTTCCATCAGGCCGCCCTTGATCTCAAGGTTCTCGTTGGCCTTAGCGAAGGTCTTCAGGGCCTTAGCCGATGCGGCCACGTCGTTGCCGGAGAACACGAACGCGCTGGGGCCGGCGAGCATATCGTCGAGCGTCGGCAGTTCGGCCTCAGCGAGCGCCAGGTGAACCAGCGTGTTCTTGTAGACCTTCATCACCGAGCCGGTCTCGCGAATGTCGCGGCGCAGCTGCTGCATCTCCTTCACGGTAAGGCCGCGGTAATCCACGACCCACATGGCGGAAACACCGTCGAGATCCTCCTTGATGCTGGCGAGCATCTCCTTGTTCTGAGCGTTGGGCATGTTGTACGTACACCTCCTTCTCAAGCTTATCCGGGTTCCGCACCTTGGTGGGTGGGCCGCAAGCCTGAGAAGCGAAAACGGCCCCCGCCCATAAGACGGAGGCCGCACGTATTCACGGAAGCGAATCTGTCGACCACCTCGGCGGGCCGCTTGCGCGATTAAACCGAGCCGTTGCGCCGGGTGTCGCCCCTTTCGGAACGCCCCACAGGCGGTTGCAGACTCGGTACCTGCTGTCTTAAGTAGCGGAACATATCTGTTCGTTGCACTGCCCACCTTTGGGCAGCTCGTCTATTCTAGAGCGAATCCCGCCCGTGTCAACGGGTTTTTCTCCCCTCTTCAAAAAACCCGCGCGAGCGGCATGCCCGAATGGCATTCTTTGGATGCGCTATGGGCGCCTTAGGGGTGCGCTACGAGGACACGCCCAGCAGCTCGAAGAGCTCCTTGCGGGAATTGATGCCCATCTTCTCGTAAATATGGCGCGTGTGCGCTTTGAAGGTACCCTCGGCGATGAACAGCTCCTGCTGGATGACGCGTCCGGTCTTCCCCTCGGCCAGAAGCGCCAGCACCTCCTGTTCGCGGGGGCTCAGCCGGTAGGTGGCGGACAGCTCCTCCACGCGTTCGCTTACCCGCTCCTCCTCGGCCGTACGCTCGATAAGACCGCCCTCTTCCAGAATGGAGACACCCCACTTGCTCGCCAGCTCCTTCTCGGAGAACAGCAGCACCGTGGCCGCCAAAATGAGCACCGCCACGATAATCGTCACCACAAAGTCCTGAGTGGCCGCAGGCAACCCCGCTTGCGCAAGCAGCCCCGGAACCTCGCCGCCGACCACTTGAAAAAGTTGTTCGGCGTTCTTGATCGCCATGAAGACCACGATGGCAACGCCAAGCCGTCGGGAAATATCATAGAGCAACAGCACCACGAGGAACGACATGAGCGAGTAGCTGATGGCGATGAGATAGCTTGACGCCGCCGCACCGAGCAAGCTTTGGGCCGGCACCAAAAGAAAGCCGCACACCATGAGCACCACAGGCGACCGGTACAGAAGCCCGATGTTAAACCGGCGCGAGGCGAAGTAGGCCGTGAGGAACAGCACCGCCATGAGGATGAACGTGGAAAGCGACGAATGTCGACCCGCGCCCCACGCCAGCTGGTTCGCGCGCATGCCATAGGCGAAGGCGTACAGGCCGTACAGCACGAACAGCTTCCACGGATAGGAGAACTTCGGCACACCCCGCTTGGGTCGTTCAGCCGCGGGAATCCGCTCATAAGCTCCATGCAGATACAGCGAGGCAAGCACGGGAAGCGCCACTAAAGCCGCACTCGCTTGCCACACGCCCATGCCCTGGCAGAAGAACGTGATGACAACCCCAAGCAGCATAGCCCCCGACAGAAACAGGAAAATCCGCAGCAGACTAAACGAGCATAGAACCTCAGCAGCCAACAGCAAAAAGAGGCCGTATCCCACCCCCGCAGCAAGCGAGCCTCCCACCATCAGAGAAAACGACGCTTCGGGCACCCACGGGGCCAAGACTACGGCAATCGAAGCCGCGAGCATGCACCCGAACGACACGAACTTCATCATGCGATTCTCGTTGAGGGGAATGAAGCGGCGGAACAGCAGCACCAGCAAGATGCTCACGACAATATAGGCAAGATCGAAGGTGAAATGAGTGTCGAACGACCAAGGAATCGCCGCTGCGACCGCAGCGCCTCCCGCAGGGCCACCCGCAGCGCCTCCCGCAGGGCCGCCAATCGCCCCGGCACTTGCCCCCGTGAAGGTCAACGTCGCCCAAGCGCGGGCGCACCCGTAAGCCATCACATAACGGCGCCCGCCCCGCAAAAGCGCCCGGCGATCTTCCACGTTTTCATTTTTCACGCTCGCAGCCCCTTTGCAACCCTTGCGTCAATCTTACCCGCCCATTATGGCAGAAATTTCGAGTTGTTAGACATGCCCCTGCTCACGCTTGAACCAAACTATCGCTTTTCGCCTTTCAAAAGGCAGAAACGCCTCTTTCGAGTTCCTCTTTCGCTGAAATCAGGCTGCCTTCAGGGAGCAAATGTCTAACAACTCGAAATTTTCCCCGGAAAAGATGCCCCGCATTTTCTGGAAAGCCCCGACTCAAAGCAAGCCCCGCCTCTTCCATGTTCCCGGCCCGACGGAAACAGCAAAGCCGACGCCCGGTGAGGGGCGTCGGCTCAGAGGGAGGGTACGGAAAACTCGATGCGGGACATACGAGCACGAGAACCCGGGGGTGGCCCCCGAAAGCTCAGGCAGTCGAGTCCCGCAATTCCCGCCGAATCCTGCGACCTACAGGCCGGCGACGTAGCGGCCCGTGGCGAAGCCGGTGGTGATGGCGCGGCCCACCGACAGGCCCTCGATGTCCATGGGGTAGTTGCTGTTGCCGAAGAAGGGACCGGAAGCGTTTCCGACGGCGAACAGGCCCTCGATCGGCTTCATGTCGACGTCCAGGCACTGGAAGTTGCCGTCGCACCACAGGCCGTCCACCAGGGCGTCGATGTTGTTCGCGCCGCGCGGCACCGCGTAGCAGGGGGCCTCGATCGGCACCATATACTCGTCGCGCTTGCCGAAGTCCTCATCGCCGTTGCCGGCGGCCACCAGCTCGTTGTAGCGGTTGATGGACTCGACGATGGCCTCCACGGTGTAGTCGTGGGCCCAGCCCTCCTCGTCGGCGTAGGCGATCATGCCCTCGGCCAGCTCCTCCAGCGTGTCGCCCTTGATCCAGGCTTCGGGATCGACGTTGCGGTAGGCGTTGTGGATGGAGATGTCGGAGAAGTCCTTCCAGGCATCGTAGTGCTCCTCCCAGTTCGTGGGCACGATGGAGAAGAACTTGGCGGCCGTGGACTCGGTGAAGTCGACCTCGGCCAGGTATTTGTTGGTGAACTCGTTCAGATAGCCCATGCGGCAGCACCCCTCGTCCATGAAGCGCTTGCCGTGACGGTCGAGGAACAAATACGGCATCTCGAAGCGCACCTTCGGGCCCTCGCCGTGCACCATCTTGGTGTGAGAGGCGGGGCACATCTGGGCGCCGGCCCACATGGCGGCCTTCAGGCCCGTGCCGTTGCGGAAGTCGACGGCCTGGTGCAGGCCCTTGGCATCAGGGGTGTAGTAGTACAGCATCTCGGAATCGCCCACATAGTCGCCGGCGGCCATGATGACGCCCTTGTTGGCACGCAGCAGCACGTGAGCGCCGTCCTTGGTCTCGCCGATGGCACCCGCCACGCGGCCGTCCTCCACGAGCAACTGCACGCAGGGGGTCTCGAAGAAGATCTCGGCGCCCTCGGCCTGCACGGCGTCGCCGATGACGAGCGCGCCCTTCTGATGGCCCTCGTCATGGAAGTAGGTGTTGGCATGGAAGAACACCTCATGCCCGTTGCAGTTCACCGTGTAGTCGTAGGGCTTCGACTCGCTGCCGCCCTTGGCCGCAGCCTCGGCCCACCAGGCCAGCGCCTCCTGGGAGTTGCGGGCCCAGGTCTCTACCTGGCCCAGGTTGGCGCGGTAGTCGCTCTTGTAGTTGATGAAGGACAGCACCGCCTTGATGCCGGCCTCGTTCGTCTTCGTCAGGTCGATGGAAGCGCCCATGTTGCCGGCGGTCTGCACGATGGAGAGGCTCTGCAGCGCGCCCACCGTAGCGCCCGCCTCCAGGGCGGCGTGCATGGCGGAAAGCCCCGACTCGCCCGCGCCGACGACCACGACATCGTAGGTGTGCTCCTCGTCGAACTCGGTGATTTCGGCCGGCTTCTGCAAAAAGCTCGGGCCCACGTAGGTAGATCCGTCCTCGGCAGCGGCGGCGCCCGTGCTCGCCATCTTCTGCTGGGGAGCGCAGCCCGCGAGCGCGCCGGCGCCGGCGGCGGTGATGACGGCGAGGCCGCCGAACTTGAACAGGTCGCGGCGAGAAACATTCATTCCGTTAGTCATGATGGGTCCCTTTCCCTCACTCGTGACGCCGAGCTTCTCTGAAAGCTCGGTTGCAGCGTCCGTGCTGCGTTGGTTTGCGGAGAAGCTTTTCGCTTCGCCGCCGCAGCTCCCTCGCTGCACCACGCACTATGGACGCCCCGGCAAATCCACGCATCGACCAAGCGGAAAAAAGAAGTTTAAAGCTTTAAACCCTCCTATAAACCTTTACGTTGACCTGGGAAAACAAAAAGCGAGCGAGATTGCTCCCGCTCGCTTTAAACCTTGAGAATTACGCTGGCCCCGAAGCGCCCCTAGGCCACTTTCTCGGTATCCTCGCCAGAGGCGACGTCGGCAGGCGTCTGGGCGGCGCCGTCCTGCTGCACCACGTCGTCCTCGGGCTCGCCGGAGGCGTTCTCGTCTCCAGCCGGCGCGCCGCTGCCCGCAGCATCCTCGGTCGCCGGCGCGTTGCCGCCCTCGCCCAGAATCTCATAGGCCGGGCTCACGTTGGAACCGGCAGCTTCCACGTAGGTGAAGTTGATCTCGTCGCCCACCTTATAGCCGACGATGTCCAGCAGCCCCGGCAGCGCGAAATCGAAGATGGAGCCGTCCTCCCCTTCCACGGTCAGGTAGAAGTGGGTGTTGCCCTCGATGACCGCCTGATTCATGGAGCGGATGGTGCCCTTCACCGTCACCACATCGGTCGCGCCGCCCTCGCCCTCGGCCACCACGCCGTTGGTGGCGAGCAGCGCCTCGTAGGCCTTCTGGGTGTCGGCCACCGTATCGCCCACGGCCACGTTCTGGTAGCGCTGGATGTCGATCATGGCGAACTTCTTCACCAGGCCCGCGCCGTCCTTCAGGGCCATGAAGTAGGTCGGCTGGTTCGACACGTTGATGAGCAGCGGGAACGTGGAGGTGTAGCGCAAGTTCTGTACCTGGCCCTCGGCGGACTGCATGGCCGAGTCCTCCGTGGCGCCCGAGACGCTGTAGAAGTGCGACTCCTGGGTGCGCTGGTTCACCAGCACGAAGCCGATGATGGAGTTGTCGGCCGTGGCCGAGGTGACGCCGGTGTACACCCACACGTCGTCGTCCTTGGCGATGTAGTTGTAGCCCAGCGTGCCGTCGGTGCCGGGCGTCGTGCGCACCACGCCCTCCTGGCCGAGGAACGAGTTCAGCCAGCCGTTGTTGTAGGCGCCCCACCAGTTGTACTGCTGGATGAGCAGCTCGGCGGGGAACACGCGGTCGACCCACTCGGGGCAGTCGGCCACGGCGAGGTCTTGGGTCTCGCCGGTGGTGGCGTCGCACAGCACCACGCGGCTGATGGTCTCGCCACCGAAGAGTCCGATGGTGAAGTCCTTCACGGGACAGATCCACCAGGGGTGGCCGTCCTCATCGATTTCGAAGGACTTCTCGCCGAACATGTAGAAGGGGTAGGAAAGCTGCACGTGGCGGTCGATGTTGCGCACGAGCGGCTCGGACTGCGAGTAGTGGATCGGCGAGTCGCCCAGACGCACGATCTCGGCGTCCTGGGTGGTCATGTTCACGAGCGCGTAGGCCGGGATGCCGCCCTCGCGGTTGGTGAACCACTTGAACAGGTCGGCGTAGCCCAAGGGGCTCACGCGCACCGGCGTGCCCTGGTAGTTGATCTGCGAGTACAGGTTCGACACCTCGAACTGGCTGACGTACTCGGGGATGGAGCCCATCTCGCGGTTGCCCAGCAAAATGGCGGAATCGCGGTCGATGACGGGAATCTCCGAATAGTTCACTTCCTTGATGTCCTGGGCAAACTCCAGCGTGTCGGTCTTCAGCACGTTGGAGTACTTCTCGGCATTGCCCGGGAAGATCGCCATGGACATAAGGGCGCCAATGGCCACGAGCGCCACCACGGCCACGGGCACGAAGGACAGAATGCGGAAGGTCTTCGCCTTGCCCTCGTTTTTCGTCACTTCCTTGGTGCCCGTCTTGTACTGCTTGGAGCGCATCCAGAAAACGAGGAACAGCGGCAGCAGGATAACGATGAAGACGAAACCCCAGAAGTCCGTGGAGTGAATGTTGATGGCCGGATGGAACCACCAGTAGGCACCGGCGATGACGAGCAGCGCCAGTACGATGATGAGCGCCAGCCATTTCTTAGAAGGCAGGTGGAAGTCGTTGGCGAGGAACTCGAAATCGACCGTAGGGCCACCATGGCCGCCATCGCCGCCGTCACCGGAGCCGGAGCCGCCATGGCCGCGACCGCCGCCGTTGCCCGCACCCCCGAACCCGCCGAAGCCTCCGAAGGGAAAGCCGCCCACACCGCCGCGCGAGCCCGACGCTCCCGCGCCGGCGCCCGAGCCGGAACCCGGCGTCTGCGGCCCGGACGACGCCGAATCCGACGCACCGGTGCCCGAGCCCACGCCATCGGTGTTCATACCCGACTGGCGCAACGCCTCAAGCAGCGAATCCAAACCAGATTGTGCCACGTAACTCATCCTCTCTTATCGGCCGCAGCGCACCGCGCGGCGACCTCGTCCTGGGGCCCCGTTGGCCCCGTAGAAGGTTTCGTGACACTATACAGGAAGGCCCCGCGCCAACACCCAACCCGTCAAATACCCGAAAGAAAACCACGGGCCTGAAGATTTTCTTCACTGCGACCTTAAAAGTCTACCTCCGCCCACAACTCCAGAAGCAATCCCTCGACACGCCGGAACACCCTCGTGTTGTTCGAAACGAGCGTCGCGCCATGGGCAAGGGCCGTCGCGGCAATCAGCAGATCGTTCGGCCCGATTATGCAACCGCGCCGCTTCAAGTCGGCCCGGACTCGCGCGTAGCAGGCGGCGCACCGGGAATCGAAGGGAATGATGTGCAGCGGCGACAAGAGGCTCTCTACAAAATAGCGGCCCTCTTCGGGATTGTTACTGTTCTCGGCCCCGTACAGCAGCTCGGCCTCGACGATAGCCGGCACGCCGAACAGATCCGGCGAGCTTTTCCGCATGATCTCCTGGGCCCGCGGCAGATGGCCCCGCATGATCTCGATGCACACATCGGAGTCGAAGAAATACATGACGGCCCCTTACGCGAACAGAACGATCTCGTCGAGGTCTCCCTCTTCCTCGGGGACGACGAACGTCGGATCCTTCAGACAGCCGTAGACGTTATCCCAGTAGCCCGACGGCCAGCCGCGCCCTTCCCCACTCTCGCGAATGAGCCCCGTCACGTACCTCGACATCGACTGATGCGCTCGAGACGACTTCTCGCGCAGCATTTCCATGGTCGGCTCATCCAGATACAAAGACAACTGCGGCATAGCGCACCTCCTGTATACTTGCAATTCAAGTATACTTGCAGCTATACTTGCTGTCAAACCCGAAGAAACAGGAAAAGCTGTCGACGCATCGCCGCATCGACAGCTCCCTCTTTGACGCCAGAAAGCAGAACGAGAAAGTTCCTACGAAATCGCGCGACCTAGCTCGCCGACGACTTCTTCCAGGCGCACCTTGGCCTCGGTGTGGGTGGCCATGTCGCGCAGAGTCACCTCACCCGCATCCAACTCGTCGGGGCCGAGGACGGCCACGCGGGCCGCACCCAGCTTGTCGGCCAGCTTGAACTGGCTCTTCAGCGAGCGCTTCTGGTGATCCATCTCGGTCGTGAAGCCGGCGTCGCGACATTCCTGTACGAGCGCGAAGGCCCGGGCGCGCACGGAATCATCGACGCAGGCCACGAACAGGTCGCACTTCTGGGCCCGCGGGAATTCCACGCCGGCCGCTTCCAGGGCCAGCACGCAGCGCTCGAAGCCGAGCGCGAAGCCGAGACCCGGCGTGGGACGGCCCCCCACCTCCTCGGCCAGCTTGTCGTAGCGCCCGCCGCCACCGATGGCGTTCTGGGCGCCCATGCCGTTGTCCACCTGCACCTCGAACACCGTACGGGTGTAGTAATCCAGGCCGCGCACGAGCTTGTAGTCCTCCTCGTAGACAACCCCGGCGCCATCGAGCAGAACCTTCACCGCATCGTAGTGCTCGCGGCACTCGTCGCACAAGTGGTCGGTGATCTTCGGCGCGTCAGCCATAATGGCCGCGCACTGGGGATTCTTGCAGTCGAACGCCCTCAGCGGATTCACCTCGGCGCGCGTCATGCAGGTGTCGCACAGCTCGTCGGCGTGCTCGTCCATGTAGGCGCGCACGAGCTCGCGGTAGGCCGGACGGCACTGCTCGCAGCCCATGGAGTTCAACAGAAGGCGCATGGAATCGCGCGGGATGCCCACCTTCTCGTAAAAGCGCATGAGCATGATGATGGCCTCGGCATCGATCGTAGGCTCCTCGGCGCCCAGGCACTCCACACCCACCTGATTGAACTGGCGCTGACGCCCCTTCTGCGGGCGCTCGGCGCGGAACATCGGGCCTGCGTACATGAGCTTCGCCGGGGCCGCGCCCTGCGGCACCAAATCGTGCTGCACTACGGCGCGCACCACACCGGCCGTGCCCTCGGGGCGCAAGGACAGGCGGCTCTTCGCCTTCGGGGCCTTCCCCTCTTCCACCCAGCGACGCAGATTCTCACCGGAAATGGCCGTGAACATCTCCTTGGACACCACATCGGTCGCTTCGCCGATGCCGCGGACGAAGAGCTCGGTCTGCTCCATGATGGGCGTCTCGATGGGCAAATACCCGTAGGCGCCGAACACCTCGGCCGCCGTCTGCTTGAACTGATTCCAGAACAGCGCCTCGTCAGGCAGAAGATCGCGAGTCCCCTCGGGAGCGTTAATGGCCATGGTGATATCCTTTTTCGTCGACGGGGCTTTGCGGCCCTGGTAAGTGAAACTTCGGGTATTGTAACGCAGAAAGGACGACCCCGCAGGCCGCCCTTTCCCAATGGTTTTGCAAGTTTAATCCCAGCGGCGATGGCGGCGAGCCGACAGGCCGACGAAACGGGCGAGGCGCTACAGATGCTCGACCACCAAGTCGCCCATCTTCGCGGTGCCCACAACCTTGTCGACCGGGGTCTCGGCGTCCTTGATGTCGCCGGTGCGCCAACCGGCGTCCAGCACCTCGGTGACGGCGCGGCGGATGTCGTCGGCGGCCTCGCCCATGCCGAAGCTGTAGCGCAGCATCATCTCCACGGAAAGGATCTGTGCCAGCGGGTTGGCGATACCGCGCCCGGCGATGTCCGGCGCGCTGCCGTGGCTCGGCTCGTACAGGGCCACGCCGTCGCCCAAAGAAGCGCTGGCGAGCATGCCCAGCGAGCCCGTGATCTGGGCGGCCTCGTCAGAGAGAATGTCGCCGAACATGTTCTCGGTCACCACCACGTCGAAATCGGCGGGACGGTTGATGAGCTGCATGGCCGTGTTGTCCACCAGCAGGTCCTCCAGCTCCACATCGGCGTAGTCCGCGTCGTGCACGCGATGCACGATCTCGCGCCACAGGCGGCTCGTCTCCAGCACGTTGGCCTTGTCCACACTCGTCACCTTGCCGCGGCGCTTGCGGGCGATTTCGAAGGCCTGGCGGGCGATGCGCTCGATCTCGTACTCGGAGTACTCCAGCGTGTCGTAGGCGCGCTGGCCCGGCGCTCCGTTCACGCCGGCGGCCGGCTCGTCGTAGAAGCGCTCGCGGCGACCGAAGTACAAGCCACCGGTGAGCTCGCGGACGATCATCATGTCCACGCCGTCGACGATCTCCGGGCGCAGCGTGGAGGCGTCGGCCAGAGCGTTGAAGATCTGCACGGGACGCAGGTTGGTGTACAGGCCCAGCTCCTTACGGATGCCCAAGAGCCCCTGCTCCGGGCGCGGGGCGGCAGGATCGGTGGTGTCCCACTTAGGGCCGCCCACGGCAGCCAGCAGCACCGCGTCGGAGGCGCGGGCCGCATCCAGCGTCGCCGTCGGCAAGGGCTCGCCTGTCGCATCGATGGCCGCACCGCCGATGAGCGCGTCGGTGTACTCGAAGGCGGTGTCGTACTTCGCACCCACGGCGTCCAGCACCTTCACGCCCTCGGCAATAATCTCCGGCCCGATGCCGTCGCCGGCAAGCAGGCAAATCTTGTAGGTAGTCGTCATGCTACGCGTCCTTTCCGAGCTTCTTCTGCCAGCGGGGCACGAGGCCTCCCGCGTTGATGATCTCCATGAGGAACGGCGGGAAGGGCTGGGCCGTGAAGGTCTCGCCCGTGGTCTCGTCGGTGATGGTGCCCGCATCGGCATCCACGCTCACAACATCGCCGTTGCTGATGGCGTCCACGGCCTCGGGGCATTCCATAATGGCCAACCCCGTGTTGATGGCGTTGCGGTAGAAGATGCGCGCGAAGCTCTTGGCGATGACCACGTCCACCCCGGCTGCCTTGATGGCGATGGGGGCGTGCTCGCGCGATGAGCCGCAACCGAAGTTCTCATCGGCCACGATGATGTCGCCGGGCTGCACGTTGTTCACAAATTCCGTGTCCAGATCCTCCAGGCAATGCTTCGCCAGCTCCGCCGGATCGGAAGTGTTCAAATAGCGGGCGGGAATGATGACGTCAGTGTCGATGTCGCGCCCGTAGCGGTGCACGGTTCCCTTAAATTTCATGGAGCTTCCTCCTACTCCGCCGCGTCCGCGACGGCTTCCAAATCTTCCGGAAGGCCGATGTGGCCGAGCACGGCCGAAGCGGCGGCCACGGCCGGCGAGGAGAGGTACACCTCGCTGGTGGGGTCGCCCATACGGCCGACGAAGTTGCGGTTGGTGGTGGCGATGGCGCGCTCTCCGGCAGCGAGGATGCCCATGTAGCCGCCCAGGCACGGCCCGCAGGTGGGGGTGGACACGGCGCAGTGGGCGTCGATGAAGATGTCCATGAGCCCCTCGGCGATGCACTGCTGGTACACCTTCTGAGTGGCGGGGATGACGATGCAGCGCACGTCCGGATGCACCGTGCGGCCCGCGAGCACGGCTGCGGCCTGGCGCATGTCGGCGAGGCGCCCGTTGGTGCAGCTGCCGATGACGGCCTGGTCGATCTTCACGTCGCGAGCCTCGGCCACCGGGCGCGTGTTGCTCGGCAGGTGCGGGAAGGCCACCGTCGGCACGATGTCAGCGGCGTCGATTTCGACGACCTGGGCGAACTGCGCATCGTCATCGGAGTAGTAGGCGGTATAGGGCCGCTCGGCGCGCTCGTCCAGATAGGCGCGGGTCACATCGTCCACGGGGATGAGGCCCGCTTTGCCGCCGGCCTCGATGGCCATGTTCGAAATGGAGAGGCGCTCGTCCATCGGCATACTTTCGATGGCGCTGCCCGTGAACTCCATAGCCTTGTACAGGGCGCCATCCACGCCGATCATGCCGATGATGTGCAGGATGACGTCCTTGCCGGTGACGCCGGGGGCCAGCTCGCCGTCGATGACGAACTTGATGGTCTCGGGCACCTTGAACCAGGCCTTGCCCGTGGCCATGCCCACGCCGGCATCGGTGGAGCCCACCCCCGTGGAGAACGCGCCCAGCGCGCCGTAGGTGCAGGTGTGGCTGTCGGCGCCGATGATGAGGTCGCCCGCGCCCACGACGCCCTGCTCCGGCAGAAGCGCGTGCTCCACGCCCATGCAGCCCACCTCGTAGTAGTGGGTGATGCCCTGCTCGCGCACGAAATCGCGCACGATCTTGGCTTGCTCGGCGGACTTGATGTCCTTGTTGGGGGTGTAGTGGTCGGGCACGAGGGCGATCTTAGTCGGATCGAACACCTTGTCGGTGATCTCGCGAACGGTCTTGATGGCGATGGGGGCCGTGATGTCGTTGGCGAGCACCAGATCCAGATCGCATTCGATCAACTGGCCCGGTTCCACCTCATCCAGCCCCGCATGGGCGGCGAGAATCTTCTCCGCCATGGTCATGGGACGAGTCAAGGGATGCTCCTTTGCGCGCGATAAACATTACTCTCAAACTCGGCTATTGTAGCACCGCGCGCTTTTCCACTTGGTTTCCCTGGGCCTAAGTGCGAGATTTTCCACGCAAAAGCACTCGTCGCCTTTTTCGGGCCCTTCCCCATCCCTCTTTTCGGAATTCTCGCAGTAAATGCCAGTTCGACCCCGAAATGGCCGGCTTCCATCTGTCCCTTCTGCCATTTCTGCCCTCAACTGGCATTTTTCTGCCGCTTCAGGCCCGTAATGGCAGAGAGCTTCCGAACGTATCGACCATTTCGGGGTCGAACTGGCATTTGGCGGGAAGATTTCGAAAACGAAGCCAGCCGCTAACGTAAAAAGCCGCGGCACCCGCAGGGAGGAACGGGTGCCGCGGCGTCTCGAAGATGGCAGTCGCTAACTTACTTCTCGGCCAGCATCTTGCCGACCATACGGCCGAAGGTGGCGCAGCGCCCGGCGTTGAAGCCGGCGGCCAAGTTCGGGTAGGTGTCCGCGTAGTAGCAGCCCTGGTCGTTGCCGACGACATAGACACCCTCGATGGGGGCGCCGTCCTCGCCGTAGGGCTGCAGATCGTCGTTTACCTGGATGCCGTCCAGCGTGCACAGCGTCAGGCCGCAGTTCTTCACCGAACCGTAGAACGGCGGCGTCTTGATGGCCGACAGGCGGAAGGCCTCCTTGCCGAACTGCGGATCGACGCCGGCCTCGTAGTTCTTGGTTTGCTGGGCGCAGGTGTCCAGGAACACCTGCTTGTCATCGCCCGTAAAGCCGAGCTTGTCGGCCAGCTCCTCAAGGGTATCGGCCTTCTGGATGAAGCCGGCCTCGACGAAGGCCTCCATCTCGGGCTCGATCCACTCCTCCAGCATCCCGGGGAAGGCGTCGTGGTCGCTGCCGCCCTCGGGCTGCATGTAGATGGTGGAGCAGCCCACCGTGTGGAAGACGGGGATGTACTGCTTCCAATCGCCGTCCCAGATCTGATGCCAGTAACGCTCAGCCGCAGGGCGCTTCGACGATGCGTTCATCACGTAGTCGTAGGGAGCGCTCTCGTTGTGGAAGCGCGCGCCGTGTGGATCGACCCGCAGGAAGGGCTGGGAGGCGTAGAAGAAGTACCCGTAGGAGTCGCCGCCGATCTCATAGGGATGCGCGATCTCCTGATCCGCCGTCAGCAGGCAGCGGTTAAACGTGAGGGAGGTGTGCACCTCATCCATCTTCGCGCCGGCCCACATAAGCGCCTTGATGCCGTCGCCGGTGCAGGAGGGGAAGGCGTCGAAGGTGCCCAGGCACGAGTAGCGCGTGGGCTGCAGGGCCTGGTACATGTCCTGATTGCAGGCGTAGCCTCCCGTGGCCACCACGACGCCCTTGGCGGCATTGATGCGGATCATGCCGTCCGGCCCTTCGGCATAGGCGCCCACTACCTTGCCGTCTTCCACGATGAGGTTCTTCATGGGCGTGTTGAAGCGGATCTCGCAGCCGTCGAAGGAGGTGAGGTAGTTGTTCAGGCACTCGGACACCTGCGGCTCGCGCTCGGCGTAGCCGGCACCGTCGCGACCGTTGGTGCCGTGGCCGGTGGGCCAGTCCTTGTAGAAGGTGCCCTTGGGCATGTTCCACTCAAGCTGAACCTCAAGGCCGTCCTTGGCGATGACGTCGGCGTACCAGTCGATGGCCTCTCCGGAGTTCTCGGCCCACTTGCGGTAGAGGGACGAGTGCACCTGGCCGTCGGCGTAGCGATCCATGTCGTTCATGATCTCCATGGGATCGATGGCGGCCGCCTCGCCCACCTCCTGCTGGAAACGGGAGTTCACCGCGCCCAGTGCCGAGGAGCGCACGCCGTTGCCGGCGGACGACTTCTCGATGAGCAGCGTTTTGGCCCCGTTCTCGGCGGCAGCGCACGCGGCGAAATAGCCCGACGTTCCCGCGCCGATGACGAGCACGTCGCACTCGATGGTCTCCGCGCAATCACCATCGCTGATGGCGGGCGCTTCGCCGAGCCAGTCGGGCGCGCCGGAAGCCGAGGCGGTGTCCTCTTCGGTCGCAGCTCCCTCGGTCGGCGCCTCCGCCGGCGTCTTCGGGGAGCAGCCGGCCAGAGCGCCTGCAGCAGCCAGCGACCCCAGGGCGGCGGCGCCGGTCAGAAACGAGCGGCGGGAAAGCGAAGATTCAGTCATGATAGTTCCTCCTTTAGCTCCTTCGGCCGTGGTGCTGTTTGTCGCAGAGGCCCATCCCCTGCGAGCGCAACCGAACGTACCCGGCCGAAATCCCTCCCTTGAGATTTCAAGGTGGACTCAGTGTGGCACCGACAACATAGACAAACATCGCCTAAAGGCTGGGTTTTCATCCGTTTTCACCTACAATAGGTGAGGGTGATAGACCCCATGGAAGCCTATGATGGTTCCGCAAGAGCGCTTTCAGGGAGGGAACGTGACGAAACCGAAAACGAAAGCAACGGCACAAAGCTTGACGAGACTCGAGAGGACGCTGAAGGTGCGCTATCTCGGCATCGGATTTCTCTGGGCGTGGGTCTACGGATCCTTCGAGACCTTCGCAGTCTTTCCGGAGCGCGCGGGCATCGGCATCAACGCCGACAGTTCCTGGCTCGCCTCGGCTGTCGTTGTGACGCTCACGCTTTTCGTTTTGGGATTCGTCCTAGGGAGGCGCCAGACCATGGCGCCCCCCTGGCTCACCGTCGCAGCGGGAGTGGCAACGGCGGCAGGAACGCTTCTCTCGGGACTGGCGGCCGCCGAGGGGATTCTTGCGCCAGCAGTGGTCAGCGGCGCGCTTACGGGGCTCGGCACGGGCGCTCTTTACGTACTGTGGGGACAGGCCTTGGCAGCGCTGGACATCGAAAGCTCCGAAGTCGCCATCCCGGCTGCTTCCCTTATCATGCTCGGCTGCGCTTTGGTTCTCCCCTACTTGCCAAGCACCGTCGGCATCCTGGCGACCGCCTCTTTGCCTCTCGCGTCGGGCCTTATGCTGCTGGCCACCTATCGAGATATTCCACCAGTTGAAAACGCAAGCGTCGCAACAGACGGCCTGCGCCGGCCGGCGCTCTTTACCCTCGCCCGCATCGCCGCGCTGCTTTTCCTCTCATATTTCGTCATCGGATGCTCTGGCGCGCTGCAAGCGAACGCCGACGCGCCCTTCATTGATTGGGGCATCGACATCGCCACCGTCATCGGCTCAATCTGCGGCATCGCCCTCGTGGTCGGCATCGTACTGTTCGCCGCACGTCCAAGTTTCGACGGACTCTTTCGGCTCATTGCCCCGCTCGTTGCCATCGCCCTTGCCCTCCTGCCGTGGGCAGATCTGTGGGCCGTTGCTCTCTCCACGAGCCTTGTTGCCATTGCGGACACCACGCTTACCATCGCCGCAGTGCTTTTCGTGGTGACAGCGGCCAAAAGCAATGGGGCAAAAGCAGCTCTCGGCATCGGCGTAGCGGAAGGGTCGCTGCAGCTGGGTGTTCTGGCGGGCAACCTCGCCGGGCGTGCCTTGAGCGAGATGACCTCCATCGAGCCATTGGGGTTGTTCGCCATCGCCCTGGGTCTTTTGGTCGTGTTTTCCCTCTCCTGGCTGGGATACCCCACCAACCGCTCCTCTGTGCTTGAGATCTCCGCTGCTCACAACACCGCTCCGCGCAATGAGGCCGTCCTGCCGATTGGCAGGATCGACAAGCCAGATGACCCCGGCGAGGCAGGCAGCATCACCTCTAGCGCCGACACGACCATCGACGGCATCTGCCAGCGCCTCACCGAGGAGCACGGTCTGTCGGGCCGCGAGGCGGAAATTCTCGGCTACCTGGCGCGCGGGCGCAGCCAACCTTACATCCGCGAGGAGCTGGTGCTTTCGAAGAACACCGTGGCCACCCACGTCAAGCATATCTACCAGAAGCTTGGCGTTCACTCCCGTCAGGAGCTGCTCGACCTGTTCGAGTAGCTACTCCTGCAGCGCGGAGCAGAGGGCGTCGAGCAGCGTAATGGCGTAATGCTGGGCGGAGCGCTCCGGGCCGGCTTCCAGCCAAACGGTGCCGGGGAGCAACACCGACACGCGGGGCCAGCTCGCATCGCGGGCCACGTCGACGGCCGAGGCCAGACGCAGCGCCAGCGTACCTTCCTCCTCGTAGGACACCAGCGGCACTCCGACCTCGGCATCCGTCGCTTCCAACAGCACGTGCACAAGCATCATTGACGCATCCGGCGGTACCGACAGCGCATCGGCGCTGATGATCTTGGAGGCCGGGTTGGTCGCCTGGGCCACGTTCGACATGCGCGAAGCCACGGCGCGGGAGAACTCGTCGGTGCCGAACAGGCACACGGCGTTGCGTTCCAGCACGTCGGCGGCGCGGGCGAAGCCCAGATGGCGCACGGGCCCGTGGGTCGCCTCCTTGCCAACCCAGGAATGGGCCAGGTTGCGCAGAGCCGCGTAGGTGTAGGCTCCGGCAATGCCATCGGAAGGCAGCCCCAGGTTCAGCTGGAAGCGACGCAGCGCCTCCTCGGTATGGGCGCCGAAGATGGCGTCACGTGTACCGTAGAAGAACCCGAGCGCGCCGAGCGCCTGCTGCAATTCCAGCACGTCATGACCGTGGAAGTAGGGCATGCGCAAGTACAACGTGCGGTCGCCCAAGTTGTAGGTGGCATCCACCAAAGCGGCCCACACCTTCTCGGTCACATCCTCACTCGGCGGCAGTGCCGACGCGGCAAGGAAGTCAGCCAATGCGGCGGCGGTAGCGTCGTCGAAGGTGCCAGTGATGGCATCCTCGGGAAGGTGCCCGATGCGGGCCAGGCGCGTCTGCACGTCCTCGACGGCAGCGCCGGTGTCATTTCTTTTGATAGGCTCCATGTTACTTCAACCTGTTCACAAACCAGTCGGCCATGGATACGAGCAAATCGCGATACGGCGAGGGAGGCAGCGCCCCGGCCAGCCGTGCCTTGGCGTTCAGGGCGAGATCCTCGGCGAACGTGCGAGCGTAGTCGATGGATCCCGTTTTCTCCATAATGGCCACGGCCTCGGCGAGCACCTCCGGATCGCGCTCCTTCGAGGACAGAATCTCGACGAGACGCTCTCGGGCCGCAGGCTCGGTGTTCTGCAGAGCGTGCACGACAACGAGCGTGCGCTTGCCCTCGGTGATGTCGCTGCGGAAGTCCTTCTTCTTGGCCTCATCGGTGCCCACGAGGTTCAGCAAATCATCCTGGATTTGGAAGGCGAGGCCCGTGTCAAGCCCGTAGCTGCGCAGGGCTTCCACGATCTCGTCGTCGGCGCCGCCCACGATGGCGCCCACGGCCAGCGGCACCGCGCCGGAATAGTGGGCCGTTTTGTGGATGGCCATGGTGAGGTAGTCCTCGGGCGTGATGTCGTAGCGGCCGTCGCGGGCCCAGCCCAGATCGAGCGCCTGGCCCTCCACCGTGCGGCAGGTCATGGCGATGAGCTCCTTGATAACGCGCACCTTCACGGCGTCTTCCAAAAGCGGGTCGTTCACCACCGGACCGTTTACCATGGAAAGAGCCAGATCCCCCATGTTGATGGCCAGCCCCAGCCCCTCGGTAAGGTGCAGGCAGGGCTCGCCGCGGCGCAGCTCGGCCTCGTCGGCGATGTCGTCGTGGATGAGGGCCGCGGAATGGAAGTGCTCAATGGCCGCGGCGGCGGTGGCGGCACGGTTGGGGTCGCCGCCCACGGCCAGACAGGCCGCGAAGCAAATGAGCGGACGATGACGCTTGCCCGCGTTCTCGCTGTAATGATAGAGCGGATCGTACAGGTAGCGGTCCATATCCCCGTGAGTCCCATGGGGAATGTAGCTGTTGATCAGCTCCCCGACCGGATCGGCGTAGGCTTTCAAATAGTCTTCGAACGTGGCGGGCGTCTCTTCGACGCTGGCGAGGATTTCTGAGATGTTCTTCATAGCGCTTTCTTGCCAGAGGGCGGTCGTTTCAGCATCGAACCATAATACCACGGGCACCAAGGCCCGCGCCGCGCGATCAGCCCACCGACAAGAATGTAAGATTTGGCGGCGAGGAGCGACGCCGGCACCATGGCCCTAAGCAGCGTAAGGGCACGACTGCCCTACAGATCGAACTCCCGAAAGAGCTCGTCTCGCCGGACGGGATCGGATGCCGCTTGCGCGAGATCGTCGACGCGGCCGGCCTCGATGAGCCGGGACGCCAGGGCGGCGAACCGCGCGGAGCCCTCCTCGAGGCCTTCTTGGCGGCCTTCTTGGCGGCCTTCCTCGCGCGCCTCCTCGCAGGCGATGCGGCCGTTTATGCGCTCGCGCCGCGCGGCGTTCTCCACGATCGTGCTCACCGACCACACCTTGTCCACCCACTCTCGATCCTCGTTGGCCCGCCCGACCGCCTCCTCTATCTTGCGCGAGAGCGAACCCAGGGCCTTGCCCGTCTGGGCATATCTTAGCAGATCGAGCAGGTCCCCGCCCGGCGCGTCCTCCCACGCCCGGGCGTTCAGCGCGAGCCAGTGCGAGGCATTCCCGAGCCGCAATTCGGGGACCTCGTCGCATCGGCGCTCGAGGTGGTAGACGGGCAGGTCGTACCCGAAGGGATCCTGGCTGCACAGGAAGACGACGAAGCTCTCGGGCAGCCGGTCGTAGTCGTCCCCGGCGGGAAGCTCCCTCACGTCCAGGACAGCCTGGTAGTACCGGAAGCGCTTCCCGAGCAGGGGCTCCCGCTGCGCCTGCATCTCCAGGTCGTAGACCCGCTCGCCCGACCCGCGCTCCCTGGCGTACACGTCCATGCGGACGCCGTGGCTCTCCGGGGCGGGGTCGAGCACCTGCTCGGCGTTCAGGTAGTCGATGCGCACGGCCTCGATGCCCAGCACGGCCCTGATGACATCGCGACATATCGACTCGTCGGTCATGACCCTCCCGAACATCCAGCTGTTGGTGAAATCGACCCTTCTTTGGCGCTCCCGCATGACTCCTCCTCCATCGGACTTGCAGCATGAGCCTAACAGAGCCGAGCCGTAGAAATGACGCGGGAATGTCCCGTTTCGTTCCTCGCGCCGACCGCAGTCGCGTCGCAAAATGAAGCGGGCCCCGGCGAAAAAAGCCAGGGCCCGCTCTTGGGAGACTATTCGATTCGTATCAGCTAGACGGCGCAGTCCCCGGTCTCGAGATCGAAGCCCGATGCAGCATCCAGGGCACCGACCGCTGCAACAGCGCGGCGGTCGACAAACGCCCGGCGGACGCGCAGCACGGCGTAGGCGCCAAAGATCACCGTGTACATGACCACACTTGCCACAGCGGCCTCGCCGCCCTGGCTCGCCGCCGGCGCCAGCATCAGCATGAGGTGCACGTACACCAAGCCGAAGAACACATAGGCCCACCGCTGCAGGCGCTTCCAGCTATCGGTGCGCATGCGGCGCTTTACGAAGGCGAAAGAGGTCACGCCCAGCACCAGCAGAAGCACGAGCAGCGCGAGCGCTACCACCAGGGCGCTCACCACATTCACCCCCAGCGTGCCGCCGAGTCGCGGAGCGTAGGAGCCCAAATACACCGCCATATGCCCGCAAGCCAAAATGCATGCGATAATGGACAACTCGCTGCGCACCGGCTTAAGCCACTGATGCACCTTCGATCCCTTGGCGAACACACCGATGTACATGACCACCACAAACAGCGCCAGCGACAGCACACACTTGCCCATGAGCAGCGTAAGCGGCCCCATTACAACACGGGGGAGCAGCCCCTCGACGCCAATGACGTAGGCCACGTCAGCCGCCACAGCCAGTACGTAAAACGCCACCGGCCACTTATGCAGCGGCGTGCGCAGAGCCAGGCAAGCCGCCACCGTCACCGCCAAAACCATAAGGAATGTCATTGCTTGCTCCTCACCCTCGCCTATGCCGCACGCTCAGCAAGCGTTGCCAGCAGAAAACGCCCGTACGCCGCCAGCGCGCCATAGAAGCGCTCGGCCGCCGGGTCCACCTTGCCCGCCTGCGCGAGGCGTTCGACCTCTTCAGCCGTGCGCGTCAGGAAATCCGGCAGCCACAAAGCCGCGTGGTCTCGAACGAAATCAGCAACCCGACCCCGCCAAAGCGCCACGGCCTCTTCATCTTCCGCCTCTAAAGAAGCCGCCTCGCTGCCAAGGAGAAACGAGAGGAACGCCCATTCGTTCCACGCGCTGTCGCACGGCTCGGTCTCGGCGTCCTTCGGCAGAACGCCGCTCTCACGCATGGTTTTCTCGACACGCAGGGTCAGCGCCGTACGGAACAGCGCCGGCGCTCCGGGCAACCCCTCGCGAACGTGCACAAACGCGCTCTCGTAGGGAAAAATGGCCACTCCGCTTCCTTGGCGCGCGTACAGCAGCGACCATGCGCGGCGCAATGCGGCCCCGAGCGCCTCAGCATCTTCGTCGGCAGCGCACACGAAGCCTTCGCAAAGCGCCTCAATGTCACCAGCGCGCCCGTCATCACGCGCTGCCGCCACGTCTTTCGCGCAGCCAACCGCGTCGTCGTGCACCGATCCGCTCGCCACCGCTGCCGCCACATCGTTGTCAGGAAAGCGCGTCAGCGCGCTCATCAATTCGCAACCGTCGGCCAAGCCGACAACTTTCCTCATATCCTCTGCGCTCACGAAGCCTCCTTACAAAGAGGCGGGCGCCGTACTTTCCGACGCCCGCCCTGCCGTTTCCAGATACGCGCTTACTTCAAGTAGTAGACACTCGGGTTCGTCCCCGCCGACTCCAGCATGAGGTGATAGTCGCGGCCCTCGATGGCCTTCGACACCTCAGATTCCGGATCGTCCAAATCGCCCCAGTAGCGGGCGCGGGCCGGGCACAGCTGCATGCAGGCCGGCACATCTCCGCGATCGACGAGGTTCTTGCAGAACGTGCACTTCTCCACCGTCCCGGCCTTGTGGGGCGGGGCGTCGAACTCGCCGACCTCAACCTCAAGGTAATACTCGGGGTTGTCGCTGATAAGGGTGCGGACGCCCTCGTAGGGGCACGCCTTGATGCAGGACTCGCACCCGATGCACAGATCCGTATCAACGAACACGATGCCGTCCTCGCGCTGCTGGGTTGCGCCAGTGGGGCACACGCTCAGGCAGGCCGGATCAGCACAGTGCTGGCACTGCATGGGCAGGAAGTTCAGCGTGCAATTGGGGAAGGTGCCGCCGGCGTTGTCGTTGGCAAGGGCGCCGCGGGACACGGCGGTACCAATGGTGTCGAAATCGTCATCGGTCTTGGTGTACACGACGTTGTACGTCAGCTCCTTCGGCAGATTGTTCGCTATCTTGCACGCCGCAGCGCACGCCTGGCATCCGATGCAGCGACGAAGGTCGATCGCCATTCCGTATCGAGTCATCTATCTCAGCCTCCCTAGAGCTTCTCGATGGCCACAGCGCAGTCGAAGTAGGACTGGTTTCTGCAGGCCTGGTTGTATTCGTTGAAGGTCGTACGAGCAAGGTCGCCGTCAATGTGCTCGCGCGTCAGGAAGCTGCGCGGGCAGTGAACCGCCTTGCGCTGCTCACCGGGATTGAGGACGGCCAGCATGGTAACCGATCCGCGGTCGTTGTAGAGACGGACGGTATCTCCCTCTTCGATACCCAGCTCGGCGGCATCTTCCGGATTGATACGGCACACCGGTGCGGCCTCGAACTCCTTCAGATAATCGACGTCGTACCACTGAGTGTGGGCGCGGGTGCGCATATGCTCGCAGCAGATGGTGAAGGGGTACTTCTCGCGGATGGGGTTGGAAAGATCGGCCTCGCGCGCCGGCTCCCAGAAGACCGACAGCTTTTCCTTCTCCAAATCCAGCTCCTGGCCCATCATGTAGTCGGGCTTGGGATCCTCGCGGTAGAACATGGCGCGTCCCGTAGGCGTTCCGAAAACAGCGCCCTCGAAGGCGATGGTGGGATCGTTGTCGCAACGCAAGTAATTCTTCTCGCGGATCTTGTCGATAGTGATCCCCTTCTCCTTCCCATAGGGAGTGGAGAGAAGGACATTCAAGTACTCGTCGGCCGTGAACTGGAAGAAGTCACCGTATCCCATAGCCTCGGCGATGAGCTTGTAAATCTCGAAGTCCGGCTTGCTCTCGTACAGGGGCTCGACGGCCTTCTCGTTCCACAGCAGATAGGGGTTGCAGTAGTAGCGGACGCGCAAATCCTCAGTCTCGAACCAGTGGCAAGCAGGCAGCAGGATGTCAGCGTACAGCGCCGTGTCGTTCATGGTCATGTCCTGGATGACAATGAACTCGATCGCATTCATGAGCTCGAGGGTCTTGTTCTGATCCGTCTGATTCGAGACGACGTTGGTGCAGGAAGCGTAGAAGGACTTGATGGGGAAATCCTCGCCAAGCTTCTTGCCCGTGTGCACAATGTTGTTGCAGAAGTCGGTCCAGTTAAGAATAGCGCCGACTCCCTGAGGCACTTCACCCGAGGCGCTCGGCATCGTGATGCATGCCTGCACATTGCCCTCGCCGAAGTTCGGCTCGCCGGTGAACAGACCCGATCCCGAACGACCCATCTGGCCAGACACGAGCAGAAGCGAGTTGATGCACTTCGAGCTGTACATGCCGTTGTTGTAGTGGTTCAGACCGAACTTCATGTCCGTCTGAACATCGCCTTCCTGCGTGTAGAGGTGCGCGAGGTGCTGGATGTCCTCGACGCTCACGCCGGTCACCTCGGAGGTGTGCTCCAGCGTCCACGGCTCAACCGCTTCCCGCACCAGCTCCATCTCCGTGCGCACCGCGATGCCCTGGATGGGGGCAACCCCGCCGAGCGCAGGCTTGACGGCCTGTGCCAGGGGCACAGCGCTGGAAGTCTCCTCGTCCCACACCACGTAGGGGTCGACGGGAACTTCCTCGCCCTGAGCGTTGGTCGCAGTCTCGGTCGGCTCCACGCCCAAGTCGCTCATGCGCAGGAATTTACCGTCCTCCTTGATCAGCAGGGGAGCCTCGGTGTGATCGCGCAGGAAGTCGGTCGCTTCCCAGCCCTGCTCGAAGATCTCGTGGATAGCGCCGAGCGCCAGGGCGCCGTCGGTAGCCGGATGCACCGGGATGAACCAGTCGGCCTTCGAGGGCATGACGCGATAGGCGATATCGATCACCACAAGCTCGGTGCCCGCATCGCGCGCCTCCAGGAAGAAGTGTGCGAGCTGCTTCTGGGACACCGCCGTGTCGCCGCCCCAAATTACATGGTGCTTGGCGTTAATAGCGTCCGAGCTGCGATTGCCATAGGGGCCGGCTCCAAACACGTAGGCCCAGGACATCGGCGTAGCAATATCGCGGTCCGGCAGGACACGGCTCGCGCCCATGACGTTCAGCAGGCGAGCCATAATGGAGCCCTCCGGGGCGCCGCCGCCGAGAGTACCGGTGTTGCCGCTGCCCAGGAACATGGCAATGGACTTCGGGCCGAACTCCTCGGTGTAGCCCTTCCATTTCTCGGCGATCTCGGCAATCGCCTCATCCCAGCTAATGCGCTCGAACTCGCCACTGCCGCGCTCACCTACACGACGCATGGGGTACTGCAGTCGCTCGGCGCTGTACACGCGGGCGGGTTGGACAAGGCCCTTCGGGCAGATACGGTCGAACTCGGGGCCGTCATCGAAGTGACCCGCAGTCGTGCGCACCACGCGACCGTCGCGCACATGGACGTTCAGGTAGCAGCCCTGACCGCACTGGGCACGGCACGCGCCCGAGTAGATCTTCGTCTCCGGAACCTCTACCGTCTCCTCGCCCGTTTCCGCCAGCGTCTCCTTGGCGGGGGCGCAGCCGACGAGCGCGCCGGTGGCCGTCAGCGCGGCCGCTCCCTTGATGAAATTTCTGCGCGAGAAACTCATGCCCGTTGTCTGTTCGGTCATGTCCTGACTCCTCTCTCTCCCTCGCATGTTGACGAGGACGTTCGCCAGGGAGGGGGTGGCTCGCGTCCTCGCCCGCGTGAAAAGTCTCCTCTTTGGACTTTTCGATACTGCCATTATGCCGAGGTGCGCCGATTAATAGCGATACGCTATGCCTAAGCGGTAACGTACAATCTCTTGCGCACTTTCACAGCAGCATAGCCTAGATACCAAAAGACACGGCTCCGGCCTTCGGTATGATTCGAGTTGTCTAGATTCGA
>NZ_CDSBIE010000014.1:0-49439 GCF_977113345.1 Adlercreutzia sp. CNCM I-6216
GCCGCCGGCCAAAGTCCGGTAGCGCGATCGGCGCCTGTGCGGTGGCGCGATTGGCGGGAAGCGGGGGCCCAATCGGCGATTATTACGGTAGCGCTAACATGGAGGTGACCGCCGAGGTGATCGAGGAGCCGACGAGCGATCTGTCCGTGACCTACACGCCGGCCGTCATCGACGACAACCTGGCGGCGGTGGAGGCATGGGTGGAGTCCCAGGTGGCGCCGTACCGTGGCGCGGTCATCGAGTACGACGACGACGAGCGCCGCAAGGAGGCCCGCAAGGCCCGCGCCGACCTCAACAAGATGAAGGACCCCATCAAGGCCGACCTCAAGCGCATCAAGGACGCCTACATGGCCCCCATGGCCGCGTTCGAGGGCCGCGTCAAGGGCATCATCGGCATCATCGACACCGCCCGCGACGACATCGACGCGCAGTTCAAGGCCGGCGAGAAGGCGTTCAAGGACGGCCGGCGAGCCGCCCTGCAGAAGGAGTACGAGGCCGTGGCCGGCCCCGTCGCCGGGCTCATCCCGCTGGAGTCATTCATCGAGAGCGAGTGGCTGGCGCCCAAGAAGTCCGAGGAGTGGGCCTGCGGCAAGCTCGCCGACAAGGCCGCCGAGGCGCTGGACGCCTACAGCCAGATCATGAAGCTCGACCTGCCGTTCAAGGACGAGGCCGTGGCGCGCTTCTGCGAGACGCTCTCCTTCGTGGAGGCCATCAAGCGCAACAGCGAGCTGGAGGAGGAGCGCGCCCGCATGGAGGAGTTCCGGGCGGCCCAGGCGGCCGTGGCGGCCCAGGCTCCCGAGCCGGAGCCGAAGCCGGCCCCCATGGCCGCACCGGCGCCGAGCCCCGCACCGGAGCCCGCGCCGCAGCCGATGGCCGCCCCCATCCCGGAGCCCGAGCCGGATCCCGTCTGCCGCTGGTCGCTGTCCACGCAGTTCGAGGGCACCCGCACGCTCGCCCAGCAGGTGGCCGCCGCCCTCAAGGGCCTGGGCATCACCGGCGCCGCAATCAGGTTCGAGGGGGAGGTGCGCCATGAGTAGCGAGATCGTGAAGTTCGAGGCCGACGACGGCCAGATGGTCGAGTTCGGCGAGAAGGAGGTGCGCGACCTGGTGTGCCCAGAGGCATCCCCGCGCGACGTGTCCCTCTTCCTCGCGTTCTGCCAGGCTCACAAGCTCGACCCCATCGGCGCGAAGGACGCGTACCTGGTCGGTTTCCGGGACAAGAAGACGGGGAACTTCCAGGCCTCCATCATCACGAGCTACCACGTCTTCAACAAGATCGCCTGCTCGCACGACGACTACGACGGCATAGAGAGCGGGATCATCGTGGCCGACAGCCAGGGCCGCGTGACGGAGGTGCCCGGCGCCGCCTTCTTCCCCAACTTGGGGCAGACCCTTTTGGGCGGCTGGGCCCGCGTCTACTCGAAGAAGCGATCGCATCCGTTCGTCGTCCGCGTCTCCCTCGCCGACTACACCACCGGCTGGGGCAACTGGAAGAGCCGGCCGGCCATGATGATCGAGAAGGTGGCGAAGTGCCAGGGCTGGCGGGGGATGTACCCGGAGGAGATGCGCGGAATGTACGGGGCCGAGGAGATGGATCAGGCCGCGCCGCAGTCGTACGAGCCCCCGGCCGTCGAGAGCGTGGAGACGGTGCGGCAAGCGCCGGCAGCCGAGACGGTGCAGGCCCCTCCCACTCCCCAGGCCCCCATCGACGCCTACAAGCTGGCGCTCATCCGCGCCCGCGACGAGCGGGGCGTCCCGGTGGCGGACGCCATGGCCAAGGTTCGGGAGATCATCTCCAAGCCGCCCGAGGCCTACGACGAGGCCGACATCGCCGCCGCCGTGACCATCGTAGACGGCCTTGGGCAGCCCGAGCCGGAGTACGAGGTCGTGGAGGAGCAGCTGCCCCTGTCCGACGACGACATACCGTTCTAGGAGGCGCGCATGAACTTTCTGGACGGATACTTCAAGACGGGCGACAAGATGCGCTCGAAGCGCGCGCGGCAGGAGTTCTACGCGGCGATCATCGAGTTCTACTACAAGGGAGTGGAGCCCGAGTTCAAGACCGAGGCGGCGGAGGTCGGCTTCGCCGGCATCCGCTACTCGCTCGAAGAGTCCCGCAACCAGTCGCAGCGCGGCAGCAAGCCACGCCCGAGGGCGAGGAAAAGCGCCAGCCGAACGCTAACCGAATCGCAACCGAGTACCAACCGAGAGATAGCCGAAGCGCAGCCGGAAGACATCCCAACGCTAACAAAGGAAGAAGTAAAGGAAGATACAGAGTATCCCCCCTACTGTCCCCCCACGGAGCCGGTTGGCGATTTCCCCCTACTGTGCCTCGCCGCCCTCAACGACGAGCTGGGCACTCCCTTCACCCGGATGCCCTCCGAGTGCGGGCGCACGCTGGCGGCGGCCGAGGGCCGGTTCAGCGTCGATCAGGTGCGGGCCATGGTCGCCTTCAAGCGCGACGACGTGGCCGGCACCCGCTGGAAGGGCATCCTGACGCCCAACACGCTGTTCAGCCCTGACCACTTCGAGCAGTACATGGCCCAGTCCATGGCCAACCGGGAGGAGGCGGAGCGGTATGCGGAGTACGCGTAGGGGCTTCGTCCCCGATCCCAAGCCGTGCGCCCACTGCGGGCGTGTCCTGTCGCCCCTCACCGCCGATCTCAACGGGCGCAAGGTGTTCGCCGGGTGGGAGCCGTGCGGGTGCCCCGGGGCCGAGGCGGCCAGGGCCAAGTGGGAGACCGAGCGCAGGCGCGGCGACGAGGCCGCCGCCGCTGCCGCCTGGGAGCGGAAGGTCGAGCAGAGCGGCATCCCGCCGCGCTACCGCGACGCGGCCCACCCATGGGCCGCGAGGCTCGCGCAGAGGGTCAGCGCGGGGGACGGGATCTACCTGCACGGCCGCAACGGCAGCGGGAAGACCACGCTCGCCTGCGCCGCCGCGCTGATCTGCCTGCGCAACGGGCTGTCCGTCCGCTTCGCCGTGGCCTCAAAGCTGCTGGACGAGCTGCGCGAGTTCGGCGAGGGCCAGAGGGACCTGCTTGCCGGGCTCGCAAAGTGCGACCTGCTCGTCGTGGACGACCTGGGCAAGGAGGGCGCGGCGACCCCTAGGGCCGCCGAGAAGCTGTTCGACCTGTTCAACGACCGCTACAACCAGCAGACCATGGCGCACCCGCGCCCCATCATCGTGACGAGCAACTTCCCCCGCAACGACGTGGCCAACCGGGTGAGCCAGGGAGGGGCCGGCGTCGCCATAGCCAGCCGGCTCAAGGAGACGACCGATGACGTCGTGATGGACGACAAAGATTGGAGGCTTCAATGATCGGCAAGACCACGCTGCCGCAGATGTGGTGGCCGCTGATGGGAAGGCCCAGCGTGAAGCTCCCCTACTGCCCGATCTGCGGCCGCACATCCCCCCTGGAGCAGCACCACCCCGTGCGGCGGGGAGCCGGGAAGCTCTTCGACGCCAACGGCCGGGAGGTGCGCAAGCCGACCATCACGCTGTGCGGCTTCGGCAACAACCGGCTTGACGCCGACGGGACGCCCTACTGCCACGGCCTGGCCCACGAGGGCCGGCTGCACTTCCGCTGGTCGGAGGTGCGCGGCCTGGACACGTCGCTCGCGCACTTCCCCGCCCCCTACGAGGGCGGCCACTGGGAGTACCTGCTCCTGGACGAGGGGTGCGACTACCTGACGGCCCTGGGAATGGACGGGTGGAGGCGGCTGCGATGACGGACGTGCCCGACCTGCCCCTGGAGCCTACCGATGCGCCCGTTCCCCGCCGATGGTGCGACCGCTGCCTCAACTGGGCCGAGTGCCCCTGCGGGTGCGGCTGGGGCTGGTGCACCTACGCCGACGAGTTCACAAGGCCAGACGATTCGGACGACTGCGGCGACTTCGACGGGGAGCCTCCGGAGATGGACGATGACCTCGCATGGGACGAAATCAGAGAGGAAGGAGACCATGACCGATAAAGACCGGGAGCCCTACTGGGAGCCTCCGAAAGAAAGGCGCGAGGAGCCGCGAGAGAGCTACGAGGATTTCGCCAGCCGCCGCGCAAGGGAAGAGCGCGAATGGATGAAGGAGGGAGACCATGACCGATAAAGACCCCAAGGACATGACCGCATCGGAGCTGCTGCGGAATACGGCCAGCTCGATAGAGACGCATCAACGAAGTTTAGAGTACCTCAACATGGCTGACAGCATCAATTTGCTCAGGGAAATGTTCTGCGTTGTTGAAAACGAGACGAGCTATTCGATAGATTTGGCAAATACCTTGGTCGCCATTGCTGACAAGATCGATGCCGAGCTTTCCGAGGCCCGGAAAGATGCAATTCGCGAGTCCAAGAAGCCCATGTGGTGGTTCCGTAATGCGATCAAGTGCGGATATGACTGGCCCGAGCCGCGAGACGGAGAGAAGTTCCGCGACTACCTGCACCGATGCTTCCTACCGCGCCCCCGCTTCGAGGACGGTGAGCCGGTACAAATCTCGGACATGGAGGAAATCGGAGCTTTGGCCACGTACCGCGTGTACATGGACGGGAGCTGGGAATTCGAGCCGGACAAGTACGAGGACGAGACAAGCCCAAAGCTGTGGGACGTGCAGTTCGGAGCGAAGAGCGAACGCGTGAAGCGCCCCGCCCCCGAGGCGCTGGGGGCCGACGGGCTGCCCATCGTGGTGGGCGAGACGGTGTGGGGGATACTCAGCGGCATCGAGGGCACCGTGAGTTCTATGAACGACGACTCGACCGCATATGTCAAATGGGATGACGGAAGATGGTCTCCGTGCATAGACTGCTGCAACCTCACCCACACCCCTCCCGACACCCAGGAGCGCATCGACGAGGACAAAGGGAAGAAAGGCAACGAGTACTGGAGGTGCGTTGGCTTCCTCTGCGGAGACTGCCCAGCCGAGATCGACGGGAAGAGGCCGAGCGATCGGTACGGCGTGCTCAACTGCTGGATCGCCCAGGGCATGGACATAGCCCGCAGGCAGGCCGATCTTGACGCCCGGAAGGGAGGCGAGTAGCCGTGTGCGAGTACTGCGGCGAAGAGCCCGAGCCGATCATCGAGGTGCGTCTTGATAACGAGCAAACCGACGTATTCGTTGACTACGACCCTTCGCTTGGTGGCAGGTTTACGTTAGCGATTGAAACGGTGCTGTGGGATGCCAGTACATGGCATCACGCCGAGATCAGCTACTGCCCCATGTGCGGGCGCGACCTGAGAGGGGGAGAGCAATGACGCCGCCGAAGCATCCGACTGTCTGCAACATCTGCGGGGGCAAGGTGTCCTACGTCTCCAACGCCCGCGTCTACGGCAGTAGGTACGGGAGCGGCTGGTGCTATCTCTGCGAGAGCTGCGGGGCCTACGTCGGCACCCACGGGCCGCGCCCGAGGGAGGCCATGGGAATCCTCGCCGACAAGCGGATGCGCAGACTGAAGATGGAGTGCCATGAGCTGTTCGACCGCACGTGGGAGACGAACGCCGAGCGCCGCGAGAGGTACGCGCGGCTCGCGAGCAGGCTGGGAATCCCAGTCGCCGAGTGCCATTTCGGTTACTTCGACGCTCCGATGTTGGAGCGGGCGCTTGCGATACTCAAGGAGGAAGGCAATGACTAGGCTCTACATCTCCGGCCCCGTGACGGGCATCGAGGACAACAACCGCGAGGCGTTCAAGGAAGCGAGACGAAAGCTGTGGTACGAGCACAAGGGATATATCGCTGACATCCCGCACGACTTCGTTGAGGAGGGAACTCCGCATGATGAGGCCATGGCCGTGCTGCTTAATAGACTAACGGATCGCACGTACTCCTACCGAAAGGGAAAGCTCGCCAACCTCTACGACGGCGTGGCCCTCCTACCCGGCTGGGAGCAGTCGGAGGGCGCGAAGTTGGAGAAGGCCGTGGCCGAGGCCTGCGGCATCCCGGTGAAGACCGTGGACAAGTGGCTGGAGGAGGCGCGATGAGGCGGTTCGCGCGGAAGCCCTCGGACTGCTTCGTCATCCCGATTCGGGGATGCAAGGGGGCGATGAGGTTCAGCCGATTCGCCGAGACGGGCGAGTGCCTGGGATTCCAGACCTCGAAAGAGAACGACGAGCCGCACCCCTGCTGCAAGGAGTGCAGGTACCTCGCCGGCGATCTGAGAGGAGACGAAAGATGAGCGAGTGGTTGGAGGAGGAGTGATGAGCGCCTACGAGATAGGAGACGAGCGCGTCATGCAGTACGCGGGCGTCGAGCACAGCGAGGACGTGTGGATCGACAATGGCGAGCTGGTGCGATGCAGCGACTGCGTCAACTGGGGAGCCGAGTCGATCTATGCGCACGACTACTGCCAAGTAGTCCGCAAGTACGTGCGCCCGAGCGACTGGTGCTGCTGGGGCGCGGGGAAAGGAGTTTTCTGATGCTGTGGTGCTACTGCCCGGCCGAGCACGACTGGGTTCCCGACGGCTGGTGCGAGGACATCTGCTGCGAGATGTGCGACGAGTCCGTGAAGTGCTGGGTCAGCGACGAGGGCGAGGAGGCGACCGATGAGCGATGACGAGCGCGATAAGTTGTTGGGCTTCCTGGCTGAGCTTCGCGACCTGTGCGGAAAGTACGGCTACGAGATCGGCGGCTGCGGCTGCTGCGGGTCTCCGTGGCTGAACACCAGCAAGGACGGCCCGACGAATACCGTCGATCTCTACGCCGACGGGAAAGAGGCATCCGTTTGGATCGAGGGAGAGGGAGAGGTGTCGACTAATGACCGATGAGCTGAAGCACTGCCCGAACTGCGGCGCGAAGGTGGTGGCGTGATGCTCAACACGTACAAAGTCACTCCGAAGGTGGACGCGTCGTCCACGCACCACCACAACCTCAACTTCAACGCTGTCTCTGGCAATTTGTGCAAGAGCCATCCGAAGAGCGTGTTCGCCTGGTTCCACAAGGACTCGCCCGTGGGCGAGAAGCTGATGGGGCCATGCCCGACGTACAGGTTCGACTTCGAGAAGAGGGCGAATCGCACTTACAGCGGCGGATACGGCTTCGAGAATACGAGGTACGAATACGTCAACGGCGAGGAGCCGGTGGTGGTTCTCCAAGTGATGCTGACGGGCGAGGACAACGTGATCGCCGAGATCGTGAGGACGGACGACTTCTACGAGCCGCCGACCGAGGAGGCCCAGTGCTAGCCCGCGCCGCCCTCGCGGCGGTGCTGGTGCCACTGGGGCTGGTGTGCTGGATGGCGATGGACGAGGTTAGGAGGTGCGAGTAGCGACACCTGGGGGACTATGGGGGCGCGGAGGGGCTTCCTAGTCATTCCTTCCCCCCTCCCCCTCCTATCTGGCGGGCCGTCCATCCGGGCGGTCCGTCCCCTTTCCGGCGACACCTTTCGCACCATACAGCCCAGAGAGAGGAGGCCCGATGCCCAGGAGCATGCTCTACTGCCTCCGGTGCGGGGGCTCTTTCCCCATCCGCCGGCAGAACAACCGCAAGCGCGAGAGGAACCACATCAAGACCATGTGGTGCCCGTGGTGCGAGCGCGTCACGCCGCATCGGGAGAACCGGTGCTGACGCCCAAGCAGGAGGCCTACTGCCTCGCCAGGTGCCGCGGTCTCACGCAGCGCCAGGCGTACCGCGAGGCGTACCCGGCGTCCAGGAAGTGGCATGAGGGCACGGTAGACAGTCGCGCCAGCGAGCTGGAGCACGATAGTGAGGTTTTGGGTAGGCTGTCCCAACTCCGGGAGTCCGCCGCCAAGGAGGCGCGCATCACCAGGGCGCAGGTGATAGAGCGGCTGGCCGACCTCGCGGAGGACGCCTACGAGCGCGCCCACGACGCCGACCCGGCGAGCTACGGGGCAGCGTCCAGCGCGGCCATCAGGAGCAACGAGGCCCTTCTGAAATGGCTCCCCGAGGACGAGCCCGAGGCGCGGCCCGCATTCGTGGCCGACTTCGGCCTCCTGATCGCCCCATCGTTCCTCGAGCCCCACAGGCTCATCTCCGCGGGCGGCATCACCGACGTGTGGCTGGGCGGCGGCCGAGGCTCCATGAAGTCGTCATTCGCTGCCCTGGAGCTGGTCTACTGGGTTGAGCGCCATCCCGACCAGCACGGGCTGGTGCTCATGCGCTACAAGAACTCGCTGCGCGACTCGGCCTACGCCCAGGTGGTGTGGGCCATCAACATGATGGGGCTGCAGGACGACTACGACATGCCCGACTCGACCCTGCGCATCCGCAAGAAGTCCACGGGCCAGCTCATTTTGTTCCGGGGCTGCGACAACCCCAAGAAGATCAAATCCGTCAAGGTCCCCTTCGGGCACATCGGCATCGGCTGGTTCGAGGAGGCCGACATGTTCCGGGGCATGGCGGAGATCCGCATGGTCAACCAGTCGCTCACGCGCGGCGGCTCGGAGTTCGTGCGCCTCTACTCCTTCAACCCGCCCCGCTCGAAGACCTGCTGGATCAACGAGCACTGCGCCGATATGGAGGCGCGCGGCGAGAGGGTGTTCCGATCAACCTACCTGGACGCCCCAAGGGAGTGGCTGGGCGAGCAGTTCATAGCAGATGCCGAGGCCCTGAGGGAGACCGACCCCAGGGCCTACGAGCACGAGTACCTGGGCATCCCGGTGGGAGTGGGAGGCGACGTGTTCGACAACGCCGTGTTCCGCGAGGTGACCGACGATGAGACTGCGGCGTTCGACAACCTGCGCTGCGGCCAGGACTTCGGATGGTACCCGGACCCGTGGCACTTCACCATATCCGAGTGGCAGCCCGCAAGGCGCCGCCTGGTCACCTGGTACGAGGACTCGGGCAACAAGCTGCAGCCGTGGGAGCAGGCGGAGCGGATACGCATCGCGCTCACATGGGCCGACTGGGAGGGCGAGGACGCGGCCTTCCACAGCCTGCCCGTGCGCTCGGACGACGCCGAGCCGGGCACCATCTCGGCGCAGAGGGACGCCGGGGTGAACGCCCGCGCCGCGCAGAAGGGCGGCATGCGCGACCGCTCCTATCGCTTCCTGCAGTCGGTGGAGTGGGTCATCGACCCGGCCCGCTGCCCCCGCCTGGCCAAGGAGGTGCGCGAGATGCAGTACGAGAGGAACGCGGACGGAGAGTGGCTCAACTCCATCCCCGACGGCAACGACCACGGCATCGACTCCGTGCGCTACGCCATGATGCGCGAGGCCCGCTCCCGCAGGGCCATGCGACCGGCGACAGAGGGGGCAGAATAGCCGCGCAAGAGAGCGAAAGGGGGCCGCGTGGCCGAGAACGAGTTCACGATCTCATCCGATGCCGTCAGGCTCATCCGCGAGCAGGGGTACGAGCCGAGGCGCACGATGGACGGGAAGATAGCGGAGTGGAGGGCTCTGTACACGGGCACCGACCCGTTCTTCGAGGTGCCCTACGTCAACGCGAGCGGCGCGCGCAGGAAGCGGCGCCGCAACTCCCTCAAACCCGCCCGCAGGGTATGCCGCGAGCTCGCCTCCCTCATCCTCACCGACGACACCGAGGTGTCCGTCGAGAAGCCCCTGGCGAACGAGTGGCTCGGCGGCCTCCTGGCGCGATCGAACTTCTGGCCCACGGGCCAGCGCGTCGTCGAGAGCTGCGCCGCGCTGGGCACAGCCGCGTGGGCGCTGTCCTTCGACGTGCGCGACGACGAGGTGCGCCGTATCCTCATGCCCCGCTACGACGCCCGCATGGTGCTCCCGCTGACCTTCGACTCCCAAGGCGTCTACGAGTGCGCCTTCGTCACGCGGGTGACCGACGCCGGCAAGGACGCGGAGCAGGTGCAGCTCATGACGATGGACGTCGAGACCGGCACCTACCACGTGCGCACCTGGCTGCTGCGCGACGGGAAGCCGCTCGACCCCGAGTCGTGCGGAATCATCGCAGACTTCGACACGCGCAGCCGCTTCAAGCCGTTCGGCATCTTCACGACGGGGAACGAGAACGTGCACGACGACCTCTCCCCCTTCGGAGCATCGATCTTCGCGGACGCCGAGGACGAGATCAAGGCCGTGGACATAGCATGGGACGCCTTCATCCAGGAGATCACCCTGACGGGCGTGCGCCTGTTCGTCGACGACGAGCTGATCTCCACCGGGGAGGACGGCGGACGCGTCGTGCCGACCGGGGTGGCCGAGGACATGTTCTACCGCAAGGTGGAGGGGAAGGAGGCCAAGAACTACATCGAGACCTTCTCCCCGAACATCCGCACCGAGCCGCTGCTGGCCGCGCTGAACGCGTCCCTCGCCGAGATGGGGGACGCCTGCGGGTTCGGCCAGAACTACTTCACGCTCGACAAGCCCGGCGGCATGAAGACCGCCAAGGAGGTCATGGCCGACAGCTCCCAGCTGATGCGCACTGTCCGCAAGCACGAGAACGCCCTGCGCGGCGGCATCCAGGACGTGGTGGGCGCCCTGTTGGACAACCACCGCATCCACCTCGGGGCCGAGATCGAGGAGGACTTCGGGGCCGTGTCCGTCATGTTCGACGACTCCGTGATCACCGACACCCAGAGCGAGAAGGAGACCATGATGGCCGAGATCGCCGCCGGCGTGGTGCCAAAGTGGATGTACCTCGTCGAGTTCTACGGCAAGAGCGAGGATGAGGCCCGCGCGCTCCTGCCCGAGGCGACGTTCGATCCGGGATACTAGTGCTGTCCCCCGATCAGATAGAGGAGGCCGGCGAGCGCGTCGCCGCCGTCTACCGCGAGATCGAGGCGCGGATGCTCGACCACCTCGCCAGGGTCATGGCCGAGGGATGGGGGGAGTCGCCCCGCACCGTGACGGAGGCCGCGCTGCTCGCACAGTCTCAGGCCGAGGAGCTGCGGCGCATGGTGGAGGAGTTCAGACCCTACATCGACGCCGCCGTGCTGGAGGTCGTGGAGGAGTGCCTAGAGGCGTCCGACGAGGACGACGTGGCCAGGGCCGGCGGCTCGTCGGAGTGGCCGGCGCAGATCGACGCCACGGTAAAGGGCATGGCCGAGGTGCTGACCCGCGACAACATCCAGATGGCCGAGGGGGCCAAGCAGGCGTTCCTCAATGCCTCGATCGAGGCCGTCGCCCGCGTCAACTCCGGCGATGCGGACAGGGAGGCCGCGCTGCACCGCGCTGTGCGCAAGCTGGAGCGCGACGGCATCGAAATCATCACCTACCAGGACGCCGACACGGGGCGCGTCACCGTGCGCAACAAGGCCGACGTGGCCGTGCGCCGCCACGTGCGCACCCAGATCGCCCAGGACGCCGCCCGCCTGACCATCGAGCGCATGAAGCGGCTTGGCATCGACCTGGTGGAGGTGTCGAGCCACGAGGGCAGCAGGAAGAGCCACGCCGAGTGGCAGGGCCAGTGCTACAGCTATGAGGGCGAGCAGGTCATCGACGGAACGGTGTATCCCGACCTCAGATCGGCAACAGGATACGGCAACGTGGACGGCCTTCTCGGCGCGAACTGCCGCCACAGCTTCGGCCCCTACCGGCACGGCGCGCCCCGTATGTACGATCCCGACCCGAAGACCGCCAGCGGGCTTCCCAACGACGAGGTGTACGAGCTGACCCAGGGGCAGCGGTACCGCGAGCGCAAGATACGCGAGGCGAAGCGCGAGCTGCGCGGCGCGAGGATGCTCTACGACCGCGACAAGAGCGACGCGAACCTGGCCGAGTACCTTAAGGCGAAGCAGAAGTTGCAGCGGCGCCAGGAGAAGATGCGCGAGTACATCGGCGCCGCCAACGCGAAGAGCAAGACCGGGAAGCCAGTGCTGCACCGCAAGCCCGACCGCGAGTGGGCCGGCGACATGCCGAAGGGCGGCCTCGCGGTCAGCGCGGCATCCAGGAAGAGGGCCATGGAGAGGACGGCGCTGAAGGAGAAGTGCCTGCGCGCCAAGTACCCCGTGTTCGACCGCGACGAGCTTGGGCGCATCGGCCGCGCCACGCACGCGGCGAGGAAGGAGGAGGGCCGCTACGACGTGGTGATGCACGGATCGCCGCAGATCGCGCTCCCCTACCTCGAAAGGGCCGACGCCCGCCTGATCGCCGACGTGCTGCGATCGAGGGACGACTACCACGGGGAGCCGGTGAGGCTGCTGTCCTGCCACACGGGGCGCGCGGACGAGCGCGGCGAGTGCTTCGCGCAAAGGCTCGCCGACGAGCTCGGCGCGGCAGTGACGGCGCCCGACGGGATGCTGTGGCTCTACGACGACGGATCCTTCACCATCGGCAAGAGGAAGGGCGAGAACACTGGAAGCATGGTACAATTCGACCCGAGGAGGAAGCGATGACCGACGCGTTCACAGACTACGAGAGCAAGGGCGACCTCGCAACCCGCGACTACGCACCGGGCGAGAAGGAGGCCCTGCTTTCCTATATGCGCTCCTTCCGCCGCAAGGCGGTAGCCGCCGGCTTCTTCGACGACGCCGTGACCGGCGAGACGAAGATCGGCATCGACTACCTCGCGTTCGATGACGGCACCTTCTCCTGGACCTCCCGGGACACCTACCACGTTGAGCACTACGACCTCGCCCCGTGCGAGGAGTTCCTCGCCCGTGCCATGGCATCCGCATAGTCGCATCCTACGGTAATGACGGCAAGCGTTACGGCGCCCCGTCCACGGCCCCGCAACGGCGGGGCCTTTCTTTTGCCCGGAACCCCCTGGCGACACCTCTCAGATACTGCTCCCTGCTTGGGATAGCGCGAAAAACCCACCCACTGCGGAGAGAACCGCGCGAACAAACCTGGGATGAAAGGAGCAGGAAATGGCAGGAGAGAATTTGGGCGACGAGGCCAAGGAGAGAGAGCCGCAGGGCGGCACCGAGCCGACGGGCGCGGAGCCGGCCGACCCGAAGCCCGACGGCGGCAAGGGCGGCCCGGACGACGGAGACGTCAAGGACTCCCACGGACAGCCCGGCATCAACAAGGAGCGCCACGACCGCGAGATCGCGGAGAGGGACGCCAAGATCGCCGAGCTGGAGGGAAAGCTCGAGGAGGCGGCGAAGACCGAGGAGGGACGCGCCGACCTCAAGGCCGAGATCGACAAGCTCCGGGCCGAGCAGGCCGAGGAGCGCACGGCCCACAAGCTGGAGATGTCCGGCTGCGTGGACGTGAAGGCCGCCAAGGCGCGCCTGGCCGACTTCGACGGCGACGTCGCCAAGCTCAAGGAATCGTGCCCATACCTGTTCGGAGAGAAGCCGAAGCAAACCGGCAGCACGGGCAAGCCCCCTGCGGGAGCGTCCAAGGCCATGGACGAGAAGCTGGACAAGATCTTCGGCGTTTAGAGAGAAAGGCACTCCTAGATGGCACAGAACAATCTGGGGAACATGGTCGAGAAGTACACCACGCGCCTCGACCAGCAGATCACCGTCGGCACCTGCACCGCCGACCTCAACATGAACCAGGACCTCCTCGGCGAGATGACCGGGGCCGGCGTCATCGACGTTGCCACCATCGCCATGGACGGCCTGGCAGACCACGTGCGCGGGCGCGGGTTCGTGCGCGGCGGCGCCGAGCTGAAGTGGACGCCCTACCAGCTCGAGTTCGAGCGCGACCGCGAGTTCGTCATCGACGAGCTCGACGACGCCGAGCGCCTGCGCATCGTCACCGCCAACCTCATGTCCGAGTTCAACCGCGAGAAGGTCATCCCCGAGATCGACGCCATCCGCTTCGCGCGCATGGCGGAGAACGCGGCGAACATGGAGGCGGCGACCTACACCACCCCGCAGCAGGCGTTCGACGACCTGCTGCTCGCGGAGGAGTGCATGGAGGACAACGGCGTGCAGCTGTCCGGCTGCATCCTGTACTGCACCTCCAAGTACAAGGGCCTGCTGCGCAAGGCGCAGCCCTACCGCATGGGCCAGGGCGAGGCTCCGAACGGCACGTTCGACACCTTCGACGACATGCGCATCCGCGTCATCCCGGCGAGCCGCTTCATGACCGCCATCGACCTGCTAGACGGCACTACCACCGGCGAGGAGGCCGGAGGCTACAAGATCGCATCCGGCGGCTACCGCAAGACCGCCGACACCGACATCGTGAGCGGGAAGGACTATTACACGAAGTCCGGCGAGACCTACACGAAGGTGGCGAGCCCGGCGAAGGAGAGCCTGGGCGACTACTACGAGCTTTCCGGGCAGGGCAAGGCCATCAACTTCCAGGTGGTCCACCCGTCGGCCGTGGCCGCGCTCTCGCGCCTCGCGAAGCTGCGCTACTTCGCCCCGGACGTGAACCAGGACGACGACGCCCACAAGTGGCAGTACCGCCTGTTCCACGACCTGTGGGTCTACAAGAACAAGAAGGAACTCATCTACGGCACCCATGCCGAGTAAGGAGGAGAGCATGCGAACCGTCGGAAAGACCGTGGCTGGCAAGACCGTCCGCGTGACCGCGCCCAAGGCGGCGGCCGAGAAGGCCGTCGCGAGCGACAAGACCGCAGCGAAACCAGCGACGAGCGGCAAGAAGCCGGCCGCCAAGACCGCGCCCAAGGCGGCGGCCGAGAAGGCCGAGGGCTAGGCGATGGGCCGCCCCGAGATAACAGTCGAGGACTACGAGGACGCATACGGCCCCGTGGACGAAGACGCCTTCGGGGCGGCGCTCCGCTGCGCCGAGGCCGAGGTGGCCTCCATCGTCGGGTACGCCCCCGTGGACACTCCGGCGAGGGAGGACGCCTGGAAGCGCGCCGTCATGGCGGCCGTGTCCGTGGACGCCGCCTACGGGTTCTCCCACGGGATAGGCGAGGGCACGGAGTCCGTCACGCTCGGAAAGTTCTCCTACTCGGCATCGTCGCCCGCGCCGGGATCGTCGCCGTGGCGAGACGAGGTTCGCGCTGCGGCACGGCGCGAGCTGGTGGGATCGGGGCTGCTCTACCAGGGGCTGGCGCTATGAGGCCCATCCCCCGCCGCATGCTCCCCTCTTCGTGCACCGTGCGCGAGCCGCTGGACGACGGCGGCTTCGGCGGCCGCTACGGGGAGGAGCGGAGTATGCGCTTCGTGCGCTTCGAGTCCTCCGACGACGTGCGGGCCACCGAGTACCAGCTGCGGGACGGCCCCAAGGGCACGCTGTTCATCGACGCCGTGAGCACCGAGGGGGCGCTCGCCGTCCCCGCCGGGTCGCTCGTGAGCGTTGACGGCTCGCCGCCCGTGGCCGCCACGTCCTGCGTCCCGTGCCCGGACGGCATGGGGCGCGTGCACCACTGGGAGGTGGCCCTGGGATGAGCGTGACGGTCGATCTGTCGGGCCTTCGGGCCGTGGAGAAGATGCGCGGCGACATCCTGGAGGAGGCGGCGATGCGCGCCGAGTTCGAGATCCGCCGCTACGTCCCCATGGACGAGGGCGTGCTGCGGGCCTCGGGGCAGATCGCCAGCCAGTTCCGGGCGGGGCTGCTCGTGTGGGCAACGCCCTACGCCGCCAACCAGTACTACCTGCCCCACGCCCACACCACGGACGGCACCACCGACCACTGGGACGAGGCGTGGGCGCGCGACAGGCTGCCGCAGTGGATGGACTACGTGGCGGCCATCTACGAAGGGAAGATGCGATGAGCGCGAGAATCGACGCCGTGGACGTGGCCAGAGGCGTCCTGGAGGGGACGCTGGGCAAGCCGGTGTCCCTCTCCATGGCCGACTCCTACCGCCGCCCCGAGGCCACCGTGCTGACGTGCGGCATGCCCGTGCCGGGCAAGCGGTACTGGGACGGCAGCGGCACCGTGACGCTTCGCCTGACCGTGATCGTGAAGCGCATGTGCGAGGAGGAGGCCATCGCCGACGCCGACGACGCCTCCCGCGCCCTCAACAAGGCCGGCGCGCTGGAGTCGCGCGACGGCTCCTACCGCCTCGTGTCGAACTCGGCCGAGACCCCCCGCCAGCTCCGATGGGACGAGCAGGGGCGCTGGGTGTGGGCCTTCGACGCGGAAATCGAGTACGAAGAGAGGTAATCACATGGATCTAGGATTCGCCCTGAACTACCAGTTCGTGTACCTGATCGACACGAACCCGACGGGGACGCCCGACTGGGCCTTCCTCGGCCCCGGCGTGGAGTCGTTCACCAACGACCGCGCCGACACCACCGTGGACAAGGCCTACTGGGACAAGGGCGGCGCCACCTCCACCAACGTCACCGCCGTGACGAGCGGCTGGACGGTGGCCGGCGACCGCCTCGTCGGCGACAAGGCCCAGGACTACGTGGTGGGCCTCGCCTACCTCAAGGGCAGCGAGCGCAAGACCAAACTGCGCCAGGTCGGCCCCGACGGCGAGGCGCTTGAGTGGCCCGTCACGATCACCGACATCAAGGGGGCCGGGGCCGACGGCAACACGCCGGACAACGTGCCCTTCGGCTGCGCCCTCAAGTGCGAGGGCGACCCGCTGCTCGTGGAGGAGGCCGCCGGCACCGAGCTGCCCGAGACCGTTACCGTGACCGCCGTCACCGTGGCCGTCGGGGAGACGGCCAAGATCGAGCCGACCGTGACCCCCGCGGACGCCTCCGGCTTCTGCCTGTTCGCCGTGGCAGAGTCGGGCCGCAAGGTCTGCCGGGTGGATGCCGAGGGCAACGTGCACGGACTCGCGGCCGGAGAGACGGAGGTCGTGGTGAAGTGCTCCGCCAAGCCCACCGTGAGCGCCGCCGTGAAGGTGACCGTCACGGGGTCGTAGGCGACACACATAGGAACATGAGCCGCGAGGCCGGGGAGGAAGCGCAGCCTCCCCGGCCTTTCCTTTTACTGCGCGAAAGGAACAGGAGACAACCCATGGAGATCAGCATCAAGTCGCTCTACGAGCCGCTGGACATCGACATCGACACCGGGCGCGGGACCGTCCGCGTCGCCGCCGAGGTGGACGTGACCCCGACCAACCTCGCCCGCCTGGCCAAGACGTGCACCGCCGCCCAGAACAAGATGGGCGCCATCGAGGCGCTGATGAGCAAGGGGCGGGAGACCGACAGCATCGCCAAGATCGCGGAGGCCAACGCCAAGACCGGCGCCGTCCTCCGCGACGTGCTGACCGAGGCCATCGGCGCGGACTCCTACGAGGAGCTGCTGCGCGCCGTGGGCAACGGCCACGAGGTCTCCGACGCCGACTGCACGCCCGTGACGGCCCAGGTGTTCCGCGAGGTGCTGGAGATCGTCAAGGGCCGCAACGAGCAGATGGACGAGAAGGCTGCGCACTACCTCCCGGAGGAGAGCCATGCGCAGACCGAGCCTGACCCCGCCGCCTAACCGCGATCACACAGACGAGGTCTCCGGGAGGACCGAGACCGTCACCGCCTACGACTGGAACGGTGGGCGCGTCTGGTTGCGCGACAGCGCCCGGCGCGCCCTGCTCGTCATCGAGCTGTTCGCCGACGAGTCGGTGCGTCCCGAGCAGAAGGCCCTCTGGCTCCCCCACATGATGTTCGCCGACCCTCCCGCCGCGCGCGACGCCGCCGGTGACGACCCCCAGGGCATGGTGGCCGCGCTCGCGTGGGAGGCCTACGGCATCGACATAGCCGGCGACCATCCCCAAGATACGGGGGGCGCCGCCTTCGACTGGGCCCAGGACGCCGCGCGCATCAGGGCCTCCCTCATGTCGGCCTACGGGCTAGACTGGGACGAGGCGAGCCGACGCCTGTCCTTCTGCGACCTCATCGGGCTGCTCGCGTCCCTTATGGAGACCGCCGAGTCCTCCCCCTTCGCGGAGGCCGTGTCGGCGCGCCTTGCGAAGCCGCCCAAGCCCACCAAGTGGAACAAGGATGAGCGCGAGGCCCTGGAGGCCCGCAAGCGCCACTTCGCCCTGAGGACGGAAGGCGCCGACCCCGTGGAGGCCGCGAACACAGAGGCGGCCGACTCCTTCGCCGCCGCGCTCGCCGCCGCCAAGATGAAGGCGGCGCGCAATGGCTAACCAGATCGCGCTCAAGGTCACCCTGGACGACAAGGGGGCCGTCCAGGGCGTCGAGAAGATCACCAAGTCCGTCGAGGGCCTGAAGAAGGCCGACGCGGGCCTGGACTGGAAGGGCACCGAGGCCGGAGGCAAGGCCGCCCGCGAGTCCAACGAGGGCTACACTGTCCTCAAGGGGACGCTCGCCAACCTGGCCTCCACCGCCGTGACCGCCGCCGTGGGGGGCATCAAGGACGCCGCCTCTGCCGTCGTGGAGATCGGCTCGGCCTTCGAGACCTCCATGAGCAAGGTGAGCGCCCTGTCCGGCGCCACCGGCGACGATCTGGCCGCCCTTGAGGCGAAGGCCCGCGAGCTGGGCAGCACCACCACGTTCTCCGCCTCCCAGGCCGCCGACGCCCTGGGCTACATGGCACTCGCCGGGTGGGACACCCAGGCCATGCTCGCGGGCGTGGGGCCGGTGCTGTCGCTGGCCCAGGCGGGAGAGCTGGATCTGGCCGCCGCCTCCGACCTCGTGACAGACTACCTCTCGGCGTTCAACATGACCGCCGAGGACACCGGGCGCATGGTGGACGTGCTGGCCTACGCCCAGGCCAACGCCAACACCACCGTGGACGGCCTGGGCCAGGCATTTAAAAATTGTGCGGCCAACTGCAACGCCGCCGGCATGGACGTGGAGACCACCTCGGCGGCCATCGCCATGATGGCCAACCAGGGCCTCAAGGGCAGCGAGGCGGGCACCGCGCTCAACGCCGTGATGCGCGACATGACCCAGAAGATGGAGGACGGCTCCATCAAGATCGGCGACGCTACCGTGGCCGTCATGGACGCCCAGGGCAACTACCGCGACTTCGCCGACATCCTGGCCGACGTGGAGGCCGCCACCGACGGCATGGGCGACGCCGAGAAGGCCGCCGCCCTGCAGAGCACGTTCACGGCCGACAGCATCAAGGGCCTGAACCTCATGCTGAACGCCGGCGCGGGCGAGCTGTCATCCTTCCGCGACGACCTGTACGGGTGCGCCGGGGCGGCCGAGGACGCCGCGAAGGCCATGACCGACAACCTGCAGGGCGACCTGGCCGGCATGGGCTCGGCGTTCGAGGAGCTGGCGCTGAAGATCTACGACGGCGTGCAGGAGCCGTTGAGGAGCGCGGTTCAGTTCGTGACCGGCTCCGTAGTTCCGGCCCTCACCTTCCTCGTGGAGAACGTGGACTACGTGGCCGTGGCCCTGGGAGGGGTCGCCGCCGCCGTGGCCGCGATGAACTTCGGGAAGGTGGCCTCGGCGCTCTCGGCCGTCCCCAAGCTGCTCGCGGGATTCACGGGCGGCCCGATCCTGCTGGTGGTCGGGGCGCTCACCGCGCTCGCGGCCGGGGCGAAGTGGGCCTACGACAACGTGCAGCCGTTCCGCGAGGCCGTGGACGCCCTGGCGGCAGAACTCCAGAACGCGCTCGGCCCCGTGGTCGATCAGGCGGCGGATGCGCTCGGCGCGGTGCTCCCCGCCGCCATGGAGGGGGCATCCGGCGTCCTTGAGGGCGTCGTGGTGCCGGCCATCGAGTCGTTCGCGGGCTTCCTGACCGATGCGGTGGTGCCCGCCGTGGCCGAGTTCGGGACGCTCCTCCAGACGGAGGCCGTGCCCGCGCTCCAGGAGTTCGCGGGCTGGGCCGTGGACAACGTGGTGCCCGCGCTCCAGGCGATGGCGGGGTACGTCGAGGCCAACGTCGTGCCCGCCGTACAGCAGCTCGCGCAGTGGGCAGCTGACAACCTCGTGCCCGTGCTCTTCCAGCTCGCCGACTTCGTGACGGGCTCCGTGGTGCCCGCGCTCCAGCAGCTCGCCGACTTCATCGTGAGCAGCGTGGTGCCGGCCGTCGTGGACGCCTACCGCTGGTTCGCCGAGAACATCCTGCCGGTGCTCCAGGCCGTGGCGGCGTTCGTCGTCGAAAACGTCGTGCCAGCACTTGCGGCCGTCGCAGAGTTCGTGCTCGGGTCACTCGTGCCCATCCTCTCGGTCATCTTCGAGACCATCGTCGGCACCCTGGGCAACATCGAGGTCGCCTGGCAGGCCGTGTGGGGCGTCGTGTCCGGCGTGTTCATGGCGGTCTGGGAGGCCATCAGCGCCGCCGCCGAGATGTTCATGGGGGTCATCCAGGGCGTCATCGACGCGGTGAGCGCCGCCATCTCGGGCGACTGGGAGGGCGTGTGGCGCGGCATCGGCGAGGTGTTCTCCTCCATCGTCAACGGCATCCTGCGCCTGGGCGCCAACATCTTCAACGCCCTGGCCACCACGGTGTCCTCGATCATAACCGGGCTGTTCAACACCTTCTCGGGCATCATGCGCAACATCTACAACGTGGCCAGCTCGATCTGGAACAACATCAAGAGCACCGTGTCCAACGTGGCCAACTCGCTCGTCTCGGGAGTCGTGGGCACGTTCAACGGGTTCGTGTCCACGGTGACGGGCATCTTCGACAAGGCCGCCTACGCGATCACCCACCCGATGGAGACGGCCAAGAGCGCCATCAAGGGCATCGTGGACGCCATCAAGGGCTTCTTCACGGGCTTCAAGATCCAGATTCCGCACATAAAGCTGCCGCACTTCTCCATCAAGCCAAGCGGGTGGCAGATCGGCGACCTCCTGGAGGGCAAGATCCCCTCTCTCGGCATCGACTGGTACGCCAAGGGCGGCGAGTTCAACTCCCCCGCCATCATCGGCGTCGGCGAGGCGGGCCGCGAGACGGTGCTGCCGCTGAGCAACCCGCGCACGATGCGCAACGTCGGCGAGGCCATCGCCGACGCGGGGGGCATGGGCGACCTGTCCGCCGTCCTTGCGGAGCTCAGGGCCATGCGACGGCTGCTGGAGGCCGTGCTGGGCGCGCCCCTGGTTCTGGAGTACAACAGGCGCGAGTTCGCCCGCGCCGTGAGGGATTCGGAGGGCTACTAGGTGATCGAGGCAATCAGGTACGTCAACTCCATCGGCGAGGAGATCGTCTTCGGCGTGGGGTTCTGGCACTACGGGAAGACCGACATATTCGACACCTCCTGCGCGCACCGCTCCATCGGCGGCCGCATCACCGGCTTCGAGCGCGACATACGGGAGATGTCCCTGACCGTGGAGCTGGCCGGCCCCGAGGAGGAACGCCGCCGCCTGGCCGACGTGACCTCCTACGACGTGCGCACGGGCCAGCCGGGGACGCTGTGGGCAAACGGCTGCTCCATGCGCTGCTGGATTCCCGGCGCGTCCCTCTCCGACTGGTACCAGCTGGAGGACAGGCTCACCGCCGAGCTGACCGTGGTGAGCGACGACCCGGTGTGGGTGCGCTCCGCCTCCGTGACACTTACGGCGCGCACCGACCTGGAGTACGGGGGCCTGGACTACCCGCACGACTACCCCCACGACTACAAGTCGAGCGCGGCGAACTCCATGGCCATAGTGAACCCCTTCCGCCTCCCGGCCAAGTGCGACATCTACATCCCCGGCCCCTGCCGCGACCCCTACGTGATCATCGCGGGCAACCGGTACCAGGTGAGGACCGAGGTGCAGGAGGGCCAGCTGCTCGCCATCAGGGGCTACGGCGACCGCGAGATCGTCGTGCGCCACTCCGACGGCACCGAGCGCAACGCGTTCGCCGACCGCGTGACCGAGGACGACGCCCGCCCCTTCGCGGAGATACCCGTGGGGCGCCACACGGCCTCGTGGTCTGGGAGCTACAACGTGGAGGTTGTCATGTACGAGGAGAGGACGAGCCCGTGGTAGACGTGATATGGGCCGACCGGTTCGGCCGGGAGAAGGGGTACGTGGGCAAGGTGTCCGGGGACTTCACCATCGGCACGGAGAACACCTTCGCGCTCAAGGTGGAGTCGTCGGTCGGCATCTCCCAGGACTGCTACCTCATGATCGACGGCACCGAGTACGGCGGCATCGTGGACGGCGTCGAGATAGACACCTCGGCCGACTACGTGACCGTGTCCGGTCGCACCTGGCACGGGCTGCTCGCCAGCCGCCTCGTCGTGCCCGACGCGGGCCAGCTGCACTACACCGTCTCGGGCGATCTGAACGCCGTCCTGGGCGAGCTGGTGCGGCGGCTCGGGCTGTGGGAGCGCATGGCCGCAGAGGAGGGCGCCAGCGGCATGGAGGTGAGCAACTGGAAATTCTCGCGCGCCTCGGCCGACATGGACGCCTACGCCGGCATCCGCGCCATGCTGCGCAGCGCCGGGGCCAAGCTGCGTATCCGCTACGACTCCGCGCTTCGCAAGGCGGTGCTCTCGGCCGTTCCGCGCGGCGACTACACCTCCGACGGCCTGGACGGCGAGCGCGTGGACTTCATCCTGCGCCGGACGCGCCCCGTGAACCACCTCCACTGCCTGGGAACGGGCGAGGGGCTGGAGCGCGTCGTGGTGGACCTCTACGCAGACAGGGCGGGCAACGTGTCGAAGACCCAGACCATCGCCGGCATGGCCCTGCGCGAGGAGGTGTTCGAGTCGTCCAGCGCCGAGGCCCCCGAGCTTGAGGAGGACGGCATCAAGCGCCTGCGGGAGATGCAGGAGGAGATGAGCGAGTGCGGCCTCAAGGGGGCGGACGACGGCCGGTACGACATTGACGATATAGTCGGCGGCACATCGGTGGAGCACGGCGAGAGCGTCATCACCTACGTGGCCCAGAAGATCGCGTCCGTGAGCAGCCGGAAAATCACCTACGAGACCAAGACGGCGATGGAGGTATAGGCATGGCGAGGGAGAAGGGCTACGAGCGCGTGGCGTGCGACAGGGCCGAGGCGGTGCACCCCGGCGGCGAGCTGCCCATCGTGTACATGACGCCGGAGGACAAGCGCAACGAGGAGTGGCTGGACATCGTGTACACCGACACGCTGGGGGTGCCCATGGCCCTGACGCTGTGCCCCGACTGCGCGAGGAAGTACCGGTCCATCATGGACACCCACGACCGGGACATGACCGAGTTCGCGAACGAGGGGAGATAGCATGGCGCACCTCATCACATCGCACAAGGGGACGGAGCACGTCGAATCGAAGCACGTCGCGCACTGGAACGCCGGCACCCTGGGCAACGGCTGCTACGTGCTGCCGATAGGCAGCAAGCTGGCCTGCACCATGACCGACAGCAACACCCTGCGCGTGCTGTTCGGCGTGGGGTCGGTCTGCGGGTACGACTGGGAGATCGAGGGCGACTACGAGGAGGTGGACATCGACAACGGCGTGCCGGGCTACAACCGCATCGACCTGCTCGTGGCACGCGTCGAGACGGCACCTGCAGAAAAAGTGGAGCTGAAGGTCTACAAGGGCGAGGAGACCACGGGCGCGCCCGTGCAGCCCGGCTACGTACAGGGCGACCTCAACGACGGCGACACCGTGTGCGAGATGCCAATCTGCTCGGTGCGCGTCAACGGCATCAACCCCCAGGCGCCGGAGATGCTGGCCAATGAGAGCATCGACATCATGGCGCTGCTGGAAGAGTTCCGGAATTACAAGTCCCAGATGCAGGCGGCAGGCGGCATCAGCGCCGGGGGCATCGCGACTGCGAAGCTCGCGAACAGTGCGGTCAGCACGGAGAAGCTCGCGGCGAACTCGGTAACGAGCGCCAAAATAGCGGACGGCGCTGTCGGAACTGCCGACCTGGCGGCCAAGGCGGTCACCTCGGCGAAACTCGCCGACACGGCCGTGTCCGACAAGCTGGCGGTCACCTACGAGGCCGCCGTCTCCGATTTTGGCACCCTGTACGTCCTCGGCGGCAAGATCGGAATCATGCAGGTCTACTGCCTGAAGACCGCCGCGCTCGCGGCGTGGGGGAGCATCACCGCCAAGCTGCCCGGCGGCTATAAATCGGCGAAGTCGATGGCGGCGAGCCTCACCTGCGAGGATCATCACGAAAGGGAGGCCATCTGCCTTGTGGAGGGCGACACCGTGAGGATACAGAACCGCTCGTCCACGGCGTGGACGGCCGGCTCCACGGGCTTCTACCTGCGCGGGCAGGTGGTGTTCCCCGTGGCCTAGACGCCGATCACGTAGCGGAGGACGTACAGGTGGTTCTGGGCCTTCAGGCCCGCCGGCGAGGTCGCGGAGCCGGTGTTCGACGCCACGCCCTTTATGGACTTGTCGGAGATGTAGAGGTACTTCGACATGCCGGCCTTGTCCACCGGTGATAGGTCGAACGTCCACCCGCAGCCGGGATGGGCCGCCACCGCCTGCTTCGGGACGAAGAACGAAGCGAAGTAGGCGTTGTTCTCGCCGCTGTCAGACCACGCCGAGAAGACCAGGACGATGCCGGTGCGCTGCTCGCTCACGCCGCGCGACAGCGCCACCGTCTGCTCGTTCGAGACGTACCACGAGCCCGACCAGAGGATGCCGCCGCCGTTGACCTTGTAGGCCACGGCGTCGCTCAGCTTGGCGTCCGTCACCGCCTTCGCCGCCAGGTCGGCGGTGCCCACCCCTCCGTCGGCGATCTTCGCGCTTGTCACCGCACCATCGGCCAGCTTCGTGCTGGGGATGCCTTTGTCGCTGATGCCCTTCGCAGTCTGCATCTGGGACTTGTAAGACTAGGACATGCGCTTCCACACGTAGACGTCCTGGTAGGCGGGACGGTTGTCGAACGCCGTGCCGGAGCCCGTCGATCCGGTAGACCCGCTCACGCTGTGGGAGTGCGCGCCTGCGGCCTTCGCGGATGTCGAGTCCGTCGATCCGACCGGCTTCCGGATGCCGTTGTCGCAAGTGTCGAAGACGCCGTACCAGTTGCCGGACGATGCGGTTGTGGGCGATATCCTGTAGGTAGCGAGGTAGGTGCTCTTGCTGTCGGCGACGAGGTAGTGGCCGTGGCTACCGGCGCTCGCCGCCGTCAGCGACACGCCGTGGGCGTGGCTCGGCAGGTTGGCCTCTTTGAGCGTCACGAAGTCCGATCCGCCGGTGAGGAGGTCGTTCGCGGCGCGCAGGAACCGGCCGGTTATCTGCTCCCAGATCGTCCCGGGCCATTTCTCGCCGGGGTTGCCCGCCTTGGCAGTGATGTAGAGATCGCCAACGTCGAAGGGGCACTGGGACTTGTAAGGCTACGCGTCGTCGGTGAAGTAGGTCACCTCGCCCCAGATGTTCGATTTCGATACGGCCTTGTCTAGCAGGGCGACGAACAGCGTTTTGTTCATCGATGCGATCATCCTTCCCGACCCTCCGGGCCACACGGCGGTGCCGAACCCAGGGCGCGACGGCCTGAAGCCAACAGGGATGTCGCATATCTTTAGATCAGTCCATGCTGCCGCCGTGTAGTTGACGTCCGACGAGAAGAAGGCGGTCACCACATCGCCGCGCCTCACGAACTCGACGCCGCCGACTGTGGCGCTCGCGGTCTTCTCCAGCGCGGTAAGGCGCGTGTTCTGGCTTGAGTTCACACCGACAGCTCCGTTCGCCGTTGCCTGGGCCGTCGCCACGGCCGTGTCGTTCTGGGACTTGTAAGCCTACGCGCGCAGGATGAGGCGCTCGTAGGCGGCCTGGTCCTCGCGCAGCACGTCCTCGTCCAGGCTCATGTAGCGGTAGCCCATGCCCAGCGACTCGTGGCCGAGCATCTTCTGCACCTCGGTCTCGTCGGTGCCGGCCATCGCGTGAAGCGTCCTGAACGTATGCCGGAAGTACTTCGGGGCCACGTAGGGCAGCCCGCGCTTCTTGCACCAGGCGCGCAGCCGCCGCGCGTAGCGGTCGGGGTTGGGGTCTTCGCCCAGAAGCCACCCGGTCGGTCTCGGCCCTAGCCCGCGCTTTATCTCCCGAAGCCTCATCACGCCGGAGCGGGGCAGCATATGTGGCCGCTTCGATCGGTGGGTCTTGACCTTGGTCTCAACCACCTCGCCCCCTATGACCTGGAGTCCGCGCTCTATGAGGACGATGCCGGTGCGCAGGTCGATGTCGGGCCATTTGAGCCCGCACTGCTCCGATCTGCGAGGCCCCAGCCACAGGCCGCACAGCGCCGTGGCCTCGTATTCGAAGCCCATGAGGCCGAGAACCATCTCGCGGAACTCCGACGGGCGCAGGTAGGGCGCCTCGTATCCCGTGTCCATGGGAGGCAGCCTGATGCCCCGCGTGGTGGGGTCTACGACCTCGTCGCTGTAGAGCTCGTCCCCCATGGCCGATCGGAGGATCTGCCGCAGCGTCTTGTAGGCGCTCCTTGCCGCGCCCGGTACGCCGGCGAAGTGGTCGGAGGCGAGCCACGCGTTGATGTGGCGCACCCGGATGTCCTCCATCTCCCACGATCCGAACTCGCCCGCGATGTGGTTGCGCCAGTCGCCGTCGTAGCCCTGGGCCGTCCCCGGCGCCAGGTAGCGCATATAGCCCTTGTAGTAGCCCTCGTAGTAGTCGCCAAGCCTCATCTCGTCGCTCCTTTTCTCTCGTAAATCCCAGGCGCTTTTGCGCCGCATCCCCAGCATGGGCGTCTGGGATTCCCGCGCAAGAAACAGGCGCAGCGGACGGGCGACAGACGGCGGAGAATCGCACCAGAGAGAAAGGACGCCGATGCTCAGCATTCCCGAAATCGACCCGGTCGAGGTCATCCTGCTCGCGCTGGCCGCGATCATCGTTGCCGGGCCGGCGGTGAACACGCTTATGGACTCGTTCCTGGGCATCAAGGAGAAGGTCGTGGACAGAAAGGCCTCGAAGATCATCGATGCCGCCATCCAGGGGGACGACTCGCTGCGCGAGGAGATTCTCAACTGGTTCGACCACGCCGACGAGGAGCACGTGGAGTTCCGCCAGATGTTCGACAACGACAAGCGCGACATCGACCAGCTCAAGCGCGACGTGGCCACGCTGAGCAAGCGCCAGGACGGCGCCGAGATCAGGCTGGACGACCACGAGACCGAGCTGAAGGACAGGGCCGAGGGCGAGAAGGTGGTCATCACCGCCCTCAAGGCCATCCTCAACGAGAAGATCGGCATAGGGACGACGGCGGACCTCGTGGACGCCGTGGGCCAGATAGACAGTTTCCTGATCGAAGGGAGAAAGAAATGATCAACTGGAAGGTGAGAATTCGCCAGAAGTGGTTCTGGCTGACCATCATCCCCGCCGTCCTCATGCTGCTCGACCAGCTGTGGGGGCTCTTCGCGGTGCTGGGGAGCATCCAGGCGGGCCACCTATACGACGGCCCGCTGATGGAGGCGCTGCTGTCCCTCGTGGGCACCGTGTTCATGGTGCTGGTGCTCATCGGCATTCCCGTGGACACGACCACCGAGGGCTACGGCGACAGCGCCCGCGCCCTCACCTACGAGGAGCCGGCGCCCAACGCGAGCGCCTACGGGCTGCAAGAGTACGAGGAGCAGTGCGCCGCCGCTGCGGCCAAGTCCGTGAAGTTCAATACGGATGAGTTCATCGAAGCCGTCAAGGAGGCCGGCGATGGCGACCGCTAGCGACGTGCTGCGCATCGCGCGGGGCGAGGTCGGCTACTGCCGCTACGACGACCCCGAGCGCGGCACCAAGTACGGGCGATGGTACGAGGCCGAGGTGGACGGCCCCGGCGGCTACGACTACGGCGCCAACGGCGTGGCCTACTGCGCCATGTTCGCCTCCTGGGTGCTCGCCAAGGCGGGTGTCTCGTGTGCCGGCATGCCGGGGGCCTACTGCCCGTCAATCCACCACAGCCAGACGCTCGCGGCGTCCCAGCTCCGGCCCGGAGATCTCGTGCTGTTCGACTGGGACTCCGATAGCACGGACGACCACATCGGCATCGTCGCCTCCAACGACGCCGCCGCAAAGAAGATCGCCACCATCGAGGGAAACACCTCGGGCGGCAGGGTGGCCGAGAGGACGCGCGCCTACTCCACGATCTGCGGCGGCATCCGCCCGGCCTACGACGGCCAGGGCTCCACTGGCGCCATGGCCGTGGACCGCGCCCTGGTGCTCAAGGTGGTCAACGGCGACTACGGAAACGACACGCAGCGCAAGCGCAACCTGGAGGCGCTGGGCTACGACTACGAGGCCGTGAGGCTCGCAGTCAACGCCTACCTGCGCGGCGAGTCCTTCGGCGCTGCCAAGCCTGTTGAGACCAAGGCGCGCTACAAGATCACCACCCCATCGGGCGTCAACGTGCGCGAGGGCGCGGGCAAGCGTTACGCCGTGCGCAAGGCCTACCCGGTGGGCACGACCGTGACCGTGACGGCGACGGATACGGACTCGGTCGGAAACCTGTGGGGCAAGACCTCGGACGGCTGGTTCGCCATCAGGTATCAGGGGGCAACGTATGCCGCAGAAGTGTGATCACGAGGGAAGCATCCCCCCACCGTTGAGGGACGCGTGAGGGATTTTCAGCCAAATTTTCCCTCACGCAACAAAAAGGCCAGCGACGATGAGCCGCTGGCCTGGTGTTTCAGTGGTGCACCATGAAGGACTCGAACCTTCGACCTTGGGATTAAGAGTCCCCTGCTCTACCAACTAAGCTAATGGTGCACTTGGTTCCTGCGCAAAGCGCTTGAATATTCTAGGCGAAGCTTTTCAGAATTGCAAGCCCTAAATTTTCAAGCGCGCTGGGGTGGATGATGGGACTCGAACCCACGATCTCCAGAGCCACAATCTGGCGCCTTAGCCAACTAGGCCACACCCACCATTTCGCGCAAGGCAGAATTATAGGCAACAGAGAGCCTGGGTGCAAGAGTTATTTTTCCCATGCCGCTCCCCGCGCCATGGGCGCCGCTCCCGTCGCCGCTGCCGGCACCGCTCCCGTCGCCCGTTGATTCGTCTCGCCACCGTCCGACCGTTTCCGAGTACCCCGGCGCCGACGAGCACGCCGCGGCGCGCTTTAGCAGGCCGCCAAGTCCTTCACCACTTCCCCGCCGAGAATGAGGCCGGCTACGGAGGGGACGAAGGCAACCGAGCCGGGTGCCGGACGCGTACCGTCCTTCACAGCCATGTCGTCATCCGCGGGAACGAGCGGCGGCTCAGTGGAGTAGACCACCTTCAACGACGGAATGCCTCGCCGCCGCAGCTCGCGACGCATGACGCGGGCAAGCGGATCGACCGAGGTCTCGTAGATGTCCGCCACCCGAAACGTCGTCGGATCGAGTTTGTTGCCCGCGCCCATGGACGACACAATGGGCACACCTGCCGCAAAGGCGGCTTCCACCAGGGCGATCTTCGCGCTCACCGTGTCCACCGCGTCAATCACATAATCGAAGGCCGCGAAATCGAACTGGTCAGCCGTCTCGGGAAGGAAGAAGCACTGGCGAGGACGCACGATGCACGACGGATTGATAGAGGCCACGCGCTCGGCCGCCACCTGCGTCTTTGGACGCCCGATAGCGCCCATCGTGGCGATAATCTGCCGGTTGAGGTTCGTGGGATCCACCGTGTCGGAGTCGACGAGATCGAGCGCCCCCACCCCGCTGCGAGCCAGCGCCTCCACCGCATAGCCGCCCACTCCGCCAATGCCGAACACGGCCACCCGAGCCGCCGCCAAGCGGTCGAGACCATCTCGCCCCAGCAGCAGCCGCGTCCGCGCGAAAAGGTCATTCACGAGAGCACTCCCATCTTCCCTAAAGAGCGTCGAGTGTCGGGCACGGGCGCTCTTGCAAAAAGTTTCGCAAAAATGGTCACAAAATCGACTTTTGAACTCTTCGTGAACCGCAAACCCGTCATTTTCAGCACTGAAACGCGGAAAAGAGGCGTTAAACTAGCAAAATAGGGTTCAGAATCGAAGATAGAGAGTTCAAAACTCGATTTTGTGACCATATTATCGCAGTTTTTTGTCGGGAAGGCGCTTGCGGCCCCGATTAGGAGAAGACGATGTCCCAACGATCCTCGCAGCACAAAAATTTGACCCCCGCCATCGGTATCGCTCTAGCATTCTTGCTCTCGATGAGCTCTTTGGCCGGATGCAGTGCCTCGATGGCAGCTGATGAGGCGCCGACCGATAAGTCGACCCCGGAGCTCGCGAGCACGGGGGCGCCCGACGACTCGCAAGAGCCACAGGCCACTCCCGCAGAGGACGCAAACCAGCAGAATGCTGAAGCTGCTAGCGAAAACCGATCCGCAACCGACGATGGCGTCCTCTCCTACCGCGACATCCCCGCCTTCGATGGCAATCCCTACGTCTACGTGAACGACGGCGAGCCGGTGTTCACCGACGAGCAGCGCGCGGCCGAACCCGGGTATGAGCATTACGACGAGCTGGACGAGTTAGGCCGCTGCACCGCCGTCTTCGCCGTCGTGGGCCCCGAGACCCAGCCCACGGAGAAGCGCGGTTCCATCGGCGAGGTGCGCCCCTCCGGATGGCAGATGGCCAAGTACGATTTCGTGGAGGGCAAGTACCTGTTCAATCGCTGCCATCTTCTGGGCTACCAGCTCACGGGCGAGAACGCCAACGAGCGAAACCTCATCACCGGCACGCGCTATTTGAACGTCCAGGGCATGCTGCCCTTCGAGAACGCCGTGGCCGACTATGTGGATGCCACAGGCAACCACGTGCTCATGGCCGTGACGCCCGTCTTCGAGGGAAGCGAGCTGGTGGCCCGCGGCGTGCACATGATGGCTGAGTCCGTGGAAGACGGCGGCGAGGGCGTGGCCTTCAACGTCTTCTGCTACAACGTGCAGCCGGGAGTGGTCATCGACTACGGCACAGGCGCATCGATGCTCGAGGAGGATGCCACTCCCCTCCCCGACGTGTCGGGAGCCGAAAGCGCACCCGATGCCGCAAGCGAAGGCGCAGGTGCCAGGGAGGCGTCCGAGAAGGGCGCGACGGGCTCCGACGAGGGCAAGGGCGTCGCCGAGTACGTGCTGAACACGAACTCGAGGAAGTTCCACCTGCCGAGCTGCTCGTCGGTCGGCCAGATGAGCCCCAAGAACCGCGAGGACGTCGAGGACACCCGCGAGAACCTCATCGCCAACGGCTACGACCCCTGCAAGCGCTGCAACCCGTAAAAAAGACCCTCGCGCGATACGGCGAGGGTCTTTCGAAATCTTGGTAGGGCCGCCCGGATTCGAACCGAGAACCAAGGGATTATGAGTCCCCTGCTCCACCGTTGAGCTACAGCCCCAGATGCGTTGGCTATTCTAGCGCAAGTCGGCCAGGCTCGCCAAACCTACATCTTCACCGGAGCCGACACGCCCAGCAGGTTCAGCGTCAAGGCCAGCACGATGCGGGTGGCGTCGCACAGGGCCAAACGCGCCGTCTGCACGTCGGCGTCGTCGGTGAGCACGTGGCAGTTGGTGTAGAACTGGTGGAACAGCGACGCCAGATCCTGCGCGTAGTGGGTCAGGCGGAACGGCGCGCGGTCGCGGGCCGCCAGGGCGATGAGGTTGCCGAAGTCGGCCATCTTGCGCATGAGCGCCAGCTCGGAGGGATGGGTGAGCGGCGTCAGGTCGCAATCCTCGGGAATGATCTTCTCGGCGAGCTCGCCCATCGTCATCTCCCCCGCCTCGACGGCGGCGGCGTCGGCCTCATCGGCCGCCTTGCGCAGGATGGAGCAGATGCGCGCGTGGGCGTACTGCACGTAGTACACCGGGTTGGAGGCGTCCTTCTTCTTCGCCACCTCGATGTCGAAGTCGATGGGCTGGTCGGCCGAGCGGGAGAGCATGAGGTAGCGGGTGGCATCCACGCCCACCTCGTCGATGAGCTCCTCGAAGGTGACCATCTCGCCGGTGCGCTTGGACATGCGCACGGCCTTGCCATCGCGGAACAGGTTCACGAGCTGCCCCAGCTGCACCTCGAGCGCCCCGGGCCAGCCCCAAGCCTCGAGCATGCACTCGCAGCGCTTGATGTAGCCGTGATGGTCGGCACCCCACAGATCGATCAGGTGGTCGAAGCCGCGCATCATCTTGTCGTAGTGGTAGGCCACGTCGCTCATGAAATAGGTGGCCTCGCCGTCGCCCTTGATGAGCACGCGGTCCTTGTCGTCGCCCAAATCGGTCGAGCGGAACCACAGGGCACCGTCCTTTTCGTAAAGGTAGCCCTTCTCGCGCATGGCGTCCAGGGAGCGGGACACGGCGCTCTCGCCGTTCTCGTCCTCAACGTACAGCGAGCGCTCGGAGAACCACTTGTCGAAGGTGGTGCCGAAGTTGGCCAGCACCTCGCGCTGGTTCTTGAGCGTCATGTCGTAAGCCATCTCGCGGAAGGCCTCAACGCGCTCCTCGTCGGAGACGTTCAGCCACTTGTCGCCGTCGCGGTCGATGATGTCCTGGGCGATGTCCTTCACGTAGGCTCCGCCGTAGCACGCCTCGGGCATCTCAACATCGCGGCCGAGCAGCTGCTGGTAACGCACGTTCACGGAGTTACCGAACACGTCCATCTGGTTGCCGTGGTCGTTGATGTAGTACTCCTCGTACACATCGTAGCCGCCGTGGCGCATGACGCGCGCCATGGCATCGCCCAAGGACGCCCAACGGCCGTGGCCCACGTGGAAGGGGCCGGTGGGGTTGGCGGACACGTACTCGAGGTTCACGTAGCGCTCGCCCTCGGGAATGGTGCCGCGACCGAAGTTGTCGCCCTCTTCGCGCACCTCGCGCACCACGCCCTGCAGCACGGCGTCGGACAGGCGGATGTTGATGAAGCCGGGGCCCGCGATCTCCACGGCGGCGATCATATCGTTTGCAGGAATGTGATCCACGATGATCTGGGCGATCTCGCGGGGGTTCTTGTGAGCGAGCTTCGCGGTGCGCATGGCGACGGTGCTCGCCCAGTCGCCGTTGGCCTCGTCGCGAGGTCGCTCAAGAGCTGCCTGCGGGGCCTCCGCCAGCTCAAGTGAGCCGTCGGCACGGGCCGCATCGATCGCGGCATCGATGATCGCTTCGAGGGATTCGCGAATTTCCATTGATCTAACTTCCTCTTCTGTACGTCTTCAGTACGTCGGCGTTACCACGCGCGCGGGCTGTGCCGTACCCAATCGCGCCTATAAGCGGCCATAATAGCATGAACGGCCCGAGAAAAACAGGAGCGCCCGAGCACTGTGCCCGGGCGCTCCCGCTAACGGTCTCCGCAGGTCAGAACTGTGCAAGTGCACAAAACCGACCACAAGTCCGAGAAGCTACGACAGGATCACCATGGCCGCCGTGAGGATCACGATGCAAACCACACCGAGAACCACGAACAGCTTGGCGCCGAACTTGAGCCACGTGGAGTACTCCACCTTGGCAAGGGCCAGACCGCCCATGATGGCACCGGAGGTCGGCGTGAACAGGTTCACAAGGCCGTTGCCGGCGGAGTAGATCATGACCATGGTCTCCACCGAGAAGTTCAGCTGATGGGCCAGGCCGCCCAGAATCGGGATGGAGACCGTCGCCATGCCAGAGGACGACGGGATCAGGAAGGACAGCACGATGTAGAGCAGGAAGGACAAGGGCGCGAAGATGATCGCCGACATGCCCGTCAGCGCTGCGGCCGCGTTGTTCAGGATCCACATGTCAAGGCCCGTCTTGGCCATGAGCACGGTGATGGAGCGGGCGAGCGCGATGATGAGCACGACCGACATCATGTCGGCGGCGCCGTTGATGAACGCCTTCACGAAGCGGCTCTCGGACACGCCGCCGATGACGCCGATGACAAGAGCCATGAGCAGGAACCACGTGGAGGCCTCGTCGAAGTACCAGCTGCCCAGCGGCACGCCAGTCAGGAAGCTCGACCAGGCCGGGGTGACCTCCTCCTCGGCAACGGAGGTGGCCTCAACCGGAGCGGCAAGCGTCGTCGTGGTGCCGTTCGCCTCGTCGTAGGCGCTCACAAGCTCCTCGCCGGTCACGGTGGTCGTCACTTCCTGGGTGGTGGCGCCGGCATCGAAGATGGTGACGCCGAGGTCGGCCCAGGGAATGAACGAGACGATCATGATGACGAAGGTGAGCGCGAACACGATGAGCGACCACTTCTGGCGGCCGGACATCTTCGGCGTCGCGGCGGCGTCATCGTCGGCGGCCTCGGTCTCGGACTCCTTCATGCCCCACTCGTTCATCATGTCCTGCTGCTCCTGCAGCGACAGGAAGGTGGAGCCCTTGTCGGCCTTCACCTTCTTGGCGTAGCGCATCACGAAGACGATGGCGATGGCGAGCGACACGAGCCAAATGATCACGCCGAGCGCGATGATGATGCCCTGGTTCACGGACACGCCGATGCCGTTCAAAGCGTCGACGGCCACGCCGACGGCGAACGGGTTCACGGTGGAGCCCATGACGCCGACGCCGGCGCCGAGCAGCACCACGGCCGCGCCGGTCAGGCTGTCGAAGCCGGCGGCCACCATGGTGGCGGCGAGCAGCAGGTAGAAGGGCACCGTCTCCTCGCACATGCCGTAGGTGGTGCCGCCGATGGAGAAGATCGCCATCAAAATCGGGATGAGCACGAGCTCGTTGCCCTTCAGCTTGTGCACGAGGGCCGCGATGCCGGCGTCAAGGGCGCCGGTCTCGGTGACGATGCCCAGAAAGCCGCCCAGGATCATGACGAACAGGCACACGCCGATGGCGTCCTGGAAGCCGAACACGGGCGCGGTGAGCACCTGGGAAAGCGTCGCGCCCTGGACACCCTCGACGCCCGACGCGGACATGATAACAGTGACAATCGCCAGAACCACCAAGATGATGAGCAAGATGGTGAACGAGGACAGAGGCGCCCTCTTTTTCTTGCCTTTCTCTGCAGCTGCCATGGTTATCCCTCCTTAATCGAATGACTGACAAAACACGGGGGCCGTGCGGTTCCCCTCCCGACTCCGCACGGCCCCGAGGTGTCGAACTATGTGCCAGCTACCGTAGCGGTACGAAAGCTACTGCAGCGTGGCGTACATGACGGCCTTGATGGTGTGCATGCGGTTCTCGGCCTCGTCGAAGACCTTCGACTGCTTCGACTCGAACACGTCGTCTTCCACTTCCATCTCCGTCACGCCGAAGCGCTTCGCGATGTCGGCGCCGGTGGTGGTGTTGGTGTCGTGGAAGGCCGGCAGGCAGTGCAGGAAGATGGCCGTCGGCTTCGCCATGGCCATGATCTCCTTGGTCACGCGATAGGGCTGCAGCTGCTCGATGCGCTGCTGCCACACCTCGTCGGGCTCGCCCATGGACACCCACACGTCGGTGTAGATGACGTCGGCGTCCGTGGCAGCTTCCTTCACGTCCTCGGTGCACTTCACGGTGCAGCCGTTCTCGGCAGCGATACCCTCGCAGGTCTTGATGAGCTCATCGTCCATCCAGCAGTCCTTCGGGCCGCAGCCGACGAAGTTCATGCCGAGCTTGGCGCACATCACCATGAGCGAGCGGCCCATGTTGTTCTTAAGGTCGCCGAAGAAGACGAACTTCAGACCCTTGATGTCGTAGTTGAAGTTCTCCTGCACGGTGAGCGCGTCGGCGAGCATCTGGGTGGGATGCCACATGTCGGTCAGGCCGTTCCACACCGGGACGCCGGCCTTCTCGGCGAGCTCCTCCACATCGGACTGGGCGAAGCCGCGGAACTCGATGCCGTCGTAGAAGCGGCCGAGCACGCGGGCGGTGTCCTCGATGGACTCCTTCTTGCCCATCTGGGAGCTGCCCGGATCAAGGTAGGTCACGCCCATGCCGAGGTCCATGGCGCCGACCTCGAAGGCGCAGCGGGTGCGCGTGGAGGTCTTCTGGAACAAGAGAACGATGTTCTTGCCCTCGAGGTAGCGGTGCGGGGTGCCGGTGCGCTTGAGGTCCTTGAAGTTCTTGGAGAGCTTCAGCAGGTACTCGATCTGCTCGGTGGAGAAATCGAGCAGGCGGAGGTAGGACTGGCCGGAAATATTCACGGGCATAATACGTTCCTTTCAATGAGATGGCGGCCGACCGACAGGCCGGCCGCCGGGAAATTCTCAAGCAATGCGCAGCGCTTCAAGCCGCGCGATGGGTTGCCTTACAGCGCCTCGCGCCAGGCCGGCATGGACATGCAGCGCGGGCCGCCACGGCCGCGGGAGAGCTCCGCGGACGGCATGACCAGGCAGTTGATGCCGTTCTTGTACAGCACGTCGTTGGTGACGTTGTTGCGCTGGTACACCACCACGGTGCCGGGGCGGATGCACAGGGTGTTGGAGCCGTCGTTCCACTGCTCGCGCTCGGCCGCGATGCGGTCGCCGCCGCCGCAGGGGATGAGCGTGACCTTCTCGCCGACGTACTCGGAGAGCACGGACTCCAGATCCTCGTTGCGCTCGCGGATCTTGGTGCCACCCTTGCCGTCCGGGGTGATCTCGAAGACGGTCAGCGGGCCCATGATGCCGGGATGGATGGTGAACTTGTCGCGGTCGATCTGCGTGAACACGGTATCGAGGTGCATGAAGGCGCGGGATACCGGGATGTTGAACGCCAGGATGGTGTCGATCGGGCTCGTCTCGTCGTTGAAGATGTTGTGAGCGATGTGATCGATGGCGTCGGGCTCGGTGCGCTGGGAGATGCCGATGGCCAGCACGTGCTCGTTGATGTTCAGGATGTCGCCGCCCTCGATGTGGAAGGTATCGTTGCGGCTGTAATACTCGGGGGTACCCACGAAATCGGGGTGATTCTTGAAGATGTAATCGCCGTAGATGGTCTCGCGGTTGCGCGTCTGGCTGTACATGCGGTTGATGGACACGCCGTTGCCGATCATCGCGAACGGGTCGCGGGTGAAGTACAGGTTCGGCATCGGGGCGCACACGAGCTTGCAGCGATCGGACACCATGTCGACGAGCAGGTGCGTGTCCTTCTGCGGCAGCTCCTGCAGGTTGATGCCGGCCATGGTCTTCATGACCATGTCCTTGGTGTTCGGGTAGTTGCTCTCGATATAGTCGGTGATGATGTCGTGGTACATGTCGGTGCGGATGCCCGCCTCGTAGATCCACTGATCGAGGAACTGGCGGCGCAGCTCGGGCTTGGCGTCCAGGACCTCGGCCATGAGGTCCTCCAGGTACACGACCTCGACACCCTCGTCGCGAAGGATCTTCGCGAAGGCGTCATGCTCTTCCTGGGCCACGGGAAGGAACGGGATGTCGTCGAACAGCAGCTCTTCCAAGGTGTTCGGGGTGAGGTTCAGCAGCTCGTCGCCGGGGCGGTGAAGGATGACCTTCTTGAGATTGCCGATCTCGCTTTTGACGTTTACTCCTTGCATAGAAGCTCTCCTATCCTAGATCGGATACAGATAGAAACGTGCCAGCCACACAAGACTTCTCGCGGCTTCGGGAGCTTCGCTTCCCCAAGTCGTATCAAGGCCCGTTGTGTTTGACATCGCCTACTGTCCCACAACTTGTGGGTCGCTCCAGGTGCCCGGGGCTTTGGTTGTCTCAGCGCAAACGAGACGTTCCCTATTTGTCACTTCCAATTCGGCCAACTGCTCTTTATTTTCGGTGAGCTTTTTGGTAAGGGAGAGACGAGCCCTGTCAAACGCGATTGCTCGACAGGGCTCGCAGCTTAGATTCATGGTCGGGACGACAGGATTCGAACCTGCGACATCCTGCTCCCAAAGCAGGCGCGCTACCAGACTGCGCCACGTCCCGAAAATAGCTTGAAAAGTATAGCAGAACCCTCGTTGCCGAGCAAAAGCGCAGGATTTTTGCGGAAACAAAATCATTACCATATGAGTCTTCTTTTGCCTGCCCCCTCGCGTATCTGCATAATAGCGCTTATGGAGAAAACACCGACATACCGGCTGAAGCGGCTTTGGCTTTTGCTGCCCGGCGCGGCAGCACTGTTGCTGACGTGGGCGGCGAGTGCGAATCTGTCGCTCACCGAGACGTGGTTCTCGCGGGGCATCTACCCGTGGTTGTCATCGGCGTGGGGGTTTCTGCCGTCGCTGGCGCCGTTCTCGGTGGCGCAGTGGATCGTGGTGGCGGCACTCGCGTTCTGCGTCGGATGGCTCGTCTTCTACCTCGTGGCCTTCGTACGTGGACGCGGTCGGCGACGGTTCGTGGCGTGGCGCGCGGTCGCCACAATGCTCGCCGTGCTATCGGTGGCCTACTGCATCTTCGCCCTCATGTGCGGGCTGAACTATTACCGCCACACCTTCGCCGAGGACGCCGGGTTCGAGCTGAGGGAATCTTCCACCGCAGAGCTGACAGCGCTGTGCGAGAACCTGGCCGCTAACATGAACGAGACGCGTGCCGAGGTAACTGCGGCAGCCGGCGCGACCAAGGAATCGGAGCCGAATGGCGGCGACGCGACGACGGGCGCCGAAGGTACCGCCCGAACCGATGCCGATGCGGCCGCGATTCCCGACGAGTACGCCGAATCCCGCGGCGGCTTCTGGACCTACTCCCACGAGACCGTCGCGAACATGGAGGCCCTGGCCGAGCGCTATCCGGCGCTCGCCCGTCCGCTGTACTCCCCTCCCAAGCCCGTGCTCTTCTCGGAGCTGATGAGCTACGCCGACATCGCCGGCATGTACTTCCCCTTCACCGTGGAGTCGAACATCAACACCGACGGGCCGTTCTTCACCATCCCCGCCACCATGGGGCACGAGATGGCCCACCAATGCGGCTTCATGCGCGAAGACGAAGCGAACTTCATCGGGTACCTCGCCTGCAAGGACGCAAGTGACCCGCTGACACGCTACAGCGGCTACTCGCTCGCCTACGACTACGCGCTCTCGGCGCTCATCAAGGCCGATCGTGATGCGGCCGTGGCCGTGAACGACGGGCTGTCGGAAGAAGTGAAGGCCGACCGCCGCGCGCGCTCGGAATACTTGAAACAATTCGAAGGCCCCGTGGCCGAGGCCTCCAACGCCGCCAACAACGCCTATCTGAAGGCAAACCAACAGCAAGACGGCACCCGCAGCTACGGCCGCATGGTAGACCTCCTCCTCGCCGAGGCACGACAGGAGGGCTAGGCGCGCACGCGGGCGCGGAAAAGGCCGTATTCCAGGGAATCGACGAGCGCGTTCCAAGAGGCCTCGATGACGTTTTCCGAGACGCCCACGGTGCCCCAGGTATCAACGCCGTCGGTGGCGGTGATGGTCACCCGTGTGATAGCGTCGGTGCCCTGGGACTCGTCGAGCAGGCGCACCTTGTAGTCCGTAAGCTCCATGGCCGCCACCTGCGGGTACGACTCCAGGATGGCCATGCGCAGCGCGGCGTCGAGCGCGCCCACGGGGCCGGCGCTCTCGCCCGTGGCCACGAAGCGCCCCTCCCCCACGTGAATCTTCACCGTGGCCTCGGACAGCGCGTCTTTGGCCAGGGCTCCCGTGTCCTCGCGGTCGTCCACGATGACGCGGAAGCTCTCCAGGGTGAAGGCGGGCGCGTACAGCCCCAGATGGCGCATGAGCAGAAGCCCCAACGAGCCATCGGCCACCTCGTAGGTGAACCCGGCCGCCTCCCGCGCCTTGATGTCGTCGAGCACGGCCTGCACGTTCACGCCGGCCGCTGCCAGGTCGAACCCGAGGTTTTTCGCCTTCGCGAGCAGCGAGGCCTTCCCCGCCAGCTCGCTCACCACCGTGCGGCTCGCGTTGCCCACCGCCGCCGGGCTCACGTGCTCGTAGGCAGCGGGAAACCGCGCAATGGCGCTCGCGTGCAGGCCACCCTTGTGGGCGAAGGCCGAAGAGCCGGTGTAGGGATGGTGCGCCGGCACCGACACGTTGCAGAGCTCGGCCACGTACTGGGCCACGGACGTGAGCTGGGTGAGGCTGTGGCCTCCCACACAGCGCGCGCCCATTTTCAGCTCCAGATCGGCGATGACCGTGAGCAGGTCGGTGTTGCCCACGCGCTCGCCGATGCCGTTCACGGTACCCTGCACCTGCGTGGCGCCGGCGCGCACGGCCGCGAGCGTGTTGGCCACCGCGCAACCGGAGTCGTTGTGGCAGTGGATGCCGAAAGCCTGGCTCGGGAAGGCAGCGACTGTGGCTGCGACGATCTGTTCCACCTCGAAGGGTAGCGCGCCGCCGTTGGTCTCGCAAAGATCTACCGAGTCGGCGCCCGCCTCCACGGCCGCCCCCACGCAGGCCAGGGCATAGTCGCGGTTCGCTTTGAAGCCGTCGAAGTAGTGCTCGGCATCGAACACCACATGCCGGCCAGCCGCCTTCAAGTGGGCCACCGACTCGCCGATCATGCGCAGGTTCTCTTCGAGCGTCGTTTGCAGCGCGCGCTCCACCTGGGCGTCCCACGTCTTCCCGACGATAGTGGCGACCGGCGCCCCGCACGCGATGAGGTCGGCCAACCCGGGGTCCTCGGCAGCGGCGACGCCCTTCTTGCAGGTGGAACCGAAGGCCGCGATTTGGGCGTGCTTCAAATCCATAGCCGCCACTTCGCGGAAGAAGGCCACGTCCTTGGGGTTCGACGCAGGGAAGCCGCCCTCGATGTAGTCGATGCCGAACTCGTCGAGACGCCGCACGATGGCGAGCTTGTCGGCCAGCGAGAGCGTGATGCCCTCGCATTGCTCCCCATCGCGCAAGGTGGAGTCGTAGGTGTAGATGCGCGTTGCGGTCATAGGTGCCTCCCGAGTCTCTGGTCGGGTGCCATTATAGCGCCCGCAAAGTCATCCGCACGCTTTCACCTTCCCGATACAGTTGAGGCCCCCGTTTTCGACCACCTAACCTAGAACCTTCTCGAAGGCGATGCGCGGGGCGCCGGCCTCGGGGCCTTCCGTCAGCGTGATGTCGCCGCATGGGATGAAGCCGAACTTCTCCACCGCCCGGCGCATGGGAGCGTTGTCGGCATGGGTGTCGATGCGCACGGAAACCATGCCGTCGGCAGCCGCCTTTTCGCAGGCAAAGGCGAAGAGCTTTCCAATGATGCCGCGACCCCGACAGACCGGATCCACGGCGCAGCGGTGCACCGTGGCGTAGGGGCCGTCGGTCAGCCACTCCCCTTCCAGGGTCTCATAGGCGGCCTCGGGCTCATCGGCGTAGCAGAACACGGCCACCACGCGTCCCTCGTCCATGGCGACGTAGGCAGCACCTGCCGCCACGTCGGCCTCCCAGGTGCCCCGGTCGGGATAGCCGCACTGCCACTGATCGATACCCATAGCGGCCATGTTAGCCCGGGCCTGCTCGGTGATAGCGACCACGGCATCCACGTGCCCTGGTTGCGCAACAACGATGTCCATGAGCACCTCTTCTCTCGTTTTTGACAACTCCCGTGATTTTCTGCCCATTGTATCGCCTCTCTTCCCTAGCTCGCGTAACGGTTTGGGCAAGGAGGGGGTCGGGGCGCTTGGAGCGGAGGCGCCGCGACGTACAATCGCCGCGGGAAGCGCGTCCGAAATCGGCGAGAGTCGGACAGACTGCTGAGGTACACCCGACAGGAGGTCGCCATGAAGCTCGTTCCCGTGAAGCAGGCCCAAGCCAAGTTCTTCAACGCCCCGGCTGACAAGGGGCTGAAGTCGCTCACTCTGGCGACGTTCAAGAAGGACCGCTCCCTCATCCTCGAGCGCGATGGAGAGGGCTGGTTCCTCGTCGAGGACGGCTTCGAGAAGAGCCGCTCTCCCCTGCCGCCGGGCGCTGCCGGCAAGCGCCTGCTGAGGGAGGCCTTCAAGCGCGAGTTCCCCCGCAGCGCCAACGCCTATTTGGCAGAGGTTCGCTAACGCTGGCGCCCCGCTCAGTCGCCGAAGCACCCCGAAAATGCACGAGATCTCGAGTTATAAGCGTCCAATCCCGCCGATGAAGACCCGCGTTCCGAAAAGCTATCGAGAAATGCCTGCTCAGCGAATTGGAGCCGATTTGCATGCCTTCAGTTCCGAGTCATTCGCACCCTCGGGACGCTTACAACTCGCGATCTCGTGCATTTTCAGGCAGTTCGTCGCCCCAAGTTCCAAACCTCCGGATATCGACACCGGTTCGCGACACCCGATCCTCCAAAGGCAGTCGCGCGGATCCGATACCAGCTCCAGAAAAGGCCGCCCTTCGGTGTTGCCGCACGATTGCCATGCGTGGACCGCTTAATGGATTATTCATCGGATTTGAGACGAAAGCCTTGAGGATTGGGGTATAATCCCCTCTGCCTCTGCGGGTGTAGTTCAATGGTAGAACTCCAGCCTTCCAAGCTGATAACGCGGGTTCGATTCCCGTCACCCGCTCCAGAAATGCCACGGCCCCGTCACTGCGACGGGGCCGTTTTCTTTTCTGGTGCGCCCAGTAGGAATCGAACCTACAACCTACGGATTAGAAGTCCGTTGCTCTATCCGTTGAGCCATGGGCGCTTAACGTTCGCCGGGGTCGCCCGGTCGCAAGCCATTATAGCGCATCTTCTCGCGCGGCAAACCTCGGAGATGAACCCGCGCCCTCAGCGTTCGAAAGCGCCGCTATTCGCAGGGGCAGCCCTTCCCTACCCCCACGTCTCGCGCATGTAGGCCCAGCGCTCGTCGCGGGCGCGCTCGATGAGGGCGAGGTCGGCTTCGTCGTCGGCGGAGAAGCGGCCCTGGCGGCGCAGGTAGGGCTCGATGGGTTTGAACTGCTTGGGGTCGCGGTTCAGGCGGAACGTGCCGCCGGGCGTCCCCGTGAGCGCCGGGCCCTCATACTCGGCGAGGTACCACAGGCCCGTATCCACGATCTCCTTCGCCACGTCTACCATGTCGGCCGAAGGGAAGCCCCAGCCCACGGGACACGGTGCCATCACGTGGATGAAACGGGTGCCCTTGATATCGCGCGCTCGTTCCACTTTCTTGATGAAGTCGTTCAGATACCCCACCGAGGCCGTGGCCGCGTAGGGGATGCGGTGGGCCGCCACGATGTCGAACAGGCTCTTCTTCTGCGTGAGACAACCGTGCTCGCGCTTTCCGGCCGGTGTGGTCGTGGTGGAGGCGCCGAAGGGGGTGAGGCTCGACTTCTGGATACCCGTGTTCATGTAGGCCTCGTTGTCGTAGCAGATGTAGAGCACGTCGTCGTTGCGGTCGATAGCGCCGGAGAGCGCCTGCAGGCCGATGTCCGCCGTGCCGCCGTCGCCGGCGAAACCCACTACGATGACGTCCTCGGGCGCCGCCCCCTGGGCACGCAGGCCCGCCTCGATGCCCGAGAGCACCGCCGCCGTGGCCGCAAAGGGCGTGATCATCGCGTTGTTGCCGAAGGCCAGCTGCGGGAAGTTGAAGCCGGTGGCGCTCATGCAGCCGGCGGGCAGCGCCGCCACCGCATGGGGGCCGAGCACCTTGAGCGCCTGGCGCACGGCCAGGGCGCCTCCGCAGCCGGGGCACGCCTTGTGCCCATAGAAGAACTCCTCGTCGGTAATGGTGCGCGCGTTCACCGTCATCGCTGCTCCTCCTCTCCCTCTTCGATGCCGAGGAAGACGACCTCACCCGAGGCGCCCTCCCCCGCTGCCAGCGCTTCCAGGCGCGCGAAGGCGCCGCGCATGGCCTCGCGGCTGATGTCGTCGCCGCCGAGGCCGCCGATGAAGTTCGCGCTCGGTCGCGCAACGCCCGCACGGGCGAGCGATGCCAGCACATTCGCGTACACGGTGCCGGTGCCGCCGAAGGAGATGTCCTGCTCCAGCACGCCCACGGCGCCCGCGCCGGCCAGCGCTCGGGCGAGCGCGGCATCGGGCATCGGCCGCAGATAGCGGATGCGCAGCACGCCGGCCCGCTTGCCCTGCGCCCGCAGCTCGTCGGCTACATCGCGGGCAAGGCCGGCCGCCGAGCCCAGCGTGACGAGCACGAAATCGGCGTCCTCGCAAAGGTAGGCGTCCACCATGCCGGGGTAGGTGCGACCGAACACCTCGGCAAAGCGCGCCTCCACCTCTTCCACCACCGCCTCGGCGGCCAGCATGTCGCGGTGGTGCCAGTACTGGTAGTAGCGATTGAACTCAGGCCCCGCCGAGTAGCCAATGTTCACGGGGTTCTCGAAATCGAACTTGTTGGCCGTGCGGTAGGGAGGCAGGAAGGCGTCGGCCTCAGCGGCGGCGGGCACCTCCACCGACTCGTAGGTGTGGGTGAGCGCGAAGCCGTCCACGTTCACCATCACCGGCAGGCTCACCCGGGGATCCTCCGCCACGGCATAGGCCATGAGCGCCAGATCGAGCGCCTCCTGGTTGTTCTCGGCATACACCTGGATCCAGCCATGATCGAGCAGCGACAGCGAGTCGCGCTGGTCGCCGTAGATGTTCCAAGGCAACGCGAGGGCCCGGTTCGCGTTCATCATCACAATGGGAAACCGGCCGCCCGAGGCGTAGGTGAGGCACTCGGCCATGTAGAGCAGCCCCTGGGACGAGGTGGCCGTGAACGTGCGCGCACCCGTAGCGGACGCGCCGATGGCGGCGGAGAGCGCCGTGTGCTCGCTTTCCACGTGCAGGTACTCGCAGGCGAGGCTGCCGTCCTCGACCATGGAGGCGAGCGCCTCCACGACCGTGGTCTGGGGCGTGATGGGATAGGCGGAGATCACCTGGGGCCGGGCGAGCCGCACCCCCTCGGCGAAGGCCTCGTTGCCGGAAAGGAACTTCCTCATGCTAAGCCTCCCTTCCCAGTGGGGGTTTCGGGAATCTCGATTCGCTCAGACAGTCCTCGCTTTGGGGAACAGGACATTGAGTCCTGTTCCCGTCGCTGCGGAACTCGCTCGGTCGAGACACCCGAAACCCCGGCAACGCCACTCGAGGGCGAGGTCTCATCCAGGGTCTCGGCCGTCTCAGCCGCCCCTTCGTTCTCGCCGGCGCGCTCGTCCACCATGGCGATGCAAGGCACGGGGCATACCTTCGCGCACACGCCGCAGCCCTTGCAGAAATCGTAGTCGACGACGACGGCCACGCACACTCCCTCGTCGTCGCGCACCTTCGCGATGGTGCCGTCGGGACAGTACATATAGCAGTTAAGGCAGAGCGTGCACTGCTCGGCATCGATGACGGGCCGCACGCTGCGCCACCCAGCGTTCACCGAGGTGAGGTGCCCCGCCTCAAAGCAGGTGGAGCGGGCGAACTGGCTCGGACGCGCGGCGAGTCCTTCGCGCAACGTGGGCGTGAAGGGGCGGCGGCTCTGACTAGCAATCGCGGACATCGAAATCCCTCCCCTCTCCCTCGACGAGCATCTCGGCGGCCAGCGAGAACATAGCGTCCTTCTCGGAAAGCACGGCGGTCACATCCGTCGCCGCCTGCTCGGCGGCCACCAGGTCGCGCGTGGCGGCGATCTCGCGGGAGGCCACCTCGGCGAAGGCGGCATCCACGATGCGTAAGTTCTTCGCGTGCAGCTTCTCGGGCATGGTGGCACAGATGCCGGCATGGATGTCCTCGATGGTCACGGCCGCCGTGAGCGCGGGAATGGCCCCGAGAAACACCGTGTTGGGAATGGGGCGGCCGAGCACGGCAGCGGAAATGCCATCGGCGTCGATTCCCAGAATGCGCGGGTCGTCAAGGGCCCGCTTCGTGTTCAGCAGCATGAGGCCGCCGGGGGCGAGCTCGTCCTCCCAGCCGTCTTCCACGAGCGTCTCGTCCAAATAGATGACGAACGCGGCCCGATGCACGGCGCTGCGGTCGCCAATGGGAGCGGTGTCGATCTTCGTGAACGCCCGCATGGGGGCGCCGCGCCGCTCGGGGCCGAAAGTGGGGAACGCCAGCGCATAGGCGCCTGCCGACAGCGCTGCGGCCGCCCCCAGGCACCGGGCCGCCGTAAAGGCCCCCTGCCCACCCCGGGCATGCCAAATGAATTCCAACATAGTGGTTCCTTACGTGAAATAAAAAGGGACGGGTCTCTCACCCGTCCCTTCATTATACCTGCGATTGCCCCACCGGCAGCATTGCTACTCCCTATCGATTGGCATACAGGTCGAGGCTGCGCTTCAGGTGGCTTACGAAGCGCTCGCCCATGACGGAGAGCTCGCGGTTGTCGGCGGTCACGTAACCCAGATGCAGCTTGAGGTCGGTCTCAAGCGGGATGGTGGTGAGCGCGCTGCCGTCGGTGATGCCCACGAGGATGCCGCTCGTCACGGTGTAGCCGTTGATGGCCATGATGAGCTCGGTGAGCGAGGCGCGGTCGGTGCAGGCCACCTTCTTGGCGCGCGGCACCTGCGAAAGGGCCTCCTCAAAGAAGGCGATGGGGGCGTCCTCCCCCTGATCGAAGTATACGTAGGGGAAGTCGGCCAGCTGCTCGAGGGTAAGGCTCTTCGCGTTCACGAAGGGGTGGCTTGACGGCAGGGCCACGAGCGGCGCGGAGACGGCCAGCTCGTGGAAGGCGAGGCCCGCCTCGGCCAGCGCCTCGTTCAGGGCGCTTTCCGTCTCGGAGGTCTGCATGATGACGCCCAGCTCGGCGGCCCCGGAGGCCACGTCGTCGATGACGCCCTGGGTCGTGCGGTCCAAAAGCGCGTAGGAGAAGGCGTCGCCGCCGGCCGCCAGGATGGTGTGGGCGAAGGACTGCACGTCGAACAAGTAGTGCTGCCCGGAAATGGCGAAGTCGTAAGAGGTCATGTAGGTTCCCTTCTTCGGTGGGATCTCTTCAAATGGAATGATACCCGATGGTCGAGCGAAATAGCCGCGCCCGACCATCGGCTTGCACGTTCGTTGCCCTACTTCGCGCTGCCGCGCTCGTCGATGAAGCGGCTCGCCTTGTGCTCGGAGGACGTGCCGAGCTTGCCGGCGTCGTAGACGATGACGCGGGCCGGCTTCACGCCGGTGTGGGCCTTCAGCGCCGCCGTCACGCGGGCGGCCACGGCGTCGAAGGGTTCGTCGGAGCCCTGGGCGCGCTCCACGGACACCTCGTAGCGGGTGGAGAAGTTCTCGTCGTACACGCGGATGAGGTACTCGCCGGTGAGCCCCTTCTCGGCGCGCACCACGTACTCCACGTCGGAGGGGAACACGTTCACGGCGCCCACGATGAACATCTCGTCCTTGCGGCCGGTGATGTGGATGCGGCCCAAGGTGCGGCCGCACTCGCACTTCTCGGTGGAGAAGTAGCCGATATCTCCCGTGCGGAAGCGGATCATGGGGCGGGCCTTCTTCATGAGCGTGGTGTACACGAGCTCGCCCACGCTGCCCGGCTCGAGCACCTCGCCGGTGACCGGATCCACCGTTTCCACGAGGATCTGGTCCTCCACGATGTGCAGACCGTCCTTCGCCTCGCACATGGCCGCGCAGGCGCCGTAGATGTCGGAGAGCCCAAAGAAGTCGACCACCTTCGCGTCCCACAGCTCCTCGATGGCCTCGCGGGTGCTCTGGATGGAGCCGCCCGGCTCGCCGGCCACGATGATGGTGTGGATAGAGAAGTCGGTACGCGGGTCGAGGCCCTTCTCCTTGATCTTCTCGCCGAGCGTCCAGGCGTATGACGGTGACGTCCAGATGACCGTGGGCTGGTACTGCTGCAGCACGAAGATGAGGCGGTCGGAAGGCACCGCGCCCACCCAGATGGCGAGCGCGCCCAGGCGCTGGGCGCCGATGACGTCGGGGCCGCCCACGTACAGGGCGAAGTTCAAACCGTGCACGTAGCGGTCGGTCGGGCGCATGCCGGCCTGCCAGAACAGGCGCGCCTCGGTGTCCTGCCACAAATCGAAGTCCTCTTGGGTGAACGGGCTTACCGTGGGAACGCCCGTGGAGCCAGACGAGGTGGCCATGAAGATGACGTCCTCCTCGGGCACCGAGCACATCTCGCCGAAAAACGTTCCCACATGCTGGGTCTCGCGCTCGGTTTTCTTATCGATGAAAGGGAACTTCTCCAGGTCCTTCAGGGTTTTGATGTCGGAGGGCGCCACACCGGCCTCGTCGAAAGAGCGCTTGTAGTACACCGTGTTGTCGTAGGCGTACTGGACCATCTCCTGCAAACGCTCGAGCTGCATCTGCTCCAGCTCGGGACGCGGCATGCACTCGATCTCGGGATCGTAGTACTTCTGGTCGTAGGGAATGTTCTTCTTCGCCATCACTGCTCCTTGCTCGCAGGTATCGGGGGTTGTTTCGGTAAGCCAGTATGAAACCAGAACCCCACTCCCGAAGCAAGCCGAATCGGCATACGGAAAGCGTAAAGCCCGCCATCGCCGATTTCGATGACGGGCTTTACCTGGGGAAATACTATTTAATAGAAGGATTTAAGCTCCTAACGGCCACCAAGCCGCTACACATCCCTTTGTTTCGCAAAATCAATGAAATATCACTAGAAAGCTCTGCGTAATTCGATAGTCCTCATGTTATATCGCTATCGCTCTTTGAATTATCATTATTTTTCAGAGCTCGGTTGAACGCTGCAAAAAACTGCATTCCATTCGATACATGCATCTTGCGATAAATGCTAGCGACATGATGCTTGAGAGTGTTCTTGCTAATACTTAGGCTATCGGCAATTTCCGCGCGAGACATACCTTTAACTAAAAGACTGCACACTTCCCACTCGCGTTGGGAAAGAGAGTAAGTTGCAATTATGCTATCGACATTGCAGTCCATCATAAAGCGATTCACACCATTGGGATAGGCGAGCCTGAAACGATTGCAGAGATGCTCATTGACCTCATTCAGTATGCGCATCTCCTCATCGGAAAAATTTCCCTGCTCTTTTGCGCGCATTAAGGAAATCGTCCCAAAAAGTATACCGTCTGTGGCAATGCACGCAGTCGCTGTATAAAAAATGCCCATGCGGCTTTCCCATTCCTGATGAATGCGCGATTGCTCAATTACTTCCGGAGGCACTAAATCCGTTGATCGAACCGTTGCTGGTATCCCCTGATTATAAAACCACGAAAGATAGTCAATGGTGTGATAGTAATCCGCGTAAAGAGCCGTGGTTTCTTCGTCAGTGTCCATACTTTGATAATTGAAAGCCGCCTTGAATCGATCGGATTGATCGTTAAGGGCTGTATACGAATGATCAAAAGGAATAATTTCGCGTAAGCCCTCGCAGCAGCTAATCAGCAAATCTTCCACAGGAGTAGTATATATTCCGATGATTATTTCATTTTGCTTCCTTCGAACGTCATCATCCATGTGCAACACCTCATTTGCGATTCGCTAACTCTCTTGTATTAATTGCATTCTCCTGTGTTCGTCGGTCTTTGCAGAGAAAACACCCTTGCGAACTCTCTGCAATCGCTATGGGCACCGTGCGCCTTTTGCCACGATAATGCGGTGATGAAAAGGGCTTATATCCTCCATTTACAATACCGCAAAGGCTCCATCAAACTTAATGAAGCCTTTGCCTGCAGTAAGAAAACGCGATGCCAACATGGACTACTTTCACATCACCCAAGCTTTGACTAGGCGACGATGACGGTACCCGTCTCGCCGCGAAGGCCGGCGGCCGCGCACTCCAGCGAGGTGATGAGGGCCTTGCCCTCGGGGTACTTCTCGACGTAGTCGATGCAGGCCTCCACCTTGGGCAGCATGGAGCCGGGGGCGAACTGGCCCTGGGCGATGTACTCGCGGGCCTGGGACACGGTCATCTCGGAGATCTGCTCCTGCTCCGGCGTGTTGAAGTTGACGCACACCTTCTCCACGGCGGTGAGGATCACGAGCATGTCGGCGTTAAGCTCCGAGGCCATCAGCGCGCTCGAGCGGTCCTTGTCGATGACCGCGGGCGTGCCCACGTAGCCGCCCTTAGTCTCGAAGACCGGCACCCCGCCGCCGCCGGTGGACACGACCACGTAGCCGTCCTCCACCAAATCGCGCACGGCGTCGAACTCGACGATGCGCCTGGGGATCGGGGAGGCGACCACCTGGCGCCAGCCGCGGCCGGCGTCCTCCTTCACGGTGATGTTCATGGCCTCGGCCTTGGCCTTGGCGGTCTCCTCGTCCATGAAGGTACTGTCAATAATCTTGCGCAAATTCCAGCAGGCGACCGCCAGCCGTCGGCATGATCACTCGTCCAGCAGCGACACGTCCAGATACCTCCTCGACCC